>NZ_OZ034995.1:0-523818 GCF_964031065.1 Alphaproteobacteria bacterium endosymbiont of Tiliacea citrago | reverse complement strand
TAATTATCCTTAGGAAATTTCTGAGCCATTCTAGCAGTTAATCTTGCTGATTTTTTCCAATGAAAAAGCTTTGTTTTGGCTGCTTTTCCCAAAAGAGATTGAGTCAAACAAAACGCTTTTTTTGCTTCTTCTAAATTTCCAGATTCAATAAAAGCAATGAACTTTTTTCTTTCTGTTTTTATTCTTTTTATAGCTGATTTGTTTGCTACTCTATTTTTTTCACTTTGCTTTAATGCTTTTATAGCTGATTTTTTATTTGGCATTTTAGAAAAATCCTTTTAAATGAATATATATTTTTTTTTAATTTTTTTCAAGGTGCTTTATGAAAAAATTAATAATTTCCAATGATTTCCACTTCGGATTCAAGAAAGCAATTTTGTTGGAATAAGCTTTTTGCTTTTATGGAGTTAATTAAATATTCAACCTCATATGAGTCTAAAGATTTATCAGCGATAATGAAATTTTTATGTAGGTTAGAAATAAACGTGTCTCCACAAGATTTTAAATTTGTGTTTTCAATTATTTTCCAAGCTTTGTTAGGCAGTGGATTTTTAAAGAAACAACCTGCAATCTTGCCTATTGTTGGTTGAGATAATTTTCTTTTGTTTTTTAATTGATTGATTTTTTCAAAAATTAAGTCTTTTTTTTGCATAAACGTTTTTAAAGCTACTTTTGTAATGATCCAATTGTTTTTAAAACAAGATTTCCTATATTGAAAACCACAGTCGCTATTGTTTAATCGATTTAAATTTCCATACTCATCTATAAATTCGACCCATTCAACAATATCTTTCATTTCAATTTCAGGTATACCGGCATTCATTTTAGCAAGTCCTCCCATTTGGCCAGGAATTGTAGAAATGAATTCTAAGCCTCCTAATTCGTTTTGTAAGCAGAATTGAGTAATTTGAGCAAAACCGGCTCCTGCATCTGCAATTAATAAATTTTGATTTAATTTAATTTGTTTTAATGTTTTATTTAGCCGAATGAAAACGCCGTTGTATCCATTGTCTCTAATTAAAATATTTGATCCAGCTCCAAATGTTCTGTATTTTAAGTTTTCAGGTTTGTTTTTAATGAAAAATTGAATTTCTTCGATTGATTCAGGGAAAAAAGTAAGTAATGGTTTGCCTCCAAGTGCTAAATTAGTCCATTTTTTAGCCTCAAGGGATAAATCTATTTTTTTGAGTTTAGAAACAAAATTATTAAAACTAAAACTTTGCATAAAGTATTAGTTATCTTCTTTCATCCAAATAATATTTTTAATTTTATGGTTTGTTTGGATTGTCATAATATATTTACCTGTTTTATGAACTAATAAAATAACATCTTTTTTTCCTTTGTCTCTACAAGAAACAGCAATCCAATTGCCGCAAGGAGACCAAGTTGGTCTTGCAATAAAATATTTTTTAACCAAAGTTTTTTCAATTCCATTTTTTAAATTAATTAAAACTAAATAAAACTCTCCTTTATATATTTTTATTGCAGCTAAAGAAGAGTCTTTCAAAGCGGGGTCGAAATAAGATCCTTCACTAGAAGAAATTTTTCTATTGGGATAAAGGTAAATACTAGGGGCTCCTTCATAATCAGCGCAAAACGCTATTTTACCTTGATTAGCCGTGGGGGCTGTTGCTATTTTACCTTTTATACTTGTTACTGTTGTAACTGTAGGATCTTTTAAAAAATCTTCAAAAGAATTATATGTTTTTGATCCAGTAAAGGGTTGTTTAAAAATACCGGTAGTATCGTGATCAGTAACAGCAATGTAAATTTCTCTGTCATAAACAGCTGGAGCATAAACAGAGGCTGATTTAATAGTGAAAACGTTATAAAAGTTTTTATCGATAGGATCAAAAAACATAATTGAAAAGGCTTTGTCTTCTTTTGTGAATTTACATAGAAAGATTTTGTTGTCACACAAGAATAGGTCTTGCAAGTTGTTTATTTTTTCATCGCAAATTTTTTTAAAATCAGTTAGGTTAGATTTTATGGAAAACAGCTCGCATTTATTAGGTTCTGAAGCAATAGCAAGAATTAGCTTGTTTCTAAAAATGCCTTCTTCGTGAGTCAAAATTTTATATATTAAATCACAAATTTTTAAAAAATTTTCTGGCTGAATGTTTTTAACAAAAAACTTTTTTATGGCTCTATTTTCTTGTACGTCAAAAACTTCTATTGATGTTTTTTCTTGATCATCAATGAATTCTTTTTTAATAATTATGTTATAAGAAGATTTTGATTTGTTTTGAATAACTTTAAATCTTTTGCATTTTTCTAGGTTATACTGTAAAGAGTCTTTGAAATTTTTTAGGTCTGCTGTTGAAACAATAAAAACAGATATGGGTTTACTGTTACCTGTGTTCACCTCTATTCTTATGGCATTTTCAGGCTCATAAATTGATTCTAGTTTAGATATTAACAATAAAAAAATATAAAATAATTGCATTAGATTAATAATATAACATTAAAAAACAAATAAAAAGTTAATTTTTATTAAAAAAAAGTAAACACAAAAAGCTAGATTTTTCAATTGTTTTTTGTTATAATTCCTGGGTGAATAATGTGATTTCTCCTTCTTTTAGAAATGAATTATTGGAAGGGGAGTTTAAAGTTATTTATGAAAGTGAGACAAAGGGTGTATATATCTCATATTTCAAAGAAGAAGATTTAAGAATTGCAGAAATTAGATCTGCACTTTCGGCTAAAATCTTTTCTGTTTTAACAGCATGCGGAATAAAAAATCATTTTTTATGTTCTAATGGAGTATTAGAGCACAAAATAATAGCCTTAGACGTACTTCCATTTAAATTTATTGTTCATTCGGTTGTAAACGAAGATCTTTCTAAAAAAATTTTTCTAAAACCTGGACTAAGGTTGGATAAATATTTAATTGAAATTTTCTTAAAAAAAGAAAACGAATATGTTCTTTTATCAAAAGAGCATTTAGAATCTTTATCAATACTTTCAAAAGAAGATTTAGAATTTATTTTTAAGCAATGTAAAAGAATTATGGACATCGTATTTTCTTTTTTTAAAGCCTTAGATACTAATATTTATTCTATTTCTCTATCTTTTGGAAAACAATATAAAAATGAAGGGCAAAATTTTGATTTAATTTTAGCAGATGAACTAACCTTTAAAAACATTAATTTGTCCTTTACCAAAAGCTTGACATATAACTTAAATGATTCATACTTTAAAATAGCTCGTAAATTAGATATATGAAAAAGGAGAGTTATAAATGAGCCTATTTAATGTGCAATGTGGAAAAACATTGCTAGAAGTTTCTGAAGGATGTAGTTTTCAAGACATAATTGATTTGTTATTGGATGAAAAAATAGTTGGATTTAGTTGTTTAAACACAGGAAAAATATTAACGCCTTTAGATCAAGTCACTAAAAGCATAGAAATTATAAAAATTTACAATTCTCACTTAATTGGAAATCTTTTGATTGCTTTTTCAAAAATTTTATCAAAAAATATTATTGATCTTGAAATTAAAGAAGAGAAAAATTTTATAAGAGAATGCGTAGTTAAATTTGAAACAGAAGAAACTTATTCAGAGTTGAATTTCGACCAATATGAATCAAAAATTAAAGAGGAAGTAAAAAACAATAAGCCAAGTGATAATGGAATCTTAAAAAAAATGACTTGTGAAAATCATTTAAACTTACTTCCTTTTAGTTTCTCGTTTGAAAAGGTTGCTCAAGAAGAATTAAAAGGTAAAAAAATTCAAAAATTTACAATTGTTGTTTTTCAAGATTCTAAGGATAAAGAAAAATACATAGAAAACATAAACCTTTTAAAAAAAATAGATCATAGATACATAGGTAAAAATCTTGAGTATTTCATGATGATTCCAGAGGCACCGGGTTGTCCATTTTGGCTACCAAAAGGTTGGAAATTATATAGAAAATTAGAGTCTTTTGTAAGAAAACATGCATATACAAATTTTAATGAAGTAAAAACTCCATTAGTTATGTCTAATGAATTTTGGAAAAAATCAGGGCATTTAGTAAGCTTTAAGCAAAACATGATGTTTGTAAACATGGGTGGAGATGAAAATGAAGATGCGGCCTTAAAGCCAATGAATTGTCCTGCTCATATTGAAATATTTCAAAGAAAACTTAGAAGTTATAAAGAATTACCTTTAAGAATTGCTGAATTTGGATGTTGTCATAGATATGAACCATCAGGATCTCTTCATGGTTTAATGAGGGTCAGATCATTAACTCAAGATGATGGTCATATTTTCTGCTCTTTAGATCAAGTAAAATCAGAAACAAGTCATTTTTTATCTAATTGCATAGAAATATATAAAAAACTAGGTTTTACTGATGTAAACGTCATTTTATCAACAAAGCCAGATAATGCTCTGGGAGATCCAGATGAGTGGATTTTAGCAGAAAAATATTTATCAGAATCCTTAAAAGAAGTTGGTTTGAACTTTACCATTGCAGATGGAGAAGGAGCTTTTTATGGGCCAAAAATAGAAATGCACGTAAAAGACTCTATAGGTCGAAGTTGGCAATTAGGAACAATACAGTTGGATTTTGTTCTTCCACAAAGATTTGAATTATCGTTCGTTGATAAAAATGGAGAAAAAGGCAAGGTTTGCATGTTGCATAGAGCAATTTTAGGATCTTTAGAAAGATTTATAGGAGTGTTATTAGAGCATACAGAAGGTAAACTGCCAGCTTTTTTGGCTCCAATACAAGTTGTGGTGTGCACAGTAGTAGAAGAGTTTAATGAATATGCAGAAAAGGTTCATAAAAAATTGCTAGAACATGGCATTGAATCTCAATTAGACACAAGAAACGAAACGTTGGGGTATAAAATCAGAGAGCACAAATTGGCTAAAGTTCCAATGTTAATTGTTGTAGGAAAAGAAGAAGCAAATAATTCTACTATAACCCTTGAACTTTCAGATAAAAAAATGGTACTAAAGTTGGATGAGGTTGAAAAAATAATGGGGCTCTTTAATGAGAATTGATAAAAAAAAGCCTAACAATGTTAGGGAACACAAGATTAATAAAGAAATTAGATCAAAATTTGTATTTTTAATAGATAAAGAAGGCAATAAAATTGGCAATGTCTATTGGTCAGAAGCTATGTCAAAAGCAGAAGAAGACAATATGGATTTAGTGCAAATAGCAGAAAATGCAGAGGCACCAGTGTGCAAAATCATGGATTATGGAAGATTTTGTTTTGAACAAAAAAAAAGCAAAAAAAAAGCAAAAAAAGATCAAAAGATGAATGAAAAAAAAGAAATAAAAATGAATCCAGCAATTTCAGCAAATGATCTATCTGTGAAAATAAAAAAAATTATGGAATGTTTAACTGAAGGCTATAAGGTTATGGTTTTATGCGTTTTTAAGGGGCGTCAAATTGATTATCCTGAAATAGCAATGAAAATGATGGAAGAAATTATATCTGCAACAAAAGATTTAGCAAAGCCAGAAAGTGATCCTAAATTAGATGGAAAAAGGTTGATTTTAAATTTAAATCCAATAAAAAAATAATTTTTAAAACTGTTAGAAATAAAAGAAATAGTTAAAAAATCAGCTAAAAAAAATTGTTTTTATTATTAGATAACCAAAGTTTGATAAGGCAAATTAATGCTTAATTTTTTATGAGATATAATAATAATTTTTTTATTTTCAAGTTTTTTTAAAACAAAATTGAAGTTTTTTTCAGATAAAATATCCAAAACTTCATCCAAAATGAACAGAGAATAATTTTTGCTTAGAGCAAGATCTATATGTTTTAAAACACGTTCTCCTCTGCTTATGTTTGCTTCAACAATAAAAGAATCCAAACCAATATAAACGCAATTTGGAGAGCTAATTTGGCCTTTAAAAGGGATTAATCCAGCAATAGATTTTGCAATTGCGGTTTTGCCAGAGCCGTTATTTCCGCGTATAATTAAAATATTTTTTTTCATTTCAAAATTAAATGGGCCAACATTATAAACAATCAAATTACTCACTATTAAATTTTTATAATTTTGTGAAAATGAGTTTTTCTTGAAAATATTGCTTTTTAAAAATTGAAAATCATAATAATAAAGAATCAAAGTTTGAATGTTTTTAGGAAATCTACTAATGTTTTTTATATAAATATATCCAATAGAAACATTCACAGGGTTAATTAAAAAAAAATAGAAAAACAGAAAAAAAGAATAGCTTAATAAGAGAAGGTTAGAAAAAGTTGAATAAACAAACCAAGAGTTAGCTTCTTTTTCTAAAAGGATTTTAATAGACTTCATGGAAATTAAATTTTGTTGAACGTCTTCTATATTAAAGATGTTAGACTGAAGATTTTTAAGTACAACTTCAGTTGAACACCACGCCTCTTTTTTTTTGCGAATTAGCGTTTGTTGAGAGAAGATAAAATATAAAAAGAATAAGAAAAAAAACAACAAATTATATATAAAAAAAGAAATTTCATGATTTTTATAAAAATGAAAAAACATAGTTAAAACAATGAGAAGCTGTCTGTAGGTAAAAAAAACTTTGTTAATAATAACCCTAAATTCATTGATTTTTAAAAAATTAGAATTAATTACTCCAATATCTTCTTTGCTAGAAATTTGATCAACGTGATGTTTTTTAAGCTCTTTAACAATGTTATTAAAGAGTGGAAAGGTAAAAAGAGCTTGAATAGCTGGATAAGTCATTTCTTGAAAAACAATCATAAAATTTTGAAAAACTTCATTTTTACTAAATGAATAGGAAAAAAAAAAGGCAGAAAAAGTTGCAAATAAAACATTTAAAAAAACAACGATCCAATTATTCTTCATTATTTTTTTAATTTGATTTAGCACTAAAAATTACTATAATAGCAAAAAAAAAATAAGGCAAATTTTAAAGAAATTTTTGTGATTAATCAATTAATTATTAAAAAACCAGTTAAAAAACATATGATTTTTAATGTTTTTTATGGTTTTTGATCATTTTTTGATAGTTTTTTTAGTGCTTTTCTTAATAAAATAGGATCAGGTTCAATTGGATGACCAAACACAATAATAGCGGTTCCTGGTTTTTTAAATAAACACCATTTTGGCCAGAATAATCCGGTGTCAATATATACAGGAATAATTTTTTTGTTCATTAATCTCGCTAATTTAAAAACTCCCATTTTAAAAGGTACAACTTCATCGAATTTAGTACGAGTTCCTTCAGGGAAAATAACCAAATTTTGATTAGATTTTAAGGCATAAATTGCTAAATTAAGCCATTCAGGATTAAACTTAGATCTATCAACTGGTATCATTCCAATAGATTTAATAAAGTGACCTAAAAACGGGATAAATACCAAATTTTTTTGAAAAACAAAAATGGGCTTTTCAACATAAACTGTAATGGCAATTATTTCTAAAAGTGATTGATGTTGTGGCGCAATTATTGCATTTTTAGGTAGTTCTCCATATACTTTTACTTTTAAATTTAATAATTTGTCACACAAAAAAAGCAAGTGTGTTGCTAGTAATTTAGTTATAAAGTGCACATTAATTGCATATATGTAGTTTGAAAAAAACATAGCTAAAAAGCCTATGAATCCGTAAAAACAGAGCATAAAAGCAAATAATATATTAAAGCTTATATTTTTAAAAACATAAGATATAATGGGTATCTTTAATAAAATTAACACAATAAAAAATCTTTTGTTAAATTGAAATTTTTTGTAAAAACAACAAATCAAAAAAGCAGAAATTTTGATATCAATTAGACTTAAAAATAAAGCTAAGGTTATGTCCATTAAGTGAATAATATCTATTCTGCATTTAAATGCAATGTTTTTTGAGGACGAGTAAAGATGAGTTTTGCTAAATTAAAACAAACTTTCTTGTTGTGTACTTTTTTGATATGTTTTACTATACAATTATTAATGATTTCGTTATTATCTAATTAATATGTCATATATAAATGTTTTTATTAGTTTTTTTTCATTGAGTTTTATTATTTTTTTTCATGAACTTGGTCATTTTCTTTTTTGCAGATATTTTGGTGTCTTTGTTGAGGTTTTCTCTGTTGGATTTGGCGGCAACATTTTTTCTTATATAGATAAACATAAAACTAAGTGGGTTTTTGGTTGGATTACTGTTGGGGGATATGTTCAGCCTTTAGAAAAAACAAGGGAAGAGGCTCCTGAGTTAATTGGTATTGAGAACGTTCATCCTTTTAAAAATATTTTAATAGATTTTGCTGGACCTTTATTTAACTTTATTTTGGGTTTTTTTTTGATTTTAGGTGTTTCTTTATATAAAGGAATTCCTGTTATGAGGTATGAAATTTCTTACGTTAAAGCTGCTTCTACAGCTGATCAAAATGGATTTCAAATTGGAGATGTTATTACCGACGTTATCACAGAAGATGGTGGGCATGTTGTTGAAGGAATAAGAAATGCTAGAATAAAAGATGGTTCTGTTGTTGCTTTTGTTAGAAAAGGAAAAGAGTTGAAAAAAAAGATTAAACTAACACAACAAGCTTTTGATGGGGTTGGTTACAGATATAATTATAAAAAAACAACTGTGAAAAATTCTCTTTGGTATTCTTTTTTGAAAGTATTTGAAATGATTTTTATGTCTTTTTTGGGTGTTTGTCTTATTTTTAAATCTTTGTTTTTACGCTTGATTGGTTATGGATCAGAAAATTTATATATGAATGTTTCTGGGGCTTTAGGGGTTGTTGCTACTGCTAATAATTTTTTAAAAAATGGCTTTGCAGATTTTTTATTCTTTTTATCTTCTGTTTCTATTTCTTTGGGAGCTTTTAATCTTTTTCCTATACCTGTTTTAGATGGTGGGCAAATTTTGATTAATTTTATTGAATGGATTTTTGGTAGGCGATTTAACGATACAGTCAGATATATTTTATTTGTTGTTAGTTTTTTCATTATGTTATGTTTATTTGTTTTTAGTACTTTGTTAGATCTTTACAGAGCAAAAATTATACAAATTTAAATTAAAGGATTAATTTTTTATAATAAATATGTTACATTGTATCAGATATTATTTTTCCTTTCGAAAGGGGTTGTTTTGTGAATAAAAAATTTTTGATGTTTTTGCTCTTCTTTTTTAATGTTTCCTCAAATATTTCAGATGACTATAGTGACGATGAGTCGTTTGTTTCTGTAAAGCCCTCTGAAAATATTTTAAAAAGTTTCTTTACAGGTATTTTTTTTACTACAAAAAATGGATTAAAGATAAAATATTATGGTGGAAGGTTTTCTAAAAAATATTTACTATCTTTTATTATGGGCTGCGCATCTCAAGAGGATGAGTACGCTTTGCTTTCCTCTTTGGGATTTTACTCTTTATCTTTAAATAAAAATGTTTTAGAAATTCAAGATTTTTTAAATTTAGAATCCGTTACTTTTGTTGTTTCTTATAGAGATGATAATTTAATTAAAAGTAAGGTTTATGATGAAAACTCTAATAAGGTTGCATC
Organism: Alphaproteobacteria bacterium endosymbiont of Tiliacea citrago; assembly: GCF_964031065.1. NCBI lineage: Bacteria > Pseudomonadati > Pseudomonadota > Alphaproteobacteria > Alphaproteobacteria bacterium endosymbiont of Tiliacea citrago. The sequence goes on along the minus strand of NZ_OZ034995.1, from coordinate 514,366 downwards.
TTATTATGGGCAATATTTACAAGTTTGTGGAATAAATTTGAATGACCAAGTTTTACACCCCATTTCTTTTAAATCTTTAAATTTTGCAGTTGAAAAATTAACTCTTCATTTTTTGAGATTAGGATATTCTCATGTTGATATAGGTTATGATATTGTTAAAGACGAAAAAAGCAGATCTTTAAAAGTTGTTTATAAAATTGATTTGGATGGTTTGAAGGCTAACACTCTTGAAATTACGGGGGGAGAAGAGAGGCTTAATTTATCCTTATTAAAAAACTGGCCTAAGTATGCTCCGGCTGTTTTTGAAATTTCTCGTAACTCACTGTATTTACCTAATATGAAAGAAATTATTAAGCCCACTTATTTTTCTAATGGATATTTTGAGGTTTTTTCAAATTCTTATTTTGATATTTATGATAAAAAAATTCACATTGAGATAAATTCTGGGATGGCTTTTAAAATTGGTGAAGTTTCTGTTGACTCTTATTGTGTTGATTTTTCTACAATTTCTCAAGATAAAATAGACAAAGCTAAAAAAGTTGTTAAAAGTCTTTTTGATAAAAATTCTGGTATTTATTCTCATAAAAAAATTCAAGGTGGGTTAAATATTTTGAATCAACTTTGTCAGAATCTTGATTATTATGTAACCGTAGAAACTAAAAAAGATTTGGAAAAAAAAGAAGTTGAAGTTAACTTTGTTTTTAAAAAAAAGAACATTGCCTTTAAGAAAACATTAACTTCTATTAAATGCAGTGGAACTTCTAAAATTTCTAGCAGTAGAATTATGTCTGTTTTAAATAAAAAATTAGGAGATATGATTTCTACCGATGATTTGCATTTTTTAAAGAGTCTTTTGCTTGCTTCTGGTTGTTTTACATATGTTAATATTCAATTGATAGATGAAAACAATGGATATTTGCTAAATATTGACGTGAAAGAAGGGCCTTTGTTTAGTCTTACTAATTGTGGTATTACTCCTTATCCTGAGTTTGGAGTAAATCTTGGCTGTGGAAAAAAAAATATTTTTGATTCTGGGCGAAATTTAGATTTTTATCTTGGTATTCAAAGTCCAAGTGAAAGTAGTAATCAATCTCTTTTTTTGCGTTTTGAAATTGATCAAATTTTACCCAATGGAAAGCCTTTTTCTTTTGGTTTTGCAGCTATGTATTCTGGAAAAATAAAAAATCTTTTTTCTAAAGATGGAGAGAAGAAATGTTTGATTTTTGATCAAGAATCTGGTGGAAGAGTTTATGGGTATTTAACAAGTGAGTTTTTAGGTTTTGATCATTGTTTGGAGTTTGGATACAAATATTTTACAATGGAGGATAAGGGGTCTGTTTTTGGAAGCGTTAAAACAAATGTTGTTAATTATTCCAGAAATCAACCAGGTTCTCATTTTTCGTTTAAGCTTGATAATGAAATTTTTTTGTTTTTAATGGAGCCAAAAAATCCTACTGATAAAATTGAAATAAAATCTGAATATTGTTCATGTTTAGCTGACAGTGATAAAATTATTTTTAGGGTGATTTTTCAAACTGGACATGTTTTAGCTTTTGAATATTCTGATTTGAAAAAACATCGTCTGTTTCAATATTTAGATTATTCTGATTTGGGAGTTTGGGGGCCAATTTCTGACAATGTGATCATAGGTGCAGATAGCAAAATTGGAATTAACGCTGCTGTGGAATATATCATTCCATTAAGCGGTTTAACTGATTTTGTTCAAAGTTTGCATCCTTATGTTGCAGTTGAAGCTGGGTCTATTTTTAATTTAAAAGATCAAGATGTTTCTGAGAATTTTATTTCTGGCGCATCTTTAGGTGTTAAAATACCATTTTTAGGTGGACAAATGACTATAAAATTGTTTTATTTTATTCCTCTTCATAATAATAGTGGTGATTTTTTAACTAAAAAAGGGTTTAATTGTGGCTTTGATTTTGATTTGGCTAAAATAATCTCTTTCTAAATTTATTTAATTTTTTTTTATTTGATGCTATTCTTTTTATGATGTTTAATTTTACAGATAAGTTTGGTCAGATTTTGGAAAAATCTTTTGAATTGGCTTCTAGTAATGAGCACGTTGAATATGAGCACGTTTTATTCTCTCTTTTAAACGAAGATTTATTTTCTTACTTAGTTGAAAACAAAAAAAATGCTATTGAAGATTATGCTGAAAAAGCTTTGAGTAGTTTAAAAAAATCTGATAAAACTGGTCAAAGAATGCCTTCTTCTAAAGTTGCAACCATTTTAAGAGAGGCTGAGGAAAAAAGTAAAAGTTATAACGATGAATATATTTCTTTAGAGTGGTTAATTTATGCTGTTTTGAAGCACTTACCTTCTAAGTTCAATATAAACATGAAAGAAGTCGAAGATAAAATAATGAGTTTTAGAGAGGGAGCTAAAGTTGATTCGGCTAATTATGAAACCAAACATAAAGTTCTTGAAAAATTCACTGTTGATTTTACTGAAAAAGCTTTAAAAGGAGAGTTAGATCCAGTTATTGGCAGAGATTCTGAAATTAGACGATTGGTAACCATTACTTGTAGGAGAACAAAAAATAATCCAATTTTGGTTGGTGAGCCTGGAGTTGGTAAAACTGCAATCGTTGAAGGATTGGCTGGTAGAATTATTGCTAACGATGTTCCTGAAATTTTAAAAAACAACAAGGTTTTATCTTTAGATATCGCTAGTTTATTAGCTGGTGCAAAATATAGAGGAGAGTTTGAGGAGCGACTAAAAGAGGTTATTAGCGCTGTTGAAAAAAGAAAAGATATTATTTTATTTATAGATGAAATTCATACTTTAGTTGGTGCCGGAAAAACTGATGGAGCTATGGATGCTGCTAATATTTTAAAGCCTGCTTTAGCTAGGGGGGCTTTAAGATGTATTGGTGCTACTACTATAGATGAGTACAAAAAATATATTGAAAAAGATGGAGCTTTAGAAAGAAGGTTTCAGCCGTTAAATGTTGAGGAGCCATCTGTTAGTGAGTCTATTACTATTTTGAGGGGAATTAAAGATAGATATGAAACTCATCATGGTGTTCGTATTACTAATTCTGCTGTTGAGCAAGCCGTAAAACTTTCTCATAAATATATCTCTGATAGAAAACTTCCTGATAAAGCTGTTGATTTAATTGATGAAGCTGCAAGTAGAATTAGAATGATTATGGATTCTGACCCTGAGGTTTTGGATTCTAAAAAAAGAGAATTAATGAATTTAGAAATGGAATATAAGGCTTTAAAAAAAGAAGACTCTACAAAAGAGGATTATTTATTAGATCTTGATAAAAAAATTAATTCATTAAAAGAAGATATCATCAAAATACAAAAAGAATGGCAAGAGGACAAAGAATCTATTGCAAATTTAAGAGCCTTAAAAAAAAGATTAGAACAATCGAAAATTGATAAAGATAGATTTCAGCGAGATGGCGATTTAGCTAAAGCTTCTGAGTTGCTTTATGGAATTATTCCTGATTTACAAAAAAAAGTTTTAGAAGCAGAAGAAAAGGTTAATTTAAAACTAGTAAAAGAAGTTGTTACTGAAAAAGAAGTTGCTATGGTTTTGGAAAGGTGGTTAGGAATATCCTCAGAAAGATTATTAGAAAAAGATGATCTTACTAAAATAAAAAAAATGAACTCTATTATTAAAGAAAGAGTGATTGATCAAAATCAGGCGGTGGACGAAGTTTGTAAAGTTGTTAAAAGATCAAAAATGGGGTTAAGTTCTGATAATAGACCTATTGGTGTGTTTTTATGTGTTGGGCCAACAGGAGTTGGTAAGACAGAGTTAGCTAAAGCCTTAAGTGAATACTTGTTTGATGATATTAATGCTATGTTAAGGATTGACTGTTCTGAATATATGGAGATGCATAATGTTGCTAGGTTAATCGGATCTCCTCCAGGGTATGTTGGGCATGAAGATGGTGGTGTTTTAACTGAATCTGTTAGAAAAAAACCATATAGAATCATTTTGTTTGACGAAATAGAAAAAGCTCATCATCAAGTTTATGATATTTTATTGCAAATTTTTGATGAAGGGCGTCTTACTGATGGGCAAGGTAAAACCGTTAATTTCAAACAAACTTTAATTTTTTTAACTTCTAATATTGGCTCTGAGTTTTTAATGGAATCTAAATATGGCATTACGGACACTGTGAAAGATCAAATTAATTCAGAAATAAAAAAGGTTTTTAAACCAGAGTTACTTAATAGACTAGATAATGTTTTGTTTTTTGATAAACTCGGTTTAGATTCAATGAGTAATATTATTGATTTAAGATTTGAGGATATAAAAAAAAGATGCTCAGAGCTTGATATAAAAATAAGTTTAACAAAAGAAGCTAAATTGTGGTTGGCTAAAAATGGGCATGATCCTTTCTATGGTGCTCGTCCTTTATTAAGGTTAATGGAACAAAAGATAACAGATTTAATCACAGATTCATTAATAGACGGGGTTATTGAAAAGGGATCGGCTTATTCAATTGATTTTGATTATTATAAAAATGAATTTTTAATTAAATGACTAATTTTTCTTAATTGTTTTTATTTTATTTGTTTTATATTATAATTAAAAAAATATGAGGAAAAAAATGAAAAAAATCGTTATGTTAGCTTTGTCTCCAGTTTTTTTAAACGCTGGCTTTACAAGTTCTGTTATGGAAAGTATGGGAAGAAGCTTTGGAGAATCTTTAGGTGGTTCAATCACTGCTTCAAGGTGGTTTCATTTGGCTATAGAGTTGGGTTTAAGTGTTGGAGGCATGTCTAAAATTAAGGAGTCTGATATAAAAAACAGTAGCAGTGCTAGTTCTAGTGCTAGTGATTATAATAAAACCAGTGGTGATTTTAGTTATTATAATAAATCCGATAATTCAACTAAAACTTCTAGCGTTTTGGAAGGACATCCTTTATTTAAAATGGGTGTGGGTTTTAAAGTATATAGTGGTTTAGGTACAGAAAATTTTCAAATTGGTTCAAGTGTGGGATATGGATATTTATTAAATAATTCATATACCTTAGATTGGAATTTGTATTTTTTTGCTAGACATTCCGTTTTTTTCACTAGATTATTTGCTGGTTTTCAATATTTGGGCTGTCGTTTTGAAGCTGGTAAAACAAAATTGGAAGATGAGCTATCAGGGTTTTCTGGATTTGTTGTAGGTTTGCAACTTGGATATGTTTTTTATGAATCTTTTTATGTTGCTTTGTCATGTTCATATGCAAATCTTAAAAATGGAGAAGCAACAGTACATGAAGACATGTTTAAAAACATCAAAAATGGAACTAAAGCCTCTAGTGTTTCTGTTAATCTTTCTATTGGTATGTTATCAAATGCTTATTCAGAAGCTATTAAGGGCACTGAAGAACTTGCAAAAGCTAAAGAGCTGGCTAAGTTAGAAGCAAGGGCTGAGTTTGAAAAAAGGCAAAAAGAAAACAGTCAACAATTATTAGCAACAAAAAAGCAATCAAAAGAAAATGTTCAAAAATCTTCTTCAACTAAAAAGAAAACCGATCAAGAGGTTTCTTTTGAAGATTATAAAAAATATTTAAACTTTAAAAAAACTCACAATCAAGATATTTCTTTCGAAGAGTATAAAGAGTATTTAAAATTAACTAAAAATAAAGCTAATGGATGAGATAATTTAATATCTTAAAAAGAGCTCTTTTTATTTTATGTTTTTTTAAATGAATTAGTCTTAGTGGTGTAAAAAACTCTCAATATATTGATCTTTTTTTGAAAACGTGTTAAAATTAAAAGACGAAGGTTTTATTTTAATGAATTCAAAGATAAAAAATATTGCAATTATTGCCCATGTTGATCATGGCAAAACAACTTTAATTGACTCTCTTTTAAAACAAAGTGGAGAAGTGAAAGAATATCAAGAAATGAATGTTAGGGCTATGGATTCTAATGACATTGAAAGAGAAAGAGGAATTACTATTTTAGCAAAATGTACCTCTATTCATTGGGATGGGTATAAAATTAATATTGTTGATACTCCTGGTCACGCAGATTTTGGTGGAGAAGTTGAGCGCATTTTAAGCATGGTTGATGGAGCTATAATTTTAGTTGATGCTGCCGAAGGTCCATTACCTCAAACCAAATTTGTTTTGACAAAAGCTTTAGCCTTAAACTTAAAACCAATTGTTGTTATTAACAAAGTGGATAGGGCTGATGCGCGTGTTTCAGAGGTTTTAGACGAAATATATGAGTTGTTTTTAACATTAAATGCTACCGATGAACAATTAAATTTTAAGGTTTTATATGCTTCTGGAAGAAATGGATGGTCCACAACTGATTTGAATAATCCAACAAATAATTTGAATAGCTTGTTTGAAACCGTTTTAGAAGAAATTCCAGACTCTAAATCAAATATTGAAGAACCATTTAAAATGCTAAATGTTATTTTAGAAGTGGATCCTTTTTTAGGTGTTTTATTAACTGGTAAAGTTGAGTCAGGGGTTTTAAAACCTAATATGTCCGTGAAAGTTTTGGACTTAAATGGTAATTTAGTTGAAAATGGCAGAATAACTAAAGTTTTAACTTTTGAAGGTTTAAATAGAGTGGCCGTAGATGAGGTTAAAGCTGGAGATATTGCAATTCTTGCTGGTTTAAAAAAAGCTACTGTAACTCACACTGTTTGCGATCCGGTGATTTCTGAACCAATAAAATCAACTCCTGTTGATCCTCCAACAATGAGTATTAATCTTTATGTTAATGATTCTCCATTTGCTGGACAAGATGGAAAAAAATGTACTTCTAGAATGATTGGAGATAGATTAGAAAAAGAAGCTGAAAAAAACATTGCCTTAAAAGTTAAAAACAAAGGTGAATATTTTGAAGTTTCAGGCAGAGGCGAACTTCATTTGGGTATTTTAATTGAAACTATGAGAAGAGAAGGTTTTGAAATGGGAATAAGTAAACCCAATGTTATCCTTAAGCGTAGTGAATCTAATAAAATTTTAGAACCATTTGAGGAAGTTTTAGTAGATTGTGACGATCCTTATTCTGGTGTTGTTATAGAAAAAATGACCAAGAGAAAAGCTGCAATGCAAGAAATGTTTCAAACTGGAATGGGAAAAACAAGAATTATTTTTAAAGCGCCAACAAGGGGACTAATTGGTTATCATTCTGAATTTTTAACTGATACAAGAGGCACAGGTATTATGAACAGATCTTTTTTATGTTACGATGACTATGCTGGAGAATTACCAGGAAGAACGAATGGCGTTTTGATTTCTAATGATGTCGGTCAATCAACGGCTTATTCTTTGTTTAATTTAGAAGATCGAGGGGAAATGTTAATTTCACCAGGTGAACAGGTTTATAGAGGTATGATTGTCGGAGAACATTCAAAAGAAAATGATTTAGAAGTAAACGTGGTTAAAGGAAAAGCTTTAACAAACATGAGAGCATCTGGAAAAGATGATGCAGTAAAATGCAAACCTTGTCGCTTGTTAACAATAGAAAGTGCTATTACATATATTGAATCAGATGAGCTACTTGAAATTACTCCCAATCATATAAGATTAAGAAAAAAATATCTTGATCCAAATGAAAGAAAGAAACATTCTAGGCAAAATAATGATATGGTTTTTGGCTAATGTAACTTTTTTAATAAAAGATATCCATACATTAATTAAATCCAATAATAGTTAAGATTATAAAAAACATGATATGGTTTTTGGTTAATTTAAAGTTTTTATTTGTTTTCATACCAATTACAATATCTTCTGAATCCTTCACACATAATTTTTTCATAATCTTTTAAATCATTAAATCTTTTTAGAGATTCCTCATATAACATTTTTAAATCAAGATAAAGTTTTTCATCTTTGAATTTTTTTGTAAAATTAGTTATTTCATAAAGATCTTTTCGCGTTCCCAAACAATCATACTCTGTTGAAATATAAGCTCTGTTTACCTCATAGGTAGTTTTAGAATCATCTTTTAAAAAGGTTACAAAATTATTAATTTCATTATCTAGTTTTTCTCCATAATATGTTTTGTTCGAATATCCAACAAAAAATAATATGTAAGATTTATTAGGCTTGTTTTCTTGTGTTATAGAATTACTACAAAATATAAAGCCTAAGCCTCCGCCTAAGTAGAAATTATTATAATTAAAATAGCTTTTAAACTCCATTTTCATGAACACTTCTTCTTTGTCAAACGAGCTTCCAAGACCTATGTTAAAGCTGGAATTAATTATTTTTGTATGCAAAGAACAAGAAAGCCCAAGCTCGAAATGGTTAATAAATCCACCAATAAAAATACCTAATGAAAAATTATTACTTAAACAGTAACCTTCTGCAAATATTTTTAAATAAGTTTGGTTAAAATGATTTAAAACTTTATTAAAAATACAATATCCAGCTTCTAATTTTAAACAATATTCTTGATCTCCTATGTTTTCTGAGAAAAAATCAGCCGTTAATCTTGAAGGACTGTTTAAAAAATAGTTTCTATCTTGGGTTTCTGAAGTTATATTATATTTTAGTAATAACATAATATAAAGATTTTTTTTGAAATTTATCATGGTTATAATATAGAAAATATTAAATTTATAATATAGTGGTTATTGCGTTTTTTAATCTTTTTAATACTAAATCAGGTCCTAAATTTTGCAAAATTTCAAAAAGACAGGGAGAAACTTTTGATTTAGTAATTGCTAATCGCAAAGCTGGAGCTATATTTTTTAACTTTAAATTTGTTTTTTCCAAAAAATTTTTTAGCCAAATTTCAGCGTTATTTGTATTCCAAGGATTTGTTAATGTCTCATCAATAAATTTTTCAATATTTTTTATATCAGTTGTTTCCATTATTTTTTCATAATAATTATCTTCATACCCATAAATATCTGACATTAATAATAATTCAGATAATGTTCTAGATCTAGATTTTAACCCATCCATTCCAAGCTCAACTCTTTTCCAACCTTCTTTAGAATATCGATTTTTATTATCAAAAGTTTGAAGTTTTTCAACAAGATCAAGATTAGATAAATTACGAATATAAATTGAGTTTATGTTTAACATTTTATCTAAAGAAAATCTGGCAGAAGAAGATCTAACATTTTTAATATCAAAAATTTTACAGCAATCTTGCATAGATATAATTTCATTTTCACCATAGCTCCAACCAAGCCTTAATAAATAATTGAGAATAGCTTCTTTTAAAAAACCTTCTTTTTGATATTCTTCAACGCTTTTTGCGCCATTTCTTTTTGATAACTTTGTGCCATCTTCTGCATGAATTAAAGAAACATGAGCAAAATCTGGAGGAGTAAATTCGCAAGCTTTATAAATTTGTAATTGTCTATAAGCATTGTTTAAATGCTCAGTACCTCTAATTACCGTTGTTATATTCATATCATAATCATCAATAACAACAGCAAACATATAGGTGGGAACTCCATTAGATCTTAACAAGATCATATCATCCATATGTTCATTTTTCACAGAGCAGTCTCCTTGAATTAAATCTTTAAAATGAAGCGCTCCAGTTAATTCTGTTTTTAACCTAATAGTAAAAGGGCCGTCTCTATCTTCTGTTAAATTTCTACATTTTCTACTATAAGTTGGTGTTTGATTATGTGCGCGGGCAAAATCTCTTTCATCCGATAACTCTTTTTCAGTGCAATAACATTTATAAGCTCGGCCATCTTTTAATAATTTATAAGCGACCTCTTGATGTCTTTTTTCCCTCTGGCTTTGATAAACAACTTCATCATCATAATCAAGGCCTAAATTGTTTAAAGTAATAAAAATATTTTCAACAAACTCTGGTTTAGATCTTTCTTTATCTGTATCTTCAATTCTTAAAAGAAATTTTCCATTATTAGCCTTTGCATAAAGCCAATTAAACAAAATAGTTCTAACGCTTCCAATATGTAAAGTTCCAGTAGGAGATGGTGCAAAACGAGTTATAATCATTATGATATTTTATTATAAAAACAGATTTTCATAAAGAATAAAATAGACCATGGACTTAGAAGTAAAGTAGGGGGTTAAAGAAATTAAAGTTATAAAAATAGATTTCAATAAAAAGTAAAAATGTATGAGACACAGAAAATGAATTATCAATATTGTTGTTTTTATTATAAAAGATCATTCCGCACTTTACAAGTAAAGTTTGAATAATATATAATAAAAAGTCTTTTTCACATAAAACTTACATAGGATAAAATTTATTTAGGAGCTTTAGTTCCAAGTATTAATTGAGAATTATCTACGCTATGAACGTAAGCGGTTACTTCTTGGTCTGTTTGTAAGGTTCCTTCAACATAATAAGAACTGTTAGGAATAATTCCATCCAACTTATCTTGTACATGAACAATATAACCTAATTCAGAAAGACCAGTGATTTTACCAATTACAGTAGAACCAATTTTAAACTGATCAAAAGAATTTTCTTGCAATCTTTTAATACTTAATACAAGTCTATTGTTTCTACTATTAATATCAATAACTCTTGTGGTAATTTCTTTTCCTTCAGCAAACTCATTAAAATTTTGATACTTTCTGTTCCAAGCAACCTCATTCAAGTGTAAAGAACCAGAAACTTCTTCGTTAAATTTAACAAATAATATTTTTTCTTCGATTTTGTTAATTGTTCCAGTAACTATTTGATCTTTAGCAAAACCTAATTCTTCTATTCTTTTCAGCCAAGGATTTTTTCCATCAACTTCTCTTAAACTAAGATCAACGCGACTTCCATCAGAAATAATTTTGACTTGAAGAGTTTCTCCAACAGTTAAAACATCAGAAATATTGTCAATTTTAGACCAACTAATTTCCCTAATATGAAGTTTTCCATTAATTCCAGAGCCAAGTTCAATCAAAGCATAAGATTCAGATATAGATTTAACAATACCTTGTACTATTTGACCAGTTGAAAAAGTGGAAAGAATTTCCATGTCGTTTGAATTTTTAGCAGAAACAACAATGTTGCTTTTATTTGCATCCATTTTGATAATGGTACAATTCAATTTTCTTTTCAACAAATCTTTTGGGTCTTTTACATCATTAGGAAAATGTGTTTTTGGCAAAAAAGCACTAATATCTAAAATTCTAACAATACATCCACCATGAACCTTTTTCATAACAACGCCTTCAATTGAAGTTCTTTTTTGGCAATATTGCTCTAAAGTTCCCCATTTGGATTGTCTTTGAGCTTTAGAGTAACTGATAACAATATTTCCTTGCAAATCTTCTAAGGATTCTAAAAGAACAGGAATAACTTCGCCTTGTTTAGGAAGAGCTTTTTTGTCATCAATATAAAATTCTTCTTTAGGAATTTTTCCATATGCTTTTAGCCCTAAATCTACAAAGACAGAGTAATTATCTTCCATCATAACAACTCCGGACATAATACTACCTTTTTTGATATTGCCAATTTTTTCTAATAAATCGTTAAAAATTTGTCTGTTTTCTGGAGTTACATTTTGTGTGCTCATTATGTTTATTTCCTTTACTATAAATGATATTTTATAAGCAAAAAAAAGACAATACTCATGAATTTGAAAGCTTGAAAAATTATATTTTGATAAAACAAATGCACTTTTCTAAAAAATAGCTTTTTCTTAAACTAAAAATAATGTTTAAATGTTTTAACTGTGCAACAACGCATATAAAATGGATGGGAAAATGCTCAAATTGCAATGAATGGAATTCTTTAGAAGAAATAGATTTGTCAAATGAGAAAAAAAACAAAAAAGCAGAAAATTATTTTCCAATTTTTTTTGAATCATTAAATTCAGACGAAATTTCTGTGGTACAAAGATTAAAAAGCAAAATCACAGAATTTGATAGAACAATAGGTGGAGGCTTAGTAGAAGGAGGAGTAATATTAATTTCAGGCGATCCAGGGATAGGAAAATCAACCTTACTGCTTCAAATTTCAGATTCAAACTTTAATGGTAAAAATGTTATATATGTATCAGGCGAAGAGTCCACATCTCAAATAAAATTAAGAGCAAAAAGATTAAACATAGAAGGAAAAACATTAAAACTTACATCATTAAATAAATTAGAAGAAATATTAAGTGGAATAGAAGCAGAAAAATCAGCAACAGCATTAATAATAATAGATTCAATTCAAACAATTTATAGTGAAGCAATAGATGGTAATTCAGGTTCGGTAAGTCAAATAAAATATTGTGCACAAAAATTAATAGAATTTGCAAAAAAAGAGCATATAGCAATAATAATAGTAGGTCACGTAACAAAAGAAGGCGCAATAGCAGGGCCAAAAATTTTAGAACACAATGTGGATACAGTATTATATTTTGAAGGAGAAAGAAATTATTCGTTTCGAGTGTTAAGATCAATGAAAAACAGATTTGGACCAACAGATGAGTTAGGTATTTTTGAAATTAAAGAAAATGGATTAAAAGAAGTGTTAAATCCCTCATTAATGTTTTTAAATCAACAAAAAAAAGATGCAACAGGATCTGTTATTTTTCCAAATTTTGAGGGTAGTAGACCACTAATGTTAGAAATTCAATCATTAGTGTCAAATTCATACCTTCAAATGCCAAGAAGAGCAGTAATAGGTTGGGATCAAAACAGACTTCCAATGATATGCGCAGTTTTAGAAAAACATTGTAAAGTTTCATTAGGAAATAAAGACGTATATTTAACAGTAATGAGTGGATTAAAAATAACAGAACCAGCAGCAGATTTAGCAGTATTATGTGCAATTTTATCGTCTCATTTAAACGTAGCAATTCCATGTGGATTAGTAGCATTTGGAGAAATAGGGCTATCAGGAGAAATAAGAAGTGTGCAACATTCAATAAAAAGAATAGAAGAATCAATAAAACTAAAATGCAAAGGAGTGTTAACAGCGAATATATCGGAAAGATACGAAGATGTAATAAAGTTTTCAAATGTAAAAGAAGTTTTGTCCTGGTTTAAATCTTTGTAATAATTATATAAAAAGTTCCGTACTTTCATTTTGTTTTTTTTCTGCCTCAAGCATATTAATATAATTATAAACAAAAACCATCGCACAACCAAACACAACTAAACCAGTAGCAGTTAATAAAAATTTATTTGATGTATTAGAAGAAGGTGAGTGTGAAGGATTCTCGGTTATAGTTTTTTGCTCAACTGAGATGCCTTGAGCTCCTTTTTTATTGCTAGAAACATAACTTTGAAGATCTAAACTGCTTTTTTTTAACCTGTCTTCTAATATTTTGATTTTTTCAGCTAATTCACTCTCTTTGTTCGTGTTTTGTTGGGTAAGATTAGAAATAGTGTATTCTAATTTATTTTTAATCTGTTGTAAGTTAGTTAGGGCTTTTTCTAGATCATCTTTCTCTTTTTTAGACTTGTCTAAAGCAGCTTTACTATTTGCAGCTTCTTGTCGAGCCTCTTCTAAGGTAGTTTCAAGCTTTTGTTGAGCATCTAAATTGGCCTTTTCTAATCTTTCAATAGTTTGTTGTAATTCAGTTTGACTATTTTCAGCATCTTGATGGCTTGCAATCTCTTTTTGAGCCTCTTTGTGAGACTGTTCTAATGCAGCTGTATATTTTTCGTGAATTTCTATAAAAGCTTGAAGCTCTTCTCGAATCATTTTTCTTTGATGGTCCTCTTCTTGAATTGTTGTAATAATTTCAATGTCAGGTCTGAATTGATCAAACACTTGATTAAAAACAGGACAACGCGCTGTAGGAGGCTCAGACCCATATATGGGGTCTCTTGGTGAACCTATATCAACTGGTTCTCTTGGTGAACCTGGTTGATCAGGAGCTGTACTATTTAAAACAGATCTTGAATCAGATACTGTCTCAGATTGTACTCTTAAATGTTGAAATGATACTTGTGGTGATGATGATGTTTGTGCTTGTGGTGATGGTGATGTTTGTGCTTGTGGTGATGGTGATGGTGTTTGGACAACCTGCAAGTTCAATGCGCTGATTGACGTCTCTCTATACGGCGATGGTGATGCTTCCATACAAAATGATATTGAGGCGGCAGTATCTGTTCTTGCTGCTCTTTGAGAAGGTTGTTGTATATTTTCTATTGAGGCAGTAGTATCTGTTCTTTCTAATATTTGAGCACGTTGTTCTTCTTGTTTCTTTTGTGCTTCTGTTAAAAATTCAATTAAAATTTGTTTTGTATTTTTATTTTTATAAAGAACTATATAAACACTGTTTTTGTTTGACGATATGGCTTCAGGTATTTCTTTGTCAAGGTTTTTTTCACGAAAGATTTTTTTTGCCTCTAACATAGCTCTTTCCAGTACTTTTCGCTGTTCAGGCTTCAAATTTATCTGATTAACTTTTCCAAACTTACACTGATTAAGCATGCTAATTGCGTTAGCAATTTTATCTGAGCTACTGTTTGCCTCATTTTGACTTACGTTAGATGCTTTTCTTTGTGCCTGAGTAGAATTTAATGTGTTGCGTCTCGAAGCTGCATTTATTTGAGGACTAAAAATTGATGAATTGTGCATCAGCAATGTAGCCAATAGTATTTTTTTTATCTTCATACGATAATTTTATATAAAAAAAAATAATTTGACAAGCAATAAAAAAACAGCAATCAAACTATTTAATAAATTTGAATAGAATATAATAATAAAAAAATGAAAATTATATTAAAAAACTTTTTAACTTTGCAAAACATATCAAATTTAGCAAAAGAAATTAGAGTTTTTTTCAAGATAGGATCAATAATTTTAATAAACGGTCCAATGGGAGTGGGCAAAACAACGCTATTAAGAGAAGTTTTAAAAGAATATAAAGTAAGTAGCCCATCATTTTTGCACGCATTAACTTATGGGGAGTTTTTACACATAGACGCATACACACTAACAAAAGAACAATTTTTATTATTAAATATAGAAGAAGAGCTAGAATCAAAATGCATAATAATAGAATGGGGTAACTTGGTAGAAAATATTGTCAAAAATTTTTTGGCAACAAAAATTAAACTAAATATAGATTATCATAATGAAAAAAGAGAGATAGTATTAATGATAGATGAGGGAAGATGAGACATTATTATTGTTATAACGAAAATATAAAAAAATATTTTTATAAATCAATAGTTTCGCATGTAATAATTTGTTTACTGTTGTTAGCGAATGATTTAATTAATTTCACAGATGGCCCATTAGAAATTACAAATTCGAATGTATGTGTGCCAATTAAATTAGGAGAAGTAAGAAATACAAAAATGAAAGAGCAAGATCTTCAAATACAAAATCAAAAAAAAGAAGAAGAATTAAAAAATGAAATAGAAAAACAAGTTAAAGAAACAAAACCCCAAGAGGAGGCGGAGCCAATAATAAAAACTCCAAATAAACCAAATCAACTAGAGTTAAGAAATAAGAAGCCCTCTCAAACAAAAAACAAACCAAAACCATCAAGTGATTTAAAACAACAGCCTTCAAATATAAATTCCAAAACCAACTCTCAAATAAAAACACCTAGCTCAGGCAAAGAGGAAGCATCTAATTCTAAAACTCAAAAAAACGCAATAATTATGAGCGATATATCAGAAACAGATGAAACAAGCAAAAGAGGAAGTATTCATGAAATAAGATTCAAAAACGATGTGATTGAATATATAAAAGCGCATTGGAATCCTCCGGATTTTTTGTTAGATAAAGATTTAAAAATTACAGTGCTAATAAAATTCAATAAAAAAGGGATATTAGTTCATTACGAAATACAAAATTATCCACAAACATTAGAATACAAAGCGTTGGTAGATAGTATAAAAAAATTAATGTACACAATGACAATCAAACCATTGCCAATAGCAGGAAAAAAAATAGGATCAGATTCAATAATCTTCACATTTAACCCAATGTATAATTAAATCTTATTTTCAGCTAAATCAACTTTAGTTGAATTTTTATCTTTCTTTTTTTTAGAAGATTCACCAGTATCAATATACAAAGTATAATAAATATTTCCAATGACAAAGGTTAAAGCAGCACAAGTGATAGCAACAACGTAAGGAGCCGCTTTTGAGCCAAAACTTGTTTTCTTCAGCTGATCAATTTCTCTGTTTTTTTCTTTTATGATTCTATCAAAACCTATATTTTGCTCTCTAAGTAATCTTGTGCAATCTGCATCTTTATATTGGATATTTGCTTCAGCAACATTATATTTGGACATCCATTCAGCAACTTCTTTTGATAAATTTTCAATCATTTCGTTCTTATTTTGAATCTCTTCCTCTTTATCTTCAAGTTCTTGAGTTAATTGTTCTTTTCTTTTTTGAAAAAGACGCTCATTATCATCAGGATTTGAAAAAATCTGATTAAACAAACAAAGCAACAAAATTTTATATGTATATTTCATTTCCATCTTTATCCTCAACTATAATGCATTTTTCTTTCTTTGCTTCTTCCTCAGTTTTTCCATCAAAAATATATTGATATATCCAAAATTTATTCCATGCTTTTATCTCTTCTTCATTTGCAATTCTAACTGGTTGATCAAATTTATCGTCAATTACACAAGGAACACCACCTGCGTTTACTCTAAGTAGTTCTGGTGCACGAGGTTCCTTAATATTTTTCCAATCAAGCTGAGGACTTTTCCTTTTTTGTGGTTCTTCTTTAGGAGGAGACCAATTCGATACAGAAACGAACAGCCCAGCCAATAAGATTTCTTTTATTTTCATATTTTCATTATAGTTCATTTTTTTTGACCAATCAACATCTTCGGGATTGCAATAAAATTAATTGTTTTTGATCACTTTTCAAGTGTTTTTAAGCGTTTTTTTAGCATTTTTAAACCTTTTTTAACGCTTTTTTTTTAGTATTTTTAACTTGATTTTTTTTATAACTTGAAAAAAGCAACTATATTTTTCTTTTAAAATAAAATACTTTTATGATAGAAGAGCAATGGATATTTTAACAATAACAGACGAAGCAAAGCAGTATATTCTTGATTTATGCGAAGAAAAAGGAGCAATAGGCATTTCAGTAGATGCAATAAAGGGAGGGTGTTCAGGTCTGCAATTTAAATTTAATTTGGAGAATGAACATATAGAAGAAGAGCGCCTTGAAATAGCGGAAAACAGGTACTTTTACATCAAAAAAACAGCTCTTTTATTTGTGATGGGTTCAAGATTAGACCATAAAAAAACAGCAATAAGTTCAATGTTAGTGTTTTTAAACACAAAAACATCAAAGCAATGTGGGTGCGGAAAATCCTTCGTTTAAAGCATAATCTTTTCATTTCATAGATAAAAAAGTACCTTATAAATAATGATAGATGCCTTTCTTATATTTAATATTCCATATGAATTTGAAACGGAAAACTTAGATGACTTGTATTATAAAAAAATCAAAGAAAATGTGGATTTAGAGGCTGTTAATTTAGCTTATCAGTTTTTAAAAGACCCTATAAAAAAATTGTTTTTTTTGTGCGAAAAGCACGGAGAAACTGCGATTGATAAGCAAATAATAAAAGACGTTTTTAATTCAAAAAACACATTAAAACAAGAGTTAGACGAAGCAATAAATGCAGCAAAAAAACATGATTGGAAACTATGTTGGTACAACTTACAAAAATATCAATATTTAAAAAAACGAACCCAATAAGTGCGCCTGGCAAGATTCGAACTCGCAACCCCCAGATCCGAAGTCTGGTGCTCTATCCAATTGAGCTACAGACGCATTTAATAATCATAATTTAATTAATAAAAAATCACAACATTCAGCAAATAAGCGCTTTAAAAAGCCTACATCTTTGAAAAAGGAGTTCAAAAAAAACTTAACACATGATACTATGTAGAATATTTATGAATATAAAGAAACTATTTTTTTTTGCTACTCTAAGTGAATTAAGGGCTCCTCGTTTTCTTGTACATTCAGCTGTTTTTAACCCTCAGTTAGTTATTCCCAAGCTTGTAAGTTTTCAAAAAGATCAAAAAATAAATAAATCAATAAACAATGCTAATTTCGATTTTTATTTAGTTTCTGGGCTTTGCTATTTAATGGGATTTTATTTTTTTGAAAAATATTTATCAACTATTAAAGAGGATATAGCCACTATATTTCTAGATCCTTATAATTTTAAAGCGTTGCTATCATATGAAAACTTTAAATTTTTATATATAAATCAAGTAGAATTACTTAATAAACCAAATTTAAGAGTAACTCAAAAAACAGATGTCTACACAACACAAGAAGTGGTTTCAGATTCTGTAACTTTCACTGTCAGGCTAGAAGGTTCGGAAGAATTGTTTACAATTCTAGGCGACAACATGACTTTCACTGTTGAGACATATGATGATGGAATGTCTCCAGGGGTGCTTTATATACAAAGCGTAAATGTTGATTCTAAAAGCATGTCTGCAGCTAATGTTTGTGTTGATAGTGATGATTTTACTATAGGGCAAATTATTTCAATGAAAAAAGTTCTAATTTATTCATATTTGATACGAATAATGTGATTGATAAAGAAAAATATCCCAAAGACTTTAATAAAATTAAGAAATATAATTTTAACGAAGCTTTAGAAATAACAATTTCGCAAACGTTTGAAGGCTGCTCAAAGGTAAAAAATACGATTCTAAAGTTTTGGTTTGATATATGTCCAGGTGAGACTCAAATACATCTCTTAGGATCTGTACACAGATATCCAGCAAAAATTTCTACCTACGCAAACCTAGAAACTTTATTTATAAGCAAAATCGCCGAAAGATTGACTGTTGAAAAAAAAGAGGTCGAAGAATTTTTACCTACTCTTCTTAAAGAGGAAAATTTATCTGAATTAATAATTCAAGAGAATTTGCCTGATTTTAGTAAACCTGTAAAAATAAATAAAGAAAATTTAATAGAAACTTTAGAAAAAGCAAAATGCATTTTACCATTAGAAAAACTACAAAATTTGTACGACAAACATAATACAGAGAAGCAACTATATCTTAAACACAATCAGCGATAAGCAAGCTGGACACTAATAAATTTCAATAAAAAAACAATAGTTGAAAGAATTTTAGAAAAAAAGTAAATGTATGGAGCTGTTCGAAATGATAAATTCCATGAAATAAGCCCACCCCCTTAAAAAGAGTGACACAAAAATTAACAGTAAAAAGAATATGTTTTCATTGTTTTGTATCTTTTTTTTATATTTTTTAATACAATCTTAAGCATGGAAAAAAAAATCAATTTTTCTATTATAGCACATATAGATCACGGAAAATCCACACTAGCAGATAGACTTCTAGAGACTTGCCATGCAGTTGAAAAAAGAAAAATGCAAAATCAATTATTAGATAATCTAGAGGTGGAAAGAGAACGAGGAATAACGGTAAAATCACAAACAGTAAGATTAAATTATTTATACAACAATGAAAAATATGCTCTTAACTTAATAGATACTCCAGGACATGTAGATTTTAGTTTTGAAGTTAGAAGGGCTTTGGCCGCTTCAGATGGAGCGATAGTGTTAGTTGATGCATCACAAGGAGTTGAAGCGCAAACCATAGCAAATGTGTATAGAGCGATGGAAGAAGGCGTAACATTAGTACCAGTAATCAATAAAATAGACCTTCCAGGAGCACAAGTAGAAGCTGTTTCTCAGCAATTGGTTGATGTTTTGGGTATAGACGATGAGCCAATTTTAATATCAGCAAAAACAGGTATAGGAATAGAGGAATTATTAAGTGAATTAGTAAAAAGAATTCCACCGATTATATCTGAAGAAACCGATTTCAAGGCGTTATTAATAGATTCTTGGTTTGATATATATTTAGGGGTGGTTTTATTAGTTAAAGTTCAATCTGGCACAATCAAATTAAACGAATCTTTTAAATTTCATTCAAAAGAAAGTATCTTTAAAATAGAAAAGCTAGGTTATTTAAGGCCACAAATTGAGTATATACAAGAATTAACAGCAGGAGATGTTGGAATAATAATTGGAAATATTAGAAACGTAAAAGATTGCTCAGTAGGGGATACATTAACCCATATAAATTATTTGGGGCCACCTCTAAAAAGCTTTCCACCACAAAAAGCAGTTGTTTTTTGCGGAATGTTTCCAACTGATGCATCAGATTATCAAGAATTAAAAGACGCAATCGAAAAATTAGCTTTGAACGATGCAAGTTTAGTGATTGAACCAACACATTCTCCAGCTTTGGGTGTGGGTTTTAGATGCGGATTTTTAGGTCTTTTACATTTAGAGGTTATTCAACAAAGATTAGAACAAGAGTTCGATATGAACGTAGTTATAACGGCTCCAACAGTTGAATATATAGTTATTCAAACAAATGATGAGACTTTAAAAGTTCATGATGCTAGTTTTATGCCAGAAACACCTAAAATAAAACAAGTTTTAGAGCCCTGGGTTAAAGTTACAATTTTTTCGCCAGAAGATTATTTAGGTGAAATTATAAAATTATGTTTAGAAAAAAGAGCAAGAAATCAACAAATAGTATATTTAAACAAAATAGGAACTCAACAAAATATATCTTGTTTATATGAAATACCATTAAGTGAAATTATTTTCGATTTTCATGATAAATTAAAATCATTATCAAAAGGATATGCAAGTTTTGATTATGAAAGCTGTGGAAATAAAGAAACAGAGGTTGTCGTCGTAAATATTTTAGTAAACGCAACTAAAGTTGATAGCTTAGCCACAATTGTACACAAAGATAGTGCAGAAGCTTACGGACGTTATGCTGTGCAAAAATTAAAAGAAGAAATATCAAGAGAGTTGTTTGCAATAGCATTACAAGCAGCAATTGGAGGAAAAATAATAGCAAGAGAGACAGTTTCAGCTCTAAGAAAAGATGTTACAGCAAAATGTTATGGTGGTGATGTAACAAGAAAAAAGAAATTACTTGAAAAACAAAAAGAAGGAAAAAAAAGAATGAAAGAAATGTCAGTTGGAAGGGTAACAATCCCAAATTCAGCGATGCTTAAAATTTTAAAACGAACTTAATTTTTTTTTACCACTTTTGTTTTACACTAATAGTCATGAGCAAATTGTTTTTTATAATTTTAAATTGTTACGCTAAAAATGATAACGATTCAAGTGATTCCCCATCTCAAAAAAGCATTTTAAAAAAGTCAGATTCCATAAAAAAGCAAAAGCACGTTTCTTTTAGTATAGACGATGATCAAAAGGCAGGTTCCACAAAAAAACATGTTTCCTTTAGCATGGCTGATGAAAAAAAAGCAGAAGATTTATCCAATTCTTGTAAAAGGACTCTTTTTAGTGATGATAAAAAAAGTTGCACAGATAATCCACCTAATGATCTTGATATACCAACGATTATTTATTCTAAACACACAGAAGCTTTAATTAATTCTTACAAACAGAGTGTTTTTAAAGTTGCTGATCTAAAAAGTTGCACAGATAATCCGCCTAATGATTTTGATATACCAAACTATCCGCCTATTTATTCTAAATACTAAAAATTTAAAGCTTCAAATTGATTGTTATTTTGTTTTTTTATATAATAAAAGAAGGCGCTTGTAGCTCAATTGGATAGAGCATCAGACTACGGATCTGAGGGTTGTGAGTTCGAATCTTGCCAAGCGCACTTTTTCTTTTTATTCAAAATGTTTTAATATAGTAAAGAAATGAATAGTGCAATTTTTGAAATTTTAGAGTCTTATAATTATCCATTAAAAAGCGCTTTGATTTATAAAAATGAATTTACATTTTTAGTTGCAATTATTTTATCAGCTCAATCAAGAGATGATTTTGTCAACACCCAAACACCCAGTTTATTTGACCAGCACGATTCTCCTGAAAAAATTTTAGAATTAGGAAATGAATTGTTTGAATATATAAAAAAAATTGGATTATGGAGAAACAAAGGAAAAAACATTTTAGAATTGTGCAAACAAATTATTCAATTAAAAAAAACATTGAATATTAAAAGTTGGTATGAATCTTTTTATGAAAAAAACTTTATCGAAGATGATTTAAACTTGTTCGGACCAATTATTTCAAAAGAAGGAATTCCATCATTTAGATCAGGATTATTAACATTAAGCGGAGTTGGAAGAAAAACAGCAAATGTATTTTTAAATGTAGTTTATAATGCAAATGTATTTCCAGTTGATACGCATGTTATAAGATTAACAAACAGATTAGGAATTTCAGATAACAAAAACCCCTTAGAAATTGAAAAAAAATTAATGGATATTGTGCCAGAATATTATAAAAATAAAATTTGCCATTTTCTTGTATATCATGGAAGAACAATTTGTAAAGCGGTAAAACCAAAATGTTCAGAATGCAAGTTAAAAGAGCATTGTTTTTTTTATAAAAATAAAGATATCATATAGTCAGATGTTAAACGAAGATAAAAGTATATATTTCGAATATTTTTCTATAGCCTTTTGTGCGTTTTCTTTTTTTTATCTTTCTCATATTTGTTATCAAAAATTTTATACGAACAAAAAAAAATCAATTGAAGTATCTTTTAAAAATTTTGAAATTTATAATGAAACAATTAAAAAATACAACGGAAAAGTAATTAGTTTTAAGATTGTTGATGGATATGTGGAAGCTTTTGTTGAAAAAAATGAATTTAATTATGAGGAGTTTGATGACAACGAACCTTATCAAATAGAACAATTTGATGACAGATGTTTAATAACATTCAAATCTATTAAAAAAGTCTCGGAAAAAAAAATATTAAAAATAGAGTATAAAAAAGAAGAGCAGTTTGATATAAACAGGATAAAAATAAATTCATTTTTCTTTATTAATGCAAATAATTGGAGTATAAACATTAATAACGAAATGTATTCTAATCAAAAATTAAAAATAAATGAACATTGTTCAATAATTGAAGTATCAGAAAATTTTGTTAATTTAAAATATAATGATCAATTTATAAAAATAGATTTTTAACATTATTTCTAATAAATTTATAAAAGAAGTTAACAAAGGCAAAAAATTAATGTCTTTTTGGTAAAATCCTGGTATAGGAGATAAAAATGAAAAAATATTTATTGATGTCATTTTTAATAAACAGCAAAGCAGAACAATTGCTTTTAACTAATAACCAACCTGAAGCAATTTTTATACAACAAGAGTTAAACAAAACAACAAATATAATAGATCACTTCACACAACCCTTTATACAACCGACAATACAAACATCATCTGTATCTAAAAACAAAAAAGATTCTAGAAAAATTATTTTAAACAAAAATAAAAATTTAATGCAAAAACTAACAAAAACTAATAAAAAAATAAAAAAATCTCATTTAAAAAATCGTATTAAATTAGAAAATAGAAATCTTCTTTTTTTAGAAGAAATAAATCAACTGAACCAAAACATTGAAAACAAATGTTTATTAAAAGCTTTAAAATTAAAAGAAAAACAAAAGAGACTAAATGCTTCGTTACAAAAATTAAATAAATCATATGATGCTTATCTAAAAAAAACTACAAAATTAAAACTTTCCAAAGAAGATCATAACTATGCAATTCAACTTGCAAATAATAATTATGATAAAATAATAAGTCTAATAAATTTGCAATATTCGTTATAGCAAAAAGGATAAAAAATTATTGATTTTATTGTTAATTAGCTTGAATTTTAAGTGTGAAATTGAAGAAAAATATATTACAGCAAAAAATTAAACGATCAAAAAAATCAAAAAAAATTTGGAGCCAACAAGTTTAACGCCTAGAAAAGTTTAATAGCCTCAGCGTGTATTTTTTTTATTTTTCGTTTTTCTTTAAAGAAAAAAAATAAATAGATAAGTGAATCAAAGTTACTGCAAATGCAAAATAAGTTAACAAACAGCAAAAACAACTTTTTAAAAGTAAAAAATAATTTTGATAAAGAACTTAGAAGTTATATTGAAAAAGAGGAGGATTTCAAAAAGAAAGAAAAAGAACGATTTTTATAGTTAGTTGAAAAAATACAAAAAAAACACAGCAATTAAAAGCATGAAAATAGATAAAATTTGCCCGATGTCAAAAAAGAACAAAACAAGAACTCTTTCTTTGAAAAAATCTAAAAAGATCCTAAATAAAGAGTAAAAAAACAAAAATAAATAAAATTTTTTCCCTTTTTTTTCAAAATCATTAAAATAAAAATTTAAAATTAAAAACAATACAAAACCTTCAAAAAAAGACTCATATAAAACAACATAATCCCAATTAAAAAAAATTGAACCTAAAATTTCATCGTTCAAATAATTTGCAATTCTGCCTAAAAACAAGCCAATAGGGGTAATAGAAGCAATTAAATCAGCTATTATTAAACAATTTTTTTTGTAGTAAAAAGAATAAAAAAGAACAGAAAAAACAACCCCTAAAAAACCACCGTGAAATGACATACCACCATTTCGTATATTTAAAAACTCAGTAAAATTATAAAAATCATAAAATAAAAAATACCCCAATCTGCCACCAAAAACAACTCCTAAAACAATTAAAATAAACAAATTATCAAGGTTTTTTTGAGAAAAAGGAAGGTTGTTTTTTTTTACCATGTTTTTAATTAAAAAATCTCCGATTAAAAATGTAAAAATATAAGATAAACTATACCAATATATATCTATACCAAAAAATGAAAAAGCAATAGGGCTAACAGCAAAAATCACAACTTGTTTTTTGGTAAAGTTATATCAACTTGATGCATATATTTACCTAGTTTGTCTTTATAAGTTACCTCACACTGTTCATCTCCTTGAAAAAAAACAAATTGGCAAACTCCCTCATCAACATAAAGTTTAATAGGAAAAGGAGTAGAATTAGAAAACTCTAAAGTAACAAAACCTTCCCATCCAGGCTCTAAAGGAGTTACGTTTAGAATAAGACCACATCTAGCATAAGTAGATTTTCCAATACAAAGAGCCAAAACATCACTTGGAATTTTGAAGTATTCTTTAGTTTTTCCAAGTGCAAAACTATAAGGAGGAACAATAAAAAAATCGTTTGACTCTAAAACATGAAAAAAACCATCTTTTTCTTTAATATTTTTAGGGTCTAAAATTAAGTGCTCGTTAAGCTCTTTATCAAAAAAAAACATTTTATTTGATAATTTAGCATCAAAACCATAAGAGGAAACACCATAAGAGATTCCAGTATTAATTGTCTCCTCAAATGGAGAAATCATTTCTTGCTCTGTAATTAATTTTTTAATCTGCTTATCCGATAAAATCATTGATTTTCCTTAATCTCAGAGTCAATTGATTCATTATTTTTCTTTATAGTGTCTTGATGTGAATTTTTATAAACAGCCAAAATACTTTCGCCACCAATTAAATTTTGATATGAAGAAGCAACCATTTCAACAGAAGAGGCGTTTAATAAAACTTTCACATGATCTCCATATAGCATCCAACCATAATTAATAGCGGGAGTCCAACTTTTTTCATAAAAACTAACAAAACAGTCAGAAAAAAAATTAAGTTTAGATAAAATAGAATTGGAATGATGAGTTATTTCTAAAACATTGTTACTCAAATCAATTTCTTCGGTTTGAATATTAGCTTTATTTTTTATTAGATAAAATGAAACCTTGTCTTTTGTTTGTTCTTTTTCCACCAATTCACCACGAGCCAAAGCAAACAAATTTCTATCGCTAAAAAATGAAAAATTCAAAGTTAATTCAAGATACAAAACATCATCGATACTAATAGATTTAACATTAGCAACATAGCCATCAATAGGAGAAAGAATATAATTATCGGGATTAAGAGGAGCAATTCTCTTTTTTTTATAGTTCAAATAAAATACAAAAAATATACAAAAACAAAAAAAAATAAAAATCATAATTCAACCTCTTCTATCTTTGCTTTTTCTTGAGATAAAAATTGAAAACACTGTTGTTTTAATTCAGATAATTCTTTTATATTTTTAGCAAAATCAGAAGCAGTACATTTTTTAATGTTTTCAGATATGTCTTTTATTTTATTAAAAGCAAAATCAAAATCAAAATCTTCTGGTAAAGGTTTGTCCAAAACAACTTCTTTATTAAAAGAATCTATTTCATCCAATATTAATTTAAGCTCTTGTTTACATTCTTCATGTTCTTTTTTGACATCAGTCCAAACAGCAGAAATTTCCTTAAAGGATAAGCTAGAATTAATTTTTTTGCGATTTTCAACCAGCCTTGTAATTTTTTCTTCCAACATTTCAAAATAATGATAGCAAATTTAAATTATATTGCAAATTAAAAGTTAATCAAATATACTTTATCAAGATGACAAATCAAAAAGAAATTAATCAATGGAAAATAAAGAAAGCCTCTTTTTTTGCAGTCACGATTTCAGTGATATTATGCATATTAAAATTTTATATATACAAAACAACAGATTCATGTTCGTTGCATGCAAGCGCAACAGATTCTTTAATGGACTCAGGTATTTCATTAATCAATTTATTCGCTGTTTATGTATTATCTTTTAAAAACAAAAAAATAGCACCATTTGGGTTCGACAAAGTGGCTATTTTAATAACGACGTTCCAATGTTTTGTGATATCATTTCTTGCTTTTGAAATTTTACATGAAAGCTTTGAAAAATTGTTATGTCAACATCATGAAATTCATAACTTTCAAAACATATTTTTTGTTGCTGTAATATCTTTTTTGTTAAGCTTTACGTTGGTTTTATATCAAAGAAAAGTGGTTAAAGAAACTAATTCATTAATAGTAAAAGCAGATATGATACACTATATATCAGATATTTATTCAAATTCATTTATATTTATAGGTTTTATTTTCATGAAATTATTTAACATAATGTGGATAGATGCCGCATTAGGGGTGATGGTAAGTTTTTACTTGATAAAATCTGTTATAGGATTATTTAAAGTTTCAATTTATTCGCTCTTAGACTTAAACTTTCAAAAAGAAAAAGAAGAAATTTGCAAGATAGTAAAAGAAAGTGGCTATGAAATAAAAGATGAAAATATAAATGTTATGTTTTCAGGGCAAATTTTTCAAATCAACATAAAAGTAGAGCCCAATTTTATTGATAATGTTAATGCATTAAAAGAAAAAATAACAACTGCCTTAAAATTAAAAGATCATAAACATTCAAGTTCATGCAACCATGATAATGAATCAATTGGTCAAAATTCAAATTTTAAAATAAAAATAGAATTAGTATAAAAGAAACAATCATTATCTTGTTTTTTATAAGAAATAATGGTACTTTCACAGTATGTCTATATTTTTAAGATCATTATGTTTTTTATTAAATCTTTTTACTTTTTTTAATATTTGCTTTGCTTTAGAAGTAATTATTAGCATGTTGTTAGCATTATTAGTTTATTTACAAAAAAATTCAGAAGAATTCAGTACTCAAACAAAATTGTCAGCACCATCAAGCAGATCTGATTTTAGAATCAAATCCACTTATTTTTTAGTTGTTTTATTTATAATTAACACGTGTATACTCAATATTCTATACCAAAGAGAATATAAAAACTATATTGTAACAGATCAAAAAAAATACTAAATTAATTTTAATGGAAAACTCAAAAAATAATCAAAGCTTAAAAACTATTTTTGTAACAGGGGGAGTGGTTTCTTCTTTAGGAAAAGGAATTTGTGCTTCGATCATTTCAGGTTTGTTATCAGCAAGAGGATTCACAACAAAATTAAAAAAAATAGATCCATATTTAAACGTTGATCCAGGAACATTAAGTCCGTTAGAACATGGAGAAGTGTTTGTAACAGAAGATGGAATGGAAGCAGATCTCGACTTAGGGCATTATGAAAGATTAGGTAACAGCAAAACTTCAAAAAACGATTATATAACAGCAGGGTCAATATATCAAAAAATTTTAACAAAAGAAAGAAAAGGTTTATACGAAGGCAAAACGGTTCAAGTAGTTCCCCATTTCACAACAGAATTAAAAAAAGCAATTTTTAAAGGTACAGAAGGCTACGATTTTTTAATTTGCGAAATAGGAGGAACAGTTGGAGATATAGAAAACATAGCAATTTTGGAAACAATTCGTCAAATTAAAGCCCAAGAAAACAATGTTATATCAGCCCACGTGGCATTAATGCCATATTTAAGCAAAGCAGGTGAGTGGAAAACGAAACCAATTCAACATTCAATAAGAGATTTATTAAGCTATGGAATTCAAACAGATATTCTACTATGCAGAATGGAAAATGAAAACAAAGAAAATTGGAAAGAAAAATTATCATTATTATCTAACATAAAAAAAGAAAATATCTTCAAAGCCTTAGATGCAAAATCAATTTATCATGCAATGTTAGCGTATGAAGAAGAATCAATTTGCGAACGAGTATTGCAGATTTTCAACTTAGAAAAAAGGGAAAAAGACTTAACTTTTTTAACAAATTATGTAAACACAATAGAAAAAGATCTCCCAAAAATCGATATAGCAATAGTAGGTAAATATGTGCAATGCAAAGATGCCTATAAATCAGTTGAAGAAGCTTTATATCATGCAGCAATAGCAAATAATATACACGCAAATTTACACATAATAAACGCAGAAGAACTCAAGGAAGAAGATCTAAAAAATATGCATGGAATTTTCATTCCAGGAGGATTTGGAAAAAGAGCAATAGATGGAAAAATAAAAGCAATAGCATATGCAAAAAACAACAACATTCCACTTTTAGGCATGTGTTTAGGGATGCAATTATCAATAATAGAAGCGTTAAAATCAATTTTTCCAGAAGCAGATTCAACAGAATTCACGCCAAACACACCAGATCCAGTTGTTTTTAAGTTGTCTGAATGGAAAAAAGAAGATAAAACAATAACCTTAGGTGAAAATTTAGGTGGAACAATGCGATTAGGCTCCTATAAAAGCACATTAGTTGAAAACACTTTAACAAAATCCTTATATAATTCGGAATTTTTAATCGAAAGACATAGGCACAGATACGTATTTAACAATAAATATAAAGATTTTTTAGAAAAGGTAGGATTAACAATAAGTGCATATACAAGTGATAATTTAGTTGAAGCAGTTGAAAGAAAGGATTGTGATTTTTTCATAACAGGACAATTTCATGCAGAGTTTAATTCAACAATAAAAAAACCAAATTCATTATTTTTAGGATTTTTGAAAGCAATTAAAAACAGACTATGATTCATCATATTTTAACATCATTTAGAGTTATAATTTCACCATTTATGATGTATTTTTTATACAAAAAACATATGAAAATGAGCATTTTTTTATCAATTTTTGCTATTTTTTGTGATGTTTTTGATGGTTTTTTAGCAAGAGTTTATAAAAAAGAATCTAATTTTGGAGCAGTTTTTGATGTTTTTGCAGATAAACTTTTTTTATATCTGTCAACTTTTGGTTTACTATTAAACACTTTTAGCAACAAAATATTTATTGTTTTGAGTCTTTGGTTTTTCAGGGATATTTGTCTGTTAGCACTTTTTTTAACGAGAAAAAACAAATTTAACTCATTAAAAATAGGAAAAATTCACACAGCACTTCAATTTATTTTCATATTAACTTTATCTTTTCTTCAAACTAATAATTATATTCTACTAAGTGCTTTTTTTGTATTGTTTTTTATTACAGGTATATTTTCAGTAATATTTTATATAAAATTATTTTTTAGGAATGAATGAAATTTTAATAGAGGAACAAAAGAAATTACCAGAAAAACCTGGAGTTTACGTGTTTTTAGGAAAAAAAGAAAAAGTCCTTTATATTGGCAAAGCAAAAAATTTAAAAAAACGAACAAAATACTATTTTAAATTAGATAATTTGTCTAATAGGTTTTTGCAGATGATAAATGAAGCAATCGAGTTAAAATTTTACATTACAGAAAATGAAAACGAGGCTTTTTTATTGGAAGCTCAACTTATCAAAGAGAAACAGCCTCAATATAATATTCAATATAAAAACGGTAGGTCTTTCACTTATATAACTTTTTCAAAACATGAATATCCAAAAATTTTAATCAAGAAAAAATGGGAAAAAGATGCAATAGGACCCTTTTTATCGTATTATAATATTCAGCAAATTATTCAAGAACTTTTAACAATTTTTCAGGTGCGCACTTGTTCAGACTTTTCTTTTAAAAGAAGAAAAAGACCGTGTTTAGAGTACTTTTCCAAAAAATGCAGTGCCCCTTGTGTTCAGTTAATTTCATCTGAAGAATACAATAAAAAAGTTCAACAAATGAAAGATTTATTTAATGGCAAAAACAAAGAAATATTAAAAACATTAACCAAAGAACTTTCTGATCATATTATTAATGAAAAATTTGAATTAGCCGCTAAATTGCGTGACAATATTAATTTGTTAATCAAAATTAAAGAAAAACAAGGAATTTTTTTTGATAATATTAAACAACTAGATATTGTTTTGTTTTATCAAAATATTTTTTACATAGAGTCTATTAAAAATGGAGCTATTGTTAATATTGAATACCGAAAATATGAGCCAAATATTGAGAAAAAAGATGTTTTATTTACGTATTATTTGGATGAGCCTAAGCATAAAATTATTGGAAAAGAACCTTTGTTTTTTTTTAAATACACAAATAAATTAAGCGATAAAGAAATGAAAATAGTGAATTTTGCTCAAGATAGATTTAATAATTTGATTTCAGAAGAAAATGAAGCTTTTTGTTGGAAAAACATTTTGAAGCTAGAGAAGCTGAATACGGTTGAGGCTTATGATTGTTCTCATTATAATGGTAAATTTGCTCTTTGTGGTAGGGTGAAATTTAATATTTATGGAGAAATCTTAAAAAATGAATATAAAGTTTGGAGATACAATCAAAATTCATTTAATGACCTTGAAATTTTAGAATTTGGGTTAAAAAAAAGGAGTGAAGAGGATGATTTTCCTGATTTAATTTTAATTGATGGTGGGAAAACTCAATTAGAAATCGCCAAAAAGGCTTTGTTTCCTTTTTCTAAAATTATCGCCTATGCAAAAGGCGAAAACAGAAGGGGTGGAATTTTATACGATTATAATTGCAAAGTTTTAGATATTAACAACGAAAATTTGTTAAAATTTTTTGAAAAACTCAGACAAGCGGCTCACAATTGGGCGAAAAAAAACGCTATGTATCGATTTTCTAGTAAGTATTAGTTTTTTTCAATGAAGGCTACGCTATATTTGTATTTTCATCATGGTTTTTTTCCTTTTTTAAGAAAAGAACAAAGTCTTCGCCTTGCATAGAATCAATTTTTGTTTCAAAATCTTCTTTTTTATTTAAAATATAATCAATATAAATTAAAGCGTTATTCTTCATAATAAAAGATTTATTTAAACACTCATGGATCAATTGTTTGTTTGACATTAAAGCATTTTATCTTCATTTTTACCAACAATTTCTTATGTTGCATATTTTCTAATACCCAAATAGTAAAGGTTAATGATTCACGGGAATTTTAACATCATCTCTAATTACAACATAAATGCAAGGCTTAAATTTTTTCAATAAAAAGCTTAAAATTTCTTGTGTATGATCCGTGTTCTATAAGGCCAAGTTGCATATTCTGTAAATCTAGAGTCTTGATAATCTACAAAAGCTTTGGACTCTCCAGAAGAAATCACTAGCATGCGATTTTCTCCTGAGCTATTTTCTGAAGATTCAGGGCTTAAAAAGACCAACGTTAAAAAAAGAATGATAAATATTTCATATATATACAATACCCAAAACAGTATAAAAAACACAGATCCGAATTTAAATCAATTTGATATTAAATTAAAATTAACGCTTTTTTCTTAACATTTCATTTATGAAAAAAAGAAAGACCTTATTTATAGCTTTTTTATCAATACTATCAATAAAAGCAAAAACTGATAAACAGCCTTTTGGATTTAATCTTCATGGAAATATGTATATACCCCTTGATGATGATGCCTTAGAATTTGTGGTTGGTGGACAAGTTGCAAGTGGATCTTATCTTTCTGATATCATTGCTTCATTTGCTGGAGGAATTCGTTTTTATGATGAAGATATTTCCGCTTCTGCAATTCTTTCTCTTCCTTTATTAGGAAACAAATTAGAAGGCTCTGCTCAAGAATATTTAAGACATATTTGCTTATCTTTGCATGTTGTTTGGGAGTTGGCTGATATACCAAATTTAATGGTGGGAGTTCAAGCTAACATAGCTTTATCTGGAATAAGCTTTGGAGTTATTGTGTCTAAAAAAATCAACAGATATGAAATAGGTGGTTCTTTATATTATATTAAAGAACTTGAATTTTGGAAAAATAAAGAAAATAATAGCTCCACTAAAAGTAATTCTAGCACCACAACTATTATAAATAATAGTTCAAATACAACAGATGATGGTAGAAAGGGTTTTAGTTACATCAACGAAGAAGTAAATAATTTTTTTGAAACTTTTGTTCCAGATGACGTAGATGAAAATTCTTATAAAAAAGCGTTTAATTTACTTTCGGAATTTGTTTATGATTCTGGAACATTAGATACTCCAGAAGATATATCAGCTTTGTTATCGTCAAACCAAGAAACAAATGAAGAATCTGATACGGACACAACCTTAGGTTTAGATGAATCTTTGCATGAAACTTTTGAAAATGATTTAAATAAAAATTATCCTCTGATGATAAGATATTTGTTTTTGAAAGATGAATTTCTAAAAGAATTAGAAGAAAATAATTTAGATGAAATTTACATCTCATCGCCAAAAATATTTGATTTAAAGTTGGCTGTTTGTGCCTGTGAAAATGTTTTTGAATCTGATTCTAAAGATTGGTTTAAGTTGTTAGAAGATTTAAATTTAATGAATTTGCCAAAAAACAGAATTAATCGAAACCTTAAAGCTCTTATTGTAAACAAAATTGAAAATTTACATTGCTTTAAAGGACTTGAAAAAAAGATTATTGCAATTGTCAATAATGATATTTATTTTCAAACAAAATTAGACGATATAATGTATAAAGATGATTTCTTCATGGGAATTTATCCAGAATGCAGAAAACAAGTTTTGCAAGATTATATTGAGAACAGGAGTAATCAACAAAAAACAGTTGAAGATTGCTTTACAAGCGATTTAACCGTTGATACTTTGAAAAATTCTCATCCTGATTTATTTGAAGTGGATGATATTTGTAATTTTAAAAACAATAAAAAACATCAATTTAAACCATTTGTATATTGGAAAAATTTCATAGAATCTTTGAGAAAATTTTCAGAAGAAGAAAGTGAAGATCAGAATGGTTTGTCAGATGAAGATGATAACAATTTGTCAAACGAGCCTGAAAATGATATAAGGCAAGAACAAAACGATATAAGAGTCGGGTTAGATCCAAAAAATTTGGAATCAGAAGATGAAGATGCGCAAGCAACGATATCTCCAGAAGCAACCACAGAAGCTGCTGTAGGAGAAGATTCAACTACGCCAGAGGGTGAAGAAGTACAAACAGAGGAAGCGCAAGCAACGGTATCTTCAGAACCAAACACAGAAGCGGCTTTATTAGAAGATGAAGCCACGCCAGAAGGTGAGCAAGTACAAGCAGAGGAAGCACAAGCAACGGTATCTCCAGAACCAACCAAAGAAGCGGCTATAGGAGAAGATTCAACTACTCCAGAGGGTGAGGAAGCACAGTCAGAGGAGGCTCAAAACAAACCAAAGAAAAAAAACAAACCTTTTAAAAAAGATAAAATAAAAGAATGGATTATTGAAAATAATTCAATAAACTCAATAAACATAGAAGAGGCAAAAGAATCTTTAAAAAAAGATTTTGACGAATCAATTTTCAATCTTTTATCTCAGCAATACTTAACAGAGGTTAAAGAAATAATTAAAGCCATACTTAATGGACAGGAAAAAGAAATCAAATCTAGTTTTTTTACTGAAAAAGAACTTAAATCTTTAAAAGAACACATAAAATCTGATCTAGAGTCTTTAAAAAATGGAAACGTTGCATACGCATTAGCTTGCAGAGAATTAAACGATTTTATAAAAAGAAAACAGAATTCGGATTATAGTTGTTTTTTTAAAAAAGCATTGTTCCAGTTAGAAGATGATGGTTTGTTGAAGAATCAGAAAATAGAAGAAAAAATTATTATACAAAACTTTGATCCAGAAAAATCTTTACCAAAAAACTCAGAATATATTTATGAAAAAATTCAAGAAGAAAAATTTTATCACGTATATTCAGAAGAAAATATTTTGACTATTCTAAAAAATTTGGGGCCGAAAATAGACTATGAATCTGTGAATAAAGAAATACAAAAAATGCAAGGTGATTTAAAAGAGTACGATGAGCAAATTAAAGGCATTGAAGAATCAGAGCAAACAGAAGAATCAAAAGGACGTTTGCAAAAATTGAAAAAAAATCAAAAAAAAGAACTAAGTGCTATTTCTGAGTTTTTATCTGAATTAGAAGATTTAAATGAAGAATTATTAAAAAAATCAGAAAACACAAAACAACAACAAGAACAACAAGTTAATCTTGCTGATTTTGCAAATGAGCTTAAAAAGATATGCTCACAAGTACAAGCGCCAACAAAGTTACATACTTCATCACAAAAAGAATGGGCTAGAGATATGGCAAATGCATTAAGATCTATACACACTAATTTAAATGGATTTGCAGAAGCATTAAGATCAATTCAGATAGATTCTTCTGAGACTACCGCTGAAGAGGATACTCCTTATGTCGATTTAAATCAAATGGCAAAAGACCTTTCTGGAATTTCATCTCAAGATCAAGAAAAGCAAAGTAAAAAAACAGAAGAACAACACAATCACACTTTATCAAAAATGCATAAAGAACTTAAAAGTATCTCTGTTTCTATCAAAACAACTGAAATGCCAAAATTAACTGTTGGCAATCTATATAAAGATAGTTTTAATGCTTTTATGAAAAAAATATGTAATGAAGAAAAAAATTGTGTATCTGGCTTTAAAGAAAGTCTTAAAAAAAACAATGATGATTATTCTTTAAAAGTACTGAAACAAATTAATGAAAAAAGAAAAATTGATGAAGTCTTATTAGAATGCAAAAAACTTCAATTTGAAACAAATAACTCACAACAGGAATCAACTATAAATCAATTAATAGATTTATTAAATAAAGATCAAAAAAAAGGCCTTCCAAGTATAAACGAAAAATTTGAGTCCGCTATAAAGATGCTTTCTTTTTATGATGTTTTTGCTTTATGGTCTTTTTGCGATCAAGAATTTTTGAACTTAATAAAACAAGCTCTAAAAAGTAAAACAGTTAAAGTAAAAAAAGTTGGATCAAAAGAATTTTTTGAACTACAACACCTAGATACTAAAAATTTCTATAATATAACATGTAAAATAAAACTTTTAGAACAAATTGTTGAAGCGTGTCAAATTTTAATATCTAAAAAACAAAAAAACCCTGTAAAAACGCTAACTTGTTTTTACAAACTAAACATTGAAAGCAAAAAATTAATAATGAAAAAACTAATGCTTAAACAACAAGGAACAGATAGTCAAGATGATTTAGCGGTTATAAACAATGATCTAAAGGAAACAAGGTTACCTCTTAATAAAACTCATAACGCAACAAACATTACAAAAGAGGCTTCTGAAATAGGAGATCAAGAAAAAATAACAAAAAACACAACACAAAATCCTGAAGAAGCTAAAAAAAACGGAACCATAAAAGTTTATCCAGTGGAAAAAAACTATAAAAATAAGAAACAAAAAAATACATAAACATTTTATGTTTAATTAAAAAATTTTCAATAGGATTTATTAATATGCCAAAAATTTTACTCATAATCTTTACTTTGTCTTCTAATAAAAATACAAATTATGATATTGGATTTTTTTCTCATATAAAAAATAACGATATTGCTTTTATTACTAATTTAAATTACGAAATAAACACGGGCCTATATGCTCAAATTGGAGTTAAAATTTATGCAAGAGATTTCATAGTGGAAGTGGGATGTTCTACTAATAAACTTTTAAATTTAAAGTTAGAAATTGATTTTTTAAAAAAAGTTTCTTTTTATATTCAAGCAAAAATTTCTCATAAAACAACAATACTAGGAATCGGTCTAAGTTTTATTGAAAATATAAATAAAAATTTTTCAATAGGTTTTTTATTAGAGGGCAATATTATAGTTCAGGATGAAAAATATGAAAGTAAAACAATAAATCAAAATTTAAATATTAATAATTTAAGAACTAATGAAATACCTCAAGCAAGCATTAAAGAAGATGAACTAAATAAAATTGAAAAAATAAAGATGTATAACTTTAATGAATTAACAAGCAAATTAAACGAAACCGAAAAAAAAGATAAAAAAAAATTGTTTTATTTCTTTTTTCACTTTTTTGTTGAAAATATTAAAGAATTAATTAAAAAAAATTTTAAAGAAAAAGAAAAAGTTGAAAATATTTATATAGAACTATTTAAAATTTTTCACTCTTTTACAAATGAACTACCAGAATATATAAAAACATTATCAAATCAAGAAAACAGTAACGAAGAGCAAAATGAAAATTTTTATAGTTTTATTGAAAGCTTAAACTTAAATTTAACATCAAAAAATAAAACTGAAGATTTAATTAGCAATTTTAATTTTGTATTTAAAAATTTAAAAAATTTAAAAGAAGAAAAATATATATTTACAATTGATAAAATTTTAGATTCACTTAACAGTAAAATTGGACTTTATCATGTTGATTACTATAATAATTTTAATGGTGATAATTTCTTTTTTTCTTTTCCTAACATTGAATCTTCAGATGAGTTTGAGGTGACTCCTGATTTAAAAAATTTTCATCCAATTTTTTCAACAAACGAATATAGCCAAAAAAATAGTATGTTTGAAACCATCAAGGATAAAGAATATAAAAATGCAAAATATAAAAAAATAGATGAAAATTTTAATTTTAATTTAATCATAAAAAAAACATTGTTTGAATTTTTTCCAGATATTAATTTAATTTATACTTATCAAAATATTTGTCATACCATGTTGGTTTTAGAAACAAAAAATGAGTATAAAATATTAGACACAAACAAAATTAACGTCAATGAAATTTTTAAAACGCAAAATAAATATACGATTAATTTTCTTACTGGTTCAAACTGTGTTGTGCATTCACTTTTTTTTGCAATTTTAATCAAATACTATAAAAACACAGCAAGAGCTCTACAAGTGGCTTTAGCTTTAGATAACATGTTGGAAACTGATTTTATTTTTGTCAAAGATGTTGTTTTAACTTTATTTGAAAATAAAAAAATAAAAGAGGAAAGTCAAAATAAAATTGATACAAAAATAATGATTTTAAAACAAAACCAAAATAAAATTCACACTCAAACAAGTAAGTCTTTTTCTAATTTTTTAAGAGAAATATTAGTTGAAAAAAATTTAGCAAACTTTAAAAAAGATAATTTTGCAAGGCTAAAAGAACGATTAAAAGTAATACTTGAAAAAAATGAAAAATATTTAATATATGCATTAATTCATTTAATATATAAAAACCCAAGCAAAGAAGATCAAATTATTCAAGTTTTTGAACTTATAAAAAATTTTATGAAAAATGAAGAGGCTATCAAAGAAAACGATCTAAATAATGATTATTTTATAAACACACTTTTGGTCTTAGAGTCGATATACACTAATGATGACGAAAGAATAAAAGAGATAATCTCTAATATGAAAAATTTTATATTAAGGAATGAAAATTTAAAAAGCACTAAAATTAGAGCTTTACTTTCTAATTTTTGTGTTTAATATAATAAATAAATGAAAATTTTTTTATTTCTTATATTTTTTTTAAAAGCTGAATATCGTGTTAGGCCAGAATTATCCTTAGGAAAATATTTTTATGATTCTTTTTTCGGTGTTTCATTGGGTTTAGTAGATGATATAGAAATAGGCTCATATACCAATTTTAAAATAGAAGGATTTGCACAATATGAATTAAAAAACAATAAAAAAATTATAATTAGATCAGGAATACAATTAGAACTAGGAACAAAAAACAGTATTGGATTAAAATTCAAAGTAATTCATAAAATAGTTGAACTATTCATAATGATAAAAATGAATAATCAAAGAAGTTTCTGTCAATTCGGATTTGGTTTTGTGAAAAAATTTCATGAAGATTATTTTTATGAAATTTCTTTAGGATTTCAAAAAGAAGAAAGAAATAAAGTTATAAACAAAAAAGAATACATTTTAAACATAAAAAAAATTGATGAAAAAAATTTTAAAAAACAAATTATTCATAAATTCATATGGAATAATCAGTCTTTTTTAGAAGAAAATCTTACTCCTGAAAAATTAGACTTTTTGTTATCTCAATATATAAAAACTTTTAATCCTATTTTTAATAAAGCAACAGAAACAAATTTAAATAGAATTTTAGATGATGTTTTTTTTGAACAAAAAAAACTTTTTAATTCTTTTTTTAAAAAAATAGACGTTGAATCATTAAACAAGAATGCAATTACTTTTTTAAACAAAAACATTTTTGACTTTGATTACGACAACGAAACTAAAAAAGAATTTAAAACTTCTTTAAAAGATTATTTTCAAAATAATGGAATTTGCAATGATCTTATAAATAGAGCAATTTCTTATCAAAAAAAAACATCCAATATCTTTTTATTAAAACCAATTCATGAAAATAAAATCAATTTTGTTGAAATTTACGAAAAATATTTAGGGAAAGTGTTAATTTCATCTTATGCAATTTTACAAAATCAAATTGGTCACATTATAACTAATCAATTTTACAACAATAAAAAAAGAACCGTAGACATACAAACAATTAAAAACTCTATTATTATTAATATTGAAAAAGATATTTTACCAGTTGGAATTGGTAACAATTGCGTAATGTATTCCTATTATATTTCAATTTTTTCTTTGTTAAAAGGAGATTTAGAAAAAAGTAAAAAAATATTCTTATACCTTTATAATGATCAAACAAACCTAAGCCTTATTAACGAAAAGCTCATAAATTGTAATCCAATAAAAAATAAAAGATTCGCTGAATATTTGTATAAAATGTTGTTTGATAATAGCATAAATAAAACAATTGAAAAACTAAACGCAAAAATAAACAAAATTGAATCTGATCAATGCATACATAATCAAAGAGAATCAGAACCTCAAGCAACGAAAGAACCAGTTTCAGGCCAAGATGAATTAGCTACAGCTGAAAACTTAAATAGCCAGCAACAAGCTTTAGCAGCGGCACGAGAGGCATTAATTGCAGATGAAACTTTAATGATAGTTCATAAATCAAATAGAGAAGCCTCAAATAGAGCACAAATTTTAAAACAAGAGTCATTAATTGCAGATGAAAACTTAAAAAGAAAACAAATTTTAGAACAAGAAGCATTAATTGTAGACGAAACCTCAAAAAGAAAACAAGCTTTAGAAGCAGAACGAGAAAAATCAATAAAGATAAAAGCATTAACGACAAGAGAATTTGTGTTCTTTAGTCATTTATGCCCACACAAAGAAACGCCAATTACATCAGAATATTTTATTGCTAATTATAATTCGTTACAGCCTTTTAATTGTTTAAATGAAAAAATAACATACGACTATAATAGTAATAACACCGAGTTAGTAAATGATCACATGGATTCCGTATTACGTGAAATAAGAAAAAGAAAAATAAATACTAAGCTTCATATAATGTATTGTTTACGAGCTAACATTGAAAATTATCAAGAATTGATAGAAAAATATCCAATAATTGAAGAATTAGTTCAAGATCTTGTTGTGAAAAATGATCAAGAGTTATTTATTCCAATTTTAAAACCAGGTCATTTTTTTGCTTTTTATATATACAGAGAAAACAATGAAACTAGAATAATAACCCTAAATTCAATTGGAATACAAGAAGACTCTACTTCCTGCGGATTTATAGTTCTTCTTTGTGCAAAATTAGCATCAGAAAATTTGTTAAAAACAATATGTGAAGAACAAGATCCAATTCAACATATAAGTAATATAACAATACACGAGAATAAAACGTTTGGCCAATCTGCTAGAGATTCTATACTAGAATCGTTAACAGAGTGGGGAATATACGATCCTAAATAATTAAAAACAAACATTCTAAGCCTCGTAAATATATTAATTTTTTATATAAAAACTAAAGATTTCCATACCTCAACAAATTGTTTTAAATCTTCAATACTAGTATCCCAACTAAATGAAACTCTAATTCCATTTTTGCTTGGCAAATCAAAATTACTTAAAATTTTTGGCGCATTCAAAGTTCCAGATGAGCAAGCACTTCCATATGCAATAATAATATTTTTTAGGTCCATAATAGAAAAAACTTCAGTTCCAGATAATCCATAAGTTAACAAACAATGAATATTATCGACAAAATCAAAGGCACCATCAACAAAATTAGAAAAAAAATATTTTTTATCTATATTACTTTTTAAATAATCAGATAAAATTTTATCATTGAAAAACCTGTTAGGAATCTCTTCAACAGCAGCAGCAAAACCAGAAATTAATGGAACAGCTTCAGTGCTACTTCTTACACCAAACTCTTGTCCTCCTCCATATAAAATCGGAGATAGCACAGATTTTGAAATAATTGCAGCAACTCCAACTGGACCACCAATCTTATGAGAGCTCAAAGTCATATAATCACAACCAAGATAATCAAAATTAATATTTTTAGCCTGAGATGCGTCTATATGGACTTTAGATCCAAATTTTTTAATAAAATCAACCAACTCTTTAGTTGCTAAAATAATCCCAGATTCATTATTCACCAAAGAAATACTAATTAAATATTTTTTGTCTTTTATTTTTTGCTCAATCAATTCAAAATTCAAATCAATAACACCTTCAACTTTAGGGTGATTATAAACAGAAGGATGTTCAAATTTGCTAATCAAAATAGGCAAATCACAAGAGTTGAAAATATGATTATTAGATTCGCTAGCAGAACTTGTAAAAATTAACTCCGCATTGTTTTTAACATTTAAACACTTTTTAATTGTTTCTCGACATTCTTTTAACTTGTAACTCATATTTTTACCAGCTTGACTTAAACTAGAAGGATTGGCCCAAGCATCAAAAGATTTAAGCATAGCAATTTTAGCCTTAGGATGTAATTTTTCGCTAGAAGCAGCATCAAGAAATATCATGAATTAAATTATATCATTATTAAACAATATATTTAATAATTAAAATTATATAAATTATGAATAATTGTTATTCTATAATTAGAAAAGTTGATAAAAAAAAGTTAATTTTTATATGTTTTTTACACTTTTGGTTTATATGTATTTAATAAATGCAAAATGTGAGATTTTTTATTTTTTTACAGTTGTTTTTACAATTGTTTTTAAAAGCGGATATTACCCTTAGAGAAATTTTAGGACGTGAAGAAGAATATGTTAGAGAAGTATCTCCAGGAGGAGATATATCAAGAATTAATGATTATAAAATTGAGGATTGGCTAAAAATATTGCTAGCCGCAAGATATTATTATGTAGATAAAGAAATAAATGATTACAATAACAAAGCAGATTTACAAAATAAGTTATCTAAACCAATTCTTATAACAAATTGCGAATATGAAGATCAAATAAAAGAATATATTCCAGATTATAATTTGAGTAATTTTTGTATTTTTATTGTTAAAAATGATTCTAATCAATTTAAAAAAAGCGGAAATTGCTCTTATAAAGCAGTCACAAGCTTTGAATCTTTTGTAGAAACATCTCCTATAAACCGGTTAAATAAAGAGCCAAGCGAAATTTTAAAAGAATTTGAATTAATTAAATGGGCCAAAAAGTCTCTTTTTTTAAAAGATTGTTTAAAAAATTCGTACTGAAAAGAATTAGATGAAGGTATAGAACAAATAACTTTGAATTTTATAGCTAATCAATATGTGCAAACAGCAAAAGATCTGCCGAACGAAATAGGAGTCTTTCAAGGTACTTTAAAAGAACAAGCAAAAAGATTATCGGGAGATCTATACGCTTTAGATAGTTCAAAAGATTTCAATGGTATCTCAGACGCACCTGACCCAGTGATTGTAGCATTTGCATTCGTAGGATTTATTTTGGCATTAGTCGTGGTCTTTGTACTTTTTATTTATTGTCTAATGGAAATATTCGGCGATCCGAACGTTACTCCTCCTAAAGAAACCACAACTAAAAAAGATTATTATTATTATAATAATCAAAGTCACAGTTTAAATAAAAATCATGGCCTAGCAAATTGTTTCATTTTAATTTTTAAATGCTACAGTTATCTTTAAAAGAAATTCAAAACAATCAAAAAAACGCTAAAAATAGTCATTATTTCTAATAAAAGCCATTTTTAAAAAAATTTTTTTAATGTACCATTAAGAATGATTAAATATTTTGATTATGCAGCAACAACGCCTTGCCATGAAGATGTCATAAAAGAAATGAACAAATATTGGAATGAAAATTTTGGAAATCCAGATTCAAGAAGTCATGAATATGGTTGGAAAGCAGAAGAAGCAGTTGAAAATGCAAAAAAAATTATAGCAACCGCACTAAAAGTTGAGGCATCTGAAATATATTTTACATCAGGAGCCACAGAAGCAAATAACTTGGCAATCAAGGGCTTTGTAAATGGAATTTCATATAATAATAAGAAAATCGCCTGTTTAGTAACTGAACATAAATGTTTAATAGAAACTTTAAGAGATTTAAACAAAACACAGCAAATTCCAATAGATTTCATACCAGTAAACAGCGATGGTCTAATAAATTGGGAGTATTTTTTAAACAATATAAAAGAATATTCTTTAGTTTCAATAGGGTATGTTAATAATGAAACTGGGGTAAAACAAGATATATCACAAATAGCTAAAATATGCCGTGAAAACAACGTGAAAATACACACAGATTGTGCACAAGCATTTGGAAAAATAGATATAAATGCTAGGGAAGTGGATTTATTAAGTATTTCAGGACATAAAATTTATGGACCAAAAGGCATAGGAGTCTTGTTTATTTCAAAAAAACCAAGAGTAAGAATAAAAGCAATGATGAGCGGAGGTGGACAACAAAACAACATAAGATCAGGAACTATTCCAACGCCATTATGTGTCGGAATGGCAAAAGCAACTGAAATTTGTTTATCAAAAATGAACAAAAACACATCGAAATTTAACGATTTTCAATCGTTTTTGATAGAAAATTTAACAAAAAACGATGCTTTTATTTCAATAAATGGCTCATTAGAGCATAAAATTCCCCATATTTTAAACCTTAATATTCCATATATAGAAGGGGAAAGTTTGATTATGAGACTAAAAAACTTCGCACTATCATCAGGATCAGCGTGTACATCAAAATCATTAGAACCATCATACGTAATATCAGCAATGCACCCAGAAGAGCGAGAGTTAGCACATTCTTCTCTAAGAATTTCATTTGGAATATACACAACTTTTGACGATGTTAAAGAATTATTAACTGCACTGCAAAAACACATAAAAGAGCTAAGAGAATTAAGCCCATTATGGCATATGAAGAAAAAGAATATCGATTTACAATCAATCAAATGGAAAAAATGATTCTTTTTAACATAAAATATGATATGCATAAATAATGAATAAATGGAAAATTTTTGTTATTTTTTTATTAAACAAAACAAATGCGCCTGAGCCTGAAAAAATTACACCTATGGCGGACAAAAAAGATATTGAAAGATTAGAAAGAATGATTAAATCAACAGAAGATTTAAATTCTATTTCTG
Organism: Alphaproteobacteria bacterium endosymbiont of Tiliacea citrago; assembly: GCF_964031065.1. NCBI lineage: Bacteria > Pseudomonadati > Pseudomonadota > Alphaproteobacteria > Alphaproteobacteria bacterium endosymbiont of Tiliacea citrago. The sequence continues at coordinate 470,726 of NZ_OZ034995.1, read as the reverse complement.
CAAAAGACCTTGTGCAACATTGTCTTAATTTAAGAAGTATTTTTCCTTCAAATCAATATTCAAATGAAGACCTTTGGTTTTATTGCGATGATTGCCGAAAACAAACAAAAGTTATTGGCGCCACTTATTTTGATGACGATATTACTTTAAGTCTGCGGAAGAACAGCGTTATGGCATCGCAATTTAGAAATTTTAGAAATATTAGAATATAAAAAAGAATCGGATCTTATTATAACAAAAGTAAAGCCTTGGGCTATAGCTAATATAATGAAGAAAACAAAGTTCCTTGGTATAGTCCAATTAGGTATTTGCGTTGCTACACATTCTTACTCCTAAATAAAAATTAATAAAAACATATTGTAAAAACAAAAAAATTAAACTAGGATGTTATCATGAATATGAAAAATAATTTAAAACTTAGCTTGTTATCTTTGGCTTTTATAAATTTGAATGCAGAAGATTTTGGAAAAGAAAATGTTATAAAAAAAGCTCAAGAAGCTTATGATAACTTGGGAGCTAAAAAAGCTTCAGAAGGTACATTTGATCAAGTAACTTGGATGGCATTAGCAAATTTGTTGGCAAAAGATTCTAATCTTTCAATAGAAGAAGGCGTTGCATCTAAGGCTGATTCTTTTGTTTGGGATAAAAGTAAGCATACAGTTTTTTTCTCTGGAAAAAAAGCTAATGATCAAAATGGAGTTATTGATTTAACCTCAAGTCATTGTGGATTTAAAGCAAGTGATTTTAAAACAAATACAAAGACTGCTTTAGATTCTATTAAGATTAAAAAATCAAACAAAAAATACTGGATTATAGGTGGAGTCGTTGCTTTAGTTGTTGTAGCTGGTGTTGGATATTATTTTTATAGCCAAAACCAAAGCGTAAGTATTAATTTATAAGTTTCTTAAGTCTACACGATAGCTCTAATAGTTCTTTTATTATATCATTGTTATTTTTTACCTCGACATCAAACCGAGATTCTAACTCTATCAACTTGTAAACCTTTATTTTTTTTAAAATTAAATAAAAAGAATTTTTTGTGTTGTTTAGTATATCAATTAACAAGACCATTGAATCAGTTGAAAATAAAATATTATCGCAATATGTTGAAGCAAAGTCACCTTCTTTCATTTTTAATATGTTTTGTTTGTGTTTATTATAATAATTCATCGTTTTTTTATAATGATTTTTGAATTTTTCTATACAACCTTCATAAACATCAAATTTTGATACAACTTGTTTTTGATATACAACTAATTTTTCTATGTTTATATGGAAATCTTTATAAATTTTTTTATCTTTATCCGCTAAAACTTTGTTTTTGTTTTTAAAAAACAGATCAACTCTTTTTAAATTTTTATTTTTTATTTCTTCAATTTTTTTTATCGTTTCATCTATACATTTTTTAGAATCAAACTTTGAGCTTAAATATAAATTTTTAGAAGTTGTCTTTTTTGAGTTAGTATTTTGTGCATATACATACATTTGATTGAAAAAAATTTTATCTATAGGTAAAGAAAAATTTTTAATATTATCCACAAAATTATCCAATATTAATTTGTTTTTATTTACAAAAGTTCTTAATTTTTCAGATGTTTGATCTAATTTATTTGAGTAATATTTGTATTTCTTATCTTTTTGATCATTCGCATATTTAGCTTTTAATAAAACATATCTTGCTTCATTTGTTACTAAATTTTTTAAATCAAAATATATATTGACTAAATCATCAGTTTTCATATGGGGGGTTTTACTATCATAAAAAGACTGAATCAAATTAGTTTTGCTATCTTCGTTTTTACTACTTAAAGTTTTTGCCATAAAACATGATTCTTCTTTTTTTAAACTCTTGTTGCAAATATCATAACTAGGCAGGGCCAAATTAGCCTTGTATTTCATTAAAAAAACAACGAGAAACCAATTTTTATTTTTACAAAGCCACATTTTCTTTCTTTCTTATGTGTAATTTTACTAAAAGGCAACTAAGAATTGATTACCAATATCTTAGCAAAATGATAATCTTCTGTTAGACTAAAATAGTGATTATTCAAAATCTTAACAAAATATACGGAAGCAGATATATTATAAAAAACTTCTCTTATTCTTTTCCTGAAAAGGAAATTTTAGCTCTTGTTGGAATAAATGGAGCAGGAAAAACCACTTTATTAAAGCTTATTTGCGGTCAAGAATCTTTTGAAGAGGGAACTATTATTTTACCAAAAGATAAAACCTTGGGGTACTTGCCTCAAGAGCCTAATTCTAATCCTGAAGAAACAATATTAAAAGAATGCTGTGCTGGAAATGTCAAACTTTTTCAAATGGAAAAGGACTTAGCTCAAGCTGAACACGATTTAGCTTTTAACTATTCTGAAGAAATTTTAGAAAATTTTGAACATTTAGAAGAATCTTTTAAAAAACTTGGTGGATATAGCCATGAAAATAATGCAAAAAACATGTTGTTATCTTTAGGTTTTGAAGAAAATCAACTTTCTCAGCATCCAGATGAATTATCCGGAGGGTGGAGAATGAGATTAGAGTTGGCTAGGTTATTAATAAAATCTCCTGATTATCTAATTTTAGATGAACCAACTAACCATTTAGATTTGCCGAGTATTGAATGGTTGGAGGATTATTTAAAAAAATTTAAAGGAACTATTTTATTTGTTTCCCATGATGAAACATTATTAAACAATTTACCAGATAGAATTTTGCACTTATCTGGTGGGTATATTAAAGAATACGTTGGTAATTATGAAGACTTCATCGAGCAAAAAGAAAGTGATGATGCAAACAAAGAGAAAATGACTAATAGTATTCAAAAAAAAGTTAAACAATTAACTAAGTTTGTTGATAGATTTAAAGCAAAAGCTTCTTTAGCTAAGCAGGCTCAAAATAAAATGAAAATGATTCAAAAATTAAATGAAGATATTGCTAATTTAGGCCCTAACATTATTCAACCAGAAGTTGATATAAAGATGTCTTGCAAAACAGAAAGCAGCAAAAGCGTTTTAAATTTTGATGGTGAAATTGGTTATGATAAACATCCTTTGCAAAAGTTTTCATTATTTGTTTATAGAGGACAAAAAATAGCTATTATTGGAGGTAATGGACTTGGTAAGTCAACCTTTATAAAAACTATTTTAGAAGAAATTCCTTTATTGTCTGGCTCTTTAAAGTTTGGTTCAAATGTTAATATAGGTTATTATGCTCAAGATCAAACTCAAAGTTTAGATCCTAATAAAAGTGTTTTTGAGAATATGCATATTGCTAACCCAGAATTTGCTGAACAACAATTAATGAGAGTACTTGGCTCTTTTTTGTTTAAAAGAGATGATATTCATAAGCCCATAAGAATTTTATCTGGAGGAGAAAAAAGCAGGCTTTGTTTAGCTTGTTTATTAGTTAGAGATCTTAATCTTTTAATTTTAGATGAACCTACAAACCATTTAGATATAATGAGCTGTCAGATTTTAGCCAATGCTGTTTCAAATTTCGCTGGAACTGTTATTTTTGTTAGCCACAATAGAAGTTTTATTGATTTAGCTTCTTCTCATTTGTTAACTTTTGAAAAAAACAATGTTTCTTTAATTGAAAAGACAACTGACTAGAATAGAAAACTTTAAATTTAACATAATATATATTATTAAACACAAATAAAAAAATTATAGTTCCTTTTTAAACTTTACTGAAGTTGAAAAATTTGAAACAATTAAAGTAAAAGGACCCTTGAAAAATGAAAAAAATTTCAAAATCAGCTTTAATATCTATTGTTTTTGGATCCCTAATATTATCTTCGATTATTTTCAATAATGAAAAAACAGTAGAACAAAAAATGTTTTCAGATTTAACTGGTGATATTAAAAATAGATCAATAAATAAAATTGAATTTTTTGATGAGCATGTTTATGTTTATGATAAAAAAAATAGATTATATAAAGTTATATTAGATTCAAATTCAAAAGCATTAATTGCAAATAACATTCCAGAAGAAGTTCAGGTTGAATATTTTAACACCCCTTTTTGGGTTATGTTTTGTAAGCATAATTTAATTGGCTTTTTGATTGTTCTTTTGTTGTTTTTTTCTATGATGTTTGGTGGCCTTCCTGGAATAAGAAGCAGAAATAAATTTAAATTATCCTTAGACCAAAAAACATTTTTTTCTGATATAGCAGGAAACGAAGAAGCTATTGATGAACTTAAAGAAGTTGTTGAGTTTTTAAAAAATCCACAAAAATTCACAAAAATAGGGGCAAAAATTCCCAAAGGAATTCTTTTATGTGGAGCTCCTGGAACCGGAAAAACTTTGTTAGCAAAAGCTGTTTCTTGCGAAGCTAAATGCTCTTTTTATTATGCTTCTGGATCTGAATTTGAGGAAGTTTATGTTGGAGTTGGTGCTAGTAGAATGAGAAGTTTGTTTGAAGAAGCTAAAAAAAATTCACCAAGCATCATATTTATAGATGAAATTGATACCATCGGCGTTAAAAGAAATAAAATTGGTTCTGTTGGAGACCAAACGCTTAACGAACTTTTAGCTCAATTAGATGGTTTTGAAACCAATAAGAGTGTTATTTTATTTGCTGCAACAAACAGACCCGAAGCTTTAGATGCTGCTTTACTAAGACCAGGAAGAATTGGGGATCGCATAATTAAAGTTGATCTTCCTTACTTAAAACAAAGAGAAGATATTTTAAGAGTCCATTTAAAAAATGTAAAAATAGATTCTTCTTTATTAGATGTAGACTCTTATAAAAAAACATCTGTGGAAGAAACAAATTCTGATAATAACGCCTCTAACATTATCAATTTAGAAAACGATGATACTACCCAAAATAAAATAACTCCAAACACACAAAAACTTGAAAATATTTCTACAATAGCAAAAATCACTTCTGGTTTTTCTGGTGCTGATTTAGCAAATGTTGTGAACGAAGCTGCTTTATTGGCTGGTAAAAATAACGAATCATTTATTACATTAAGTCATTTAAAAAAATCAGTTGAAAAAGTTAGTATGGGATCAGAAAAAAAGAACATAAACATATCAGAAGAAGATAAAAAAAGAACAGCCTTTCATGAATCTGGTCACGCAATTATTGCTAAAATTTTTGATGAAAACAAATCTATTCATATTATTACTATTTTACCTAGAGGTTTTGCTTTAGGCTACGTATACAGAACTAATACAGAAGAAAAAGATAAGGTTTCTGAAACAAAAAATGAAATGCTAAACAACATTAAAATATGTTTTGGAGGTTATGTTGCTGAACAATTATTAAACGGAAAAAATCAAGTTACCTCTGGCCCAAGCAATGATTTAGAACAAGCAAATAAAATTGCAAAAAACATGATTTATAAATTTGGTATGGGAGAAAGTTTTTTAACATATAACCTAGAAAAAGAACAAGTCGCACCAACTTCATTATCAAGAATTGATACAGAAGTTGATAACATTTTAAAATCTTCTTACAATGAGGTTTATAAAATTTTAGATGAAAAAAAAGATATATTAAATAAATTAGCAACTCTTTTACTAGAAAAAGAGGTTCTTTATGCAAATGAAATTGAAGATTTTTTTCAAGAAAACCGTTTATAATTTAACTTTGAGCTTTTTATAAAAGATACAACTTATTCATAAAATCATATATAATTTTTTTATGTTAGATAAAAAATTTTTGCTCAATTATAGAGATTTATATGAAGAAAACATGAAAAAAAGATGTTTAAAACCAGATTATGAAACATTTGAATCTTTAAATTCACAACATAAAAAAATTACAACACAAATACAATCTCTTAGAGCTTCTCAAAATAAAAACACAAAGTTTTCCGAAGAAGCAAAAAAAAATAAAGAAGAGCTTATTAGACTAACTAATTCTGAAAAAAAGTTAAACTTAGCAATAACTAAATGGTTATATGAACAGCCTAATATTTTATTAAATGAAGTTCCTTTTGGAAAAGATGAGACAGAAAATAAAGTTGTGTTTTCAACAGAAATTCCTCAAAAAAAATCTATTCCACATTATGATTTAATTGATAACTTAATCTTAAAAGAAGAATCTGCAAATTTATCTGGCTCTAGATTTTTAATTTTAAAAAAAGATTTATCAAACTTAAAAAGAGCTTTGGTTTCATTTTTATTAGATCACAATCAAGAAAATGGATATGATCCTTATGACTTACCATATATTGTGAACTCTGAAATACTTTATTCAACAGGACAGCTTCCAAAATTTGCAGAGGATGCTTTTCAATTAACAAATGAACAATGGTTAATTTCAACTGGAGAAATTCCCTTGGTTAATCTTTTTTACAATAAAATTTTATCTGAAGATGAGCTTCCAAAATTATGCACAACTTTTTCTCCGTGCTTTAGAAGTGAAGCTGGTTCTGCTAGTCGAGATACCAAAGGATTAATTCGATTACATCAATTTCATAAAGTAGAACTAGTTTCAATCTGTAAACCAGAAGATGCTGAATATTATCATCAGAAACAATTAGAAACAGCAAAGTCCGCACTTAACAAATTAGGATTACCTTATCAAATCGTTATAATTTGTTCTGGAGACACTGGATTTACTGCAGCTAAGCAATATGATATTGAAGTTTGGTTACCTGGTAGTAATAGATTTTTAGAAATAGCAAGTTGCAGTCAATGTGGATCGTTTCAAGCAATTCGTGGAAATATAAAATATAAAGATAAAAATGGAAAAAACACACACGTTCACACGCTAAATGGTTCTTGTTTGCCGTTAGAAAGACTGTTAGCTGCTATAATTGAAAATTTTTATGATGAAAAAAACAACTCAATTGTAGTGCCAGATGTTTTAAATAAATATTTTAATAAAAATATAATTTTGTTATAAACTTTAGGAGGCCTTAATGATTAAAATTTACAAATTATTAAATATAAAGCTATATCTATAAAATTATGCTAAAAAAGTTTTTTTTATTATTTGGAATTATGTTTGTTAAATCTGGCCAATGTTGTAGTTCTTCTATAAAAGAAAAAAAGCTAGTGACTAGCCAAATAAACAATAATGAAAGTGACTCTATTCTTTCAACTCAACAATCAACTCCACAAAAACAAAATAGCGCTAAATTTGGTCTTATTATCCAAATCCCTTGTTGCGAAACAAACAATAATGAAAATTATTCTGATTTTAGTGGTCAAAGCATATTCGTAGAACGAAACCAACAAGAAGTTTCCAATATTTCCTATTTTTTTGCAAAAAACATATTTTACTTACCATTTTTTTCAGATTTAGAATTTAAAATTCTTTGTTATATTTGTCGGTCTAAAAAAGATAGCATAGATAAAAAAGAGATCGATATAGATAAAAACAATCTTTTTAAAGCATCTGATGTTTCGATCATCAAAAAATTTCACTCTGCCTTTAAAATTTTAAGCCGTTCTGACTGGAAAATATTAACAAGTTTTTTGTATTTTCAAAATAAAATAGAAGCTAAAGACGTTATATCTGATACAACCTCTTTAAAAAGTTCAGAATCTTGTGAATATGAATGGGAGGAAGAAGAAAAAGAAGAAAAAGAAGAAAAAGAAGAAAAAGAAGAGGAAGAAGAAGAAGAACAAGACTCTAAGGGAGACTTTAAAGAAGAAGAAGAGACGCAAGATAAAACAATGCTTTTGTTAAGCCAAGAAAACCTTGAAATTCATATGGCCTTGGTAATCATAAAGCAAATATTTTCACACTATAGTTTTTCTTTAATAAAAGATTTTTGACCAATTAAAACGCCAGCTGCATATTGTTCGATTTTATATATTTCTCCAGTATCTAAAAATATTTTCCACTGCCCATCTTTTAATCCATCAACATATTGCCCCTCTTCTGCAATTATATTTGAATCATAAAAAGAGAAGCTTTTGCCTTGTAAAACATCTTCAAGATATAAGTCTTTTTTAACCACTACACCAGCTTCATTATAATAAAAAAAAGCACCATTTTTTTTACCGTTTTTATACCAAGCCATAGCTTGCAATGCTCCATTATCTTTAAAAAAATACACTATCCCATTTGGCTCATTATTTTTATATTCAGTTTTTGTTACTAAAACCCCTTTTTCGTAAATTTCATAAAAGCCATTCAACTCGCCTTTACTATAAAGCTTACGTTCTTTTAATTGACCATTTTCATATTCAGAATATTCTCCTTCTAAAGAACCTTCTTTATAAGATATTTTTTCTACTAAAGCACCATTTGAATATTTTTTAATTTCTCCATCTAAAAGAAAATTTTTGTAATAACAAATACTTGAAATATTACCATTTTCATCTTTTTCAATTACTTCTCCTTCTTCAATAGCTGGAGTTTTATTTTTATTCATCGCTTCTTCCATAAACTTTACAGCTTCTTCCGATTTGTTTTTGAAATACTCTTGAAAATTATCTTTAGCTAGTTTTTTTTCTTCTTCAGTTTTAGGAACGCCAAAATCTTCAGCTAATTCAATGTTTTCTTCTTCTTCAAAATCATTAAAATTCATATCAAAATATTATATGTTTTTATAAAAAAAAAATAGTTTAACAGTTTATGAATTAGAATTTATTATAATATTAAAGTTTTTAATAAATATGATATCATTAAACCATGGCTTTTTTTGTAACTGCAAATTTTATATCTAGGTGTACAATGGGTATTGCGCCAACTCCAATTGCGGTCTTACCAAATATGTGTACCGGTTTAAATCTTGATTCTGTTAGAATAACTGATTGTATGCCTATAATTAACATAAAACCTTATGGAATGTGTAATAACCCACTTAACCCAGCTGTGGCTGCTATTATTGCCTCTTCTTTTGGAGCTGTGCGGCAATTTGCTTGTATTTCTCCATTACCAACTCCTTGGGTTCCACCTAATCCTAGAGTGCTAAGTAGAAACTTACCATCCATAACTTCTGATGCAAAAAAAATGTGTTATCCTGGCGGTGTGATTTCAATTGTTCCACTACCCAACAAAATTTTTGTATAAAGCTTTTATAAAAAATATAATTTTTTCTATAAAACCCAATGTAATTAGTAACGTTAAAGTTTAAAGGACTTTTTAAAGCAATAAGTTTTGAAGTTTTAAAACGAAATATCATTAAATAACAAAGCCAACCAACTAAATCATAATTAAAATTAGAGGTTTGATCTTTTTTTTGATTTTTTGAAACCTTAAATAGTATCTACCTCTTTTTTGCAATCAGATAGACCTTTATATATTATATAAAAAGTTAACAGCCCAATTGTTCCAAACAAAAAGAATCTATCTAAGATTCTTGATTTAGACTCCTCTTTGTATCTTTTTTGAAACCATTCATCTTTTGATTTTTCTTGTGCAAAACAACTTTCTTCCAAAGTCATTATTTTTTCATCAAGTTTTCTTGCATCAGCTAATAAATCTTTTCTTTCTTCTATAGAAAAATCCTCGGTAATCTTATGATTAGATCTTAAAATCTCAGCTAACGCCGAACAACTTGTACTAGGCTCGGTTGCTATTAATGAAAACATTGCAATTAATATTAATTTATACTTCATGCGTTAAGTATATCAGGTTTAACTTTTATCAACAAGAAATTTTGATTTTTTTCTACTTTAATAATATAAAATTTTTATTTTATTTTGCTTTCTTTCATCTTGCGAAATATACTCAAAAAAATTAACTATTATATCATTTATAGTTACTTGTATTTCAAACCAATCTTCAACATAGCCTAAACATTCGCCTTTTTTAATTTTATCGCCTTTTTTTAGATTAATATTTTTTATGTTATAGTATCTCACCAAAATTATTTCTTTTTCTGATGTTGATTGGATTTTTATATAGCCAAGCTTTTTATCTAACTTAATGACCGTTCCATCGTATATTGAAATTATTTTTGATTTTTGTTTTAAATTAAAATTTATTCTACTATTTAGTTTTATTTCGGCTATATTGTTGAATGCTATTGGCATTATAAACAAAACTATATTTTCATTTTGTTTTATTTCCGCCCCCTTTATTACTTTTTCAAAAGCAAAAGATTTTGTCCGAAAAAAAAAGAATAAAAAAATATATTTCACTGTTTTTATCCCTTATTAAACTATTTTTGCTAAAGAGCTTTTAGCATATTTACTTAAAGAAAAACTTGCATTTCCTTTTGCTGGAATTGTAATCAGATCACCTGTTTTGATCATTTTACAGGTTCTTTCTGCTGATTTTTTATATTTAAATTGTCCTATAGTGCTTAAAGGAACGTTATCTTTTTCCATTAATGTTTTTAGAATGATATCCCCTAATGCATCAAGCATTTGTTCACACAAAACCTTTGTTTGCTTTGTTTTTTCTGCAAGAGCCGCAATTAACTCATTTCTTTTCATTTTTTTTCTCCTATATAACCCATTTATAAAGAAAATTCTGCCAGGTTTCCTCTAATAAAGCTAGCCTTATCTCTTCCATAAAGTTATTCATAAAACAAATATTATGTTCGGTCAAGGCCATTAAGGCTAATTGTTCATCATTTTTTAATAAAATGTGCAAATAACTGCGCGAAAAATTTTTGCAAGTATGACAAGCACATGATTTATCAATAGGATTAGAGTCATTAAAAAACTTTGAATTATTTAAATTTAAATATCTTGCTTTTTCATGTGCTCTTACTAGCGCACCTCCATGCCTTGCTAATCTTGTTGGATAAACACAATCAAATGTATCTATTCCATATGGAATTGCCATTAAAATCGCGTCTATTGTTCCTATTCCTAGCAAATGTTTTGGCCGATCTTTTCTGCACCCTGCTTTTATCATTTCTAGCACTTGTTTCATATCTTTTATGTCTTTTCCTAGTGATCCTCCTACACCTATGCCAAAACAATCTAATTCGTTTGTATATTTGATGCTTTTTGTTCTTAGATCTTCATATACCCCACCTTGAATAATTCCATATAAGCCTTGATGCTCTTTTTTATTTTGATTAAAATAATTTGCACATCTTACACCCCATCTTTGACTTCTTTCCATTGATGATTCTGTTTCGTGTTTTGGAATATGAAACGCTGTGCACTCATCTAATGCAAATATTAAATCCGCTCCAAAATTAATTTGTGCTTGCATGGCTCCTTCTGGACTTAAAAAAATTTCTTTACCATCTCTATAAGACTTAAACTTTGCACCTTCTTCCTTTATTTTTACAAGTGTTTTTTTGGTGTTTCTTATTCCCTTTAATTCTTGGCTAACTGAGCCATATCCAAGGCTAAAAATTTGATACCCACCTGAATCTGTCATCATTGGCCCATTCCATGCTGTCATTTTTTGAAGGCCACCTAATTCATCTATTTTTTCTGACCCTGGATAAACTAACAAATGATATGTATTACTTAAAATAATTTGTGTTTTGGTTCTTTTTAATATATCTGGAGAACAGGCTTTTACAGCCGCTTTTGTACCACAAAAAATAAAAGCTGGTGTTTGTATTGTTCCATGAGCAGTTTCAATTTCACCAAGCCTTCCAAACTCTGTTTCTTTTATTATTGTGAATTTTGGATTCATTTACTAATGATACTTTTTTTATTTAAAAAATTAAATCATAATAATTTACATATGTCTAAGGAATTGAGTTCTAATTTTTTTTTTCTAAAAAAGACGTCAAATTAAAAAAAATTGAAAAAAAATATTCTGATAATGTTATTTTTTTTGTTGCGTACTGTCTATTAATCATTGGTTGTATTATAATTATTTCGTCAAGTTATAACGCTACTAAAGTCTATAAGTTTACAAACGTTCACTTTGTTTATAAGCATTTTTTATTTAGTTTTTTGAGCTTGGTTTTTATGAATATTATTCAAAAACATGAAAAACATTTAAAAAAAATAGGCCATTTTATTTGGATAATGAATGTTCTTCTTTTGCTTTGCGTGATTTTATTTGGACACTCTGCTAAAGGAGCAAAAAGATGGATTTCTTTTTTAAGTTTTAATTTTCAGCCCTCTGAATTTATAAAAATTGGAATAATTTTACAAAGCTCTTATTTTTTACAGAAAAATTTTTATTTGTATTTTTTAACCTATGCTATTCCTTTGTCTTTTATAATTTTACAACCAGACTTAGGAACCGTTTTGCTTTTATCTTGTTTAGCTTGCGTTCAATTAATTAATAAAAACAATAAAATTAATTTTAAACTTATTTTTATTTCTTTTTTATCTTTGTTTTTTATTCTGATTGTTTCTTATTTTTGTTTTTCTCATGTTTATGAACGTATTAACTTGTTTTTATATCCATCTAACGATTTGTTTGGTGTTGGATACCAAAAACACAAAGCTTTTTTAACCATTATTAATGGCGGTTTTTTTGGTAAAGGATTCGGAAAAGGAGAAATGAAAGACTTTTTACCAGATGCCCATACAGATTATATTTTCGCAGTTATTGCCGAAGAATTTGGTGTTTTTGGAGCTTGCTTGGTTATCCTTTTGTTTGTTTTATTAGGATTAAGGTGCAGAAAATTAACAACAAAAAATGATTATTTTGCCATGGTTCAATTTAGCGCTATAATTTTAATACTTGGACAAGCTTGGTTAAATATTGCTTCAACTTTATCTATTATTCCAGCCAAAGGAATTCCATTGCCATTAGTTAGCTATGGTGGATCTGGTATGATTTCTCAAGGAATCTTATTTGGTCTTTTACTGGCTGTTTCTAATAAAAAATCTAATGTTCGCAGTTGATTTAGAAAAATATATCATATCGTATTATTGTTAATTTTTAATGTTTTAGTCCTAATAATGGCATAAGCAATAACCACAAAAGATAAGCATGGAACAGAAGCAGTGTATTACTTCAACACCTCCCAATACAAGCAAGCGACTTTCAAGAACAAAATGTAAAAAACGAAGAAATTATGCCAAAAACAACAATAAGGTTTTGAAAAAGAAGAATAAAAGCCTTTTTAAAAAGTTGTTAAACCTGATTACTTTTGTAATTTTGATTTTCTAATTTGTTTATAAAAATTTCTGCCCATGTATTTAAACGATTCTCTCTTAAAATTGGAATCAACAACTCCTCTTTTGCTCTTGTTAATGCAACATACATTAATCTATCTGTATCTGATTTGAACTTGCTGCGCTTATCAGTATCTATAAGTATTACCCTTTTTGCCTCTTTTCCTTTTGAAGAATGAATTGTGTTAAAAAAGATTCCATCTTCAAATAAATTAGAATTACTAGAAAAAAAATCATTTAAATCAAATATAGCTTCATATGGAGTATACCTATAATATTCAGCATATCTTCTTAAAACATCTATAAAAAAATCATAAGAATATTTTAATTTTGAATGTAAATAATTATCAACAGGCTCATAAGCGATCCAATTAACAAATAATTTTGTTAAATCATCATAATTTAATGAGTTGATAAATTCCATTTCAGGTTCTAACATTAATTGATCTAAATCAGCTTTTTTATCAAAAATATTAATAAATATTGCCCCCAAAGAAATCGGATTATTATAGGCCAACCATCTTACTAAATGTTGAAACTCTCTTATAATTGGATTAGATACTATATATGGAGAGTTTAGTAACAAACCTCTTTTCATTAGCTTCAAAGCTAAAGCTTCAATTACAGCATGTTTTTGTTTAAATAACACCATTGAATCTGTTGTTATGTATTTTATTATGTCATCATATTCATCTAAAAAAACAACTTTCACCTCTCCATCTGTTTCTTTTTTTGTAATATGATCTTCATAGCCAATATCTAAATCTTTTCCAATTTTGTTTACAAAATCACAGAGCCCTTTTGCTAATCTATGAGTTACGTTTAGTTTAATTTCATTAAAGCTTTTTGAAATTGAAATTAATTTTATTTTAAATTTTTTAAACTCATCTATTGAAGCGCCTTGAAATTCATATATAAGCTGTTTAGGGTCTCCTGCTACATATAAATCTCCATCAGTTACTTTCCATTCGTTTATAATACTAAAAACCAACTCTAACTGATCCTTAGATAAATCTTGAGCTTCGTCTATATATATTTTTTGTATATTGCCTAAAAATTGAAAAACAACTTCTCCCGATTTTTTTACTAATGAGGCCACTTCCTTTATAAGATCATCGTAATAAACAACACCTAAAGAATATTTAAGCTCTTCTTCTTTTTTTATTAAAACATCATAAAGTTGATTTTTTACTTGTGCAGCGTATTTATGAATTAATTTTTCATGCAAATCTATTCTTTCCAAACAGTCACAAATAAAACCTTTAAAATTAGATTCTTCTGAAGAAATTTCTGGAATTGATATTTTTTTTCTCAAGGTGTCTTGTTTTGTTAAAAAAATATACTTAATTTCATCTAAATCCTTTTTTTCCATTAATGCATCTTCAAAAATTGCAGCTATTTTTTTGCTATAATACTGAGGAGCTTTTGGTGATATTGTTACGTCTGGAACTTCAATTTTTGATATAACTCCATCTGAGTTTCTATTTAACCATTCAAAAAGCTGAAAAACAACTTTGTCTTTCAATAAAATGGATAAAGCTTGAGTTGAAAGATATTTTCCAGTTAATTGATTAATTGGTTTGTATAGTTTTAATATTTCATAAGCTAAAGCGTGCAAAGTTGTTATTTTCACAGAATTATCGTTTAATCTACACTTAATTTCTTCAGCCGCTGCTTTGCTAAATGTTATGAACAAAGAGCTATTGGGAGACAATCTATAATTATTCAACAAAAAGGTTGTTTTTCCACATCCAGCCGATGCCTCGATCCACTGAACTTGCATTAAGCTACCCCACTATTTAATGAAAATTTTTTTAAATCTATATCAAATGATTTTATTAGATTTTCCCATTTTTTTTTAGAATTTGTAAAAAGCAAATTATTAGAAAATTTTTTTATTAACCAAACACCTTCTTTTATCTCTGATTCTAACTGATTCATTTTCCAATCACAGTATCCAGCAAAAATTCTATAAAAAGAAGGAGTGGCATAAAAAAACTCAACAGCATCTGATAAATTCGTTATACAAACGTTTTCTGAAACACACAATGTTTTTTTACAAGAAACATCGTTTGAGTGTAGAACGAAAAAATGTTTTGGATCAACTGGACCACCTAAAAAAATCTCTGCATTTTCAATTGGACTACCAATAATTTGAGAGTGTATTTCTTCAAAAAGTTCATCGTTATTTAAAGAATGTGTAACTAAAAAACCGTATGATCTTTCAACCTTTGATTCCGTCATAAAAATAATTGATTTTTCAAAAAATGGATCTAATAATAAAGGGGTTGCAATAATAAAATTTCCTTGAAGAAATTGCATATCATTTTTTAAGTTTTCATTCATTCTTTTCTCCAAAAAATCAATTTTATAAATATAAAATACAAGCATGTGTTTAAATCTTTATTAATTTTAACTCACCTAAAATTCAATATTTTAAATATTTTCCACAATAAGAATTTATGCCTAAAAAAGTAGCTTTTGAGGTTAAAACATTTTTTATTTGATAGGAAATATTAAATCTGGATTGCCAAAAAACAATTTCAAATTGATCTAAACATATAATAACTTTATCATATTTCATCTTTTTTATATCAATTTTTTTATCAGAAATCAAGACCCAAGCGATTGTATCACACAATAAATAGTTTTTCTTTATTTCTTCAAAATTAAAATTCCCCCCTCTTCTCATATCAAATATTGGATAAATAAAAATTTTTGAAAGACCCAATTCACGCTTGTTTTTTATAATTAAAATTCTAAAATTATCGTTCATATCATCATATTCATATAAAAAAGATGTTCTTTGCCATAACATTTTTTTAGAAAAATTTATAAAATCTTTTTTGGTTAAACGATTGTTAACATATGAATAATAGGAATTTAATCTATTCCAAGTTCGAATCCCCATGATAAAATTTTCAGATGGAAAAAAAGGCGGAAAAATAAGATAGCCTAAACTTTTTTGATATTCCAAAACGAGATTTTTGTCTACTATAAACCTAAAAGCATTGCCACTCCCATCATAAGCATATATTTTGCTTAATCCTAGTGTTTTATATGGTAAATATCCAACGGTACAATTTAAGGAGGATGTTCCATCTAAAGTTTCACTCGCATATGGCAAAAATCCATGTGTTGCAACATAACCTTCTATTGCTTTTCTTATGTAATTTGCGCGTAATTTTGTAATTTCTTTACGGCTACTTTGATGTTTTTTTTTATTAATTATTAAAAACGAATTTAAACATATTCCAATTAACATCAATGCTAATGCACACTCCAAAAGAGAAAAAGCTTTAATTTTTTTCATTTATTTTCTGTATCAAATTTTGAGCTGCTATTTTGGAAGCTTCCTGCTTTGAAATCCCAACTCCTATTGCTGAACCAAACTTTTCAACTCGAACTTCAATAGTATAAATTTTTTTATGATCCATTCCTTCTTCTCTTAAAACTTTATATTCAGGAAGACCCAATAAATGGGCTTGAGATATTTCCTGTAATAACATTTTTGGCTCTTTTTTCTCTTGTAAAGGCTTTAATATGTTTTTATATAAATTTTTTATGATATTATATATAGTTTCAAAGTTTGAATCTAAATAAATTGCCGCAATAATAGATTCAACAGTATCTGCTAAAACTTTGTTTGATAATTTTTCTATATCATGCTTTAAAAACATTGAAATTTTCCATACATTTGCAACCTTAACTAAAGCAAGAGTGTTCACTAAATTTGAAAATTCATTTGCAATAGATTTAATATCTTTTGAAGTTTTAAATAATATATCCGATATAACAAAGCCTAAAATTCTATCACCTAAAAATTCAAACATTTGAAATTCACTTTGAGAAAAGCTAGGATGGGTTAAAGCTTGTTTTAACAAGTTCTTTTTTTTAAAGGTATAACCGATAAAATTTTCTATCATATTAATTTTATCCCCGCTAATATAAATTTACTTAGACTTTATCAGCCACAAAAAACTTTCTAGACCAGTTAATTTTATAAATGTATTTTGGTATCAAATATGGCAACATAGCTATCCATAAAATTAACCCATTAACGTTCTCTCGGCTTTTAGAGTTAATAATAACATAAACCGGAGTAGCAATTAAATGATCAACAGGCAAAGCCCTTGTTCCCTTAACCAGCCCAGAAAAACAATCTAAAGAGTTTGCATGATAGTCCCCTTGCACCCAAACAAAACCTTTTGGAACTTGATATTTTGGAGTGTTATCATGTGGACCTTCTCCAAGAGGCCTATTTCTATAAACATTATAAGATTTTCCATTTTTTAATGTAATGTTCCAAATTTGCCCATTCTCAATTTTATTATCATCTGTTAACAAATCATAATTTTTTACAAATTTCATTTTAACTGGCTCGTCGTTAATATGCAAAACCCCGTTCTTCATTTGAACCCAATCTCCCTCTTTTCCAACCAGTCTTTTTAAATAGTAAGTAAAAGGATCTCCTGGCAAAGTAAAAACACAAGGAGTACCGTGATCAGGAATTTTAAAAACATACCCCTTTTTTCCAAATCTAAGCACTCCACCATAAGGAATAGATAACATCGACCAACGAATACAATGCTTATTAACAAGGACCAAATCACCAGTTAAAAAAGTAGGAGTCATTGAACAAGATGGCACCATGCTTATATCATAAACAAAAAACTTGAAAAAAAGTAAAAAACAAAAAACAATATTATCGCGAATAGTTTGTTTAGTTTCTGCAGAAAAATCAATCATAAGTGTAAGATATCAAATAAATTCCGTAAAATCAAACATTTTGGTAAAAAATTTTTAGGATATTAATAGGATAATCCTTGAGAGTTTGTTGAAAAAGAGTTGTCATCTTCATCAGAGGTTGTCTTTAAAGTTTGCATTTTAATAGCCGAAGAACAAACATGTTCATTAGTCAAATTAAATTGATGATGATTTGTTTTTAAAGACCGTCTTCTAGGATGTACATAACCAATGTGTTCATAATTAAATTTATCAAAATTTTTTGGATTAAAAAAATCGTTTAAGCATTTAATTGCAGAAAAAAAATAATCTTCTCTAATTATTTTTTTCAATGTTTTTTTATTACAAAAAGGCATTATATCAAAAGGTTGTTCAAAATTTTGATATTTTAACAAATAAATCATATCAATCATATTTCCTTCTTCTTTAGTCGCTAAAATGTAAATTTCAAGTAATTTTTTTAAAATAAATTCAATTTTTTCACTGTTTGTTGCTTCGTTATTAATATTTGAATTGAAAACAGATAAAATTTTTTCAAAAGTTACAGGTATAGGATCATAATGTTTATTGGCAAAATGAGGCGCTATTACGAACTCAAAAATAAATGGCATTAATAAAAAAACATGGTTTTACACTCAATATAAAAATATTTGTCATTACTTGTAAAACCATTAGAATAAACAACATAACCTGAAAAATATTTGATATCATTTTGGTTTTTATTCAAAGTTGGAAAAAGCCAAAAACCTTTTTTTTGTTCTTGAGTTTTAAACTTTAAAACCTCATTTAATTCAAAATAATGAGGCCTAATTGTTTTAAAAAAACATTTAGTTGCCTGAGGTTCTAGCCTTAAAATAGATAATAAAGTAGAGCCAACTGTTGTTTCTGTAATTTCAAACTCAGGAGACTTTAAGACAAAATTCAATAATGTTAAAACTTTAAGCACATACATTTTGAATTGTTTATCAGAAATAAAATTAATTTACAATAGTTTTTTTTAAAAATCTTCTAAAATTCTTGAGTTAGATGTAATGCTACTAACCAAGGCCCTTAAAGGAATTGGGTCTTTTGAAAACAACGTTTCAACCAAACATTCACCAAACTCAGTTATATCATCTATTAAATTGCAAATATAAGGCGTCCCCAAACGAATTCCATTGGGGTTTTTCCAAGAATCACCAATTAAAGCAGATTTACTTACCCATATATTGGCCTGTTCAAGTAATTTTTCACATTCAATTGCAGACATTCCAAATGCTCGACAATCAAAAATAAACAAATGATTATCGGTTCCACCAGAAACAATTTTCGCACCTTTTTTCATAAAAATATCAGCTAATTTTTTTGAATTTTTAAGCACTGATTTAATATAAAGCTTATAATCGTTTGTAAGCATCTCTTCAAAAGCAACCGCTTTAGCACCAATGTTATTAACTAAAGGACCCCCTTGAATTCCAGGGAATAAAGCTTTATCTATTTTTGATCCTATATCTTTAAATTTAGTGTTTTCAGAAGAAGAGTCATATTGAGATAAAATCACACCTCCTCTTGGACCCCTTAAAGTTTTATGAGTCGTCGATGTAACAACATGAGCATGTTTTACGGGGTTTTCACATTCACCAGCAGCAACAATACCAGCAATATGAGCCATATCAACCATTAAATATGCATCTACTGAATCTGCTATTTCTCTAAATTTTTTCCAATCCCAGTTTCTGGAATAAGCAGATGCTCCTGCTATTATTAATTTTGGTTTATGTTGCTTAGCCAAAGCTTCAACTTGCTTCATATCTATTAAACCTTCTGAATCTAATGAATAATGAACACAATTATATATTTGACCAACCAAACTAACTTTTGCTCCATGAGTTAAATGTCCACCAGCTTCCAAAGATAAACTTAAAATAGTATCCTTTTTGCCCTCTTCTTTATTGAGCAAAGCTAAATATACAGCTTGATTAGCTTGTGCCCCAGAATGAGGCTGAACATTAGCCCATTTTGCTTGAAAAACATCTTTTGCCAGCTTAATACAATAACTTTCAATTTCATCTGCAAATTCACATCCAGAATAATATCTAGCATTAGGATATCCTTCTGCATATTTATTAGTAAAAACACTTGAGAGAGCTTCCCTAACATTTTTTGATGTTATATTTTCAGAGGCAATTAATGAAATTGTTTTTTTTTGCTTTTCAACTTCTTTTTCTAAAATTTTTTGAGCAGGAGATAATTCCAATTCACCAACTATTTTTCTTTTTTTCATAACAAACCCCTTTTGCTCTTTTGATTTTATCAAGAAATATAAATTTTGTAATATGGAATATGAAATATAAATTTCAGCCTAAATAATTTTAACACAATATAATAATTTATAAAATTTCTTATTATAAAAACAAAATATTGGATTTCAATGAGAGTAAACACAACGATTTTTATATTTATCAATGTCCATGTTTATAATCACGCTCAAATATAATAGTTAATCGGCTTTTCATCTGTTGTAAAATATAATCAAACCCTTTCCATTCGAATTCTTTGGGAAAATCATTATTAAGAATTTTTAAAAAAATTTGATACCCTTTTGATTTTTTAAATTTTTTTATACTTTTTTTATAAAACAGCTGATCGTCTAGTTTTTTTTCAGAAAAAACATACAAAGAGCAAACAAAAGCCAGCGACTGTTCGATTCATTTTTAATTTCGACCAAAGACAATGGATTTACATTCTTATCAAAAGTATTTTTAAAAGCACGATCACTCCAAATTTTTGGCTTTAATTTTTTAACAATATCCATTAAATATTTATCATTTTCAGCATAAAAACGTCCGTCCACAAAAAATTCTTTATATCTTTCTCAAATTGCACAACTGAAGTTAAAAAATTTCTTCACAGTATGGTTTCAAGTAATCTTTTTCTTTCCCTAAAAAAACAGCGTCCCAAAGAAGTTCAAAGTTGATTTTTGAACGATTCGTATCTTTGCTTATTTATAGGATCCATAGATAAACATAAAAAAGCAGTTAAATAAGCAACATTCTTTTTATCTTTTAACAAAGATAATTCTAAATTAGGAGCATTAACACCTTCTTTTAAAAGATTTTCAGCCTCTTCTATACCTTTAAAATCATAAGCATTGTATATAGCCTGATTACAAACTCTTTGTGTTTTTCTTACCATCTCAAAAACCGAATCAGAGAAATCTATTGCTCGAGAAGGAGCCGTCTTTTTCTTTCTCATTATTTTTCTTTTTCTTACTCGCTCAACAACCCCACTAGAAAGGTCTTTGTGTTTAGGAGAATAAAAAAAACAAACCCATGTTAATAAAATATTTATTCTTTTGATGATTTTAAACCACCTTATAAAAAGGATACTGATAAAATAAAAAAAACAAAACTTAAATTTGATTGTTAAGTTGAAAAATATCTTATAATAATAGATCATATTATTTAAATGGATCTTTTTAATTTCTTTAAAAGTAAAAAAGTTGAAGAACTGAATGAGTTAGAATTTAAAGTGTCTGATAATGAAGATGTTGTTTTTTTTGATGAAAACACTATTGAAAACAAGCAAAAAACACTCAAAAATGATCAAAAAATGCTTAAAAAACGATCAAAAACGCTTAAAAATGACTCAAAATTTGAAAAAAAACACTACGAAGGACATAGGCAAAGGCTTAAAGAAAAAATAATTGCCAATGAAATTGAACAAATGCCTGATTATGAAATTTTAGAATGTTTGTTGATGTATTCTATTCCTAGAAACGATGTTAAACCGCTTGCTAAAAATTTACTTGAAAAATTTAAAAATTTAAAAAATATTATGCTTGCTCCTGTTGATCAGTTTTTGAACATAAAAGGAGTTGGAGAAAATACTTTGTGTTTTTTTAAAGTTTTGAAGGAGATTTATTGTAGGTTTGAAAAAGTTGAAATAATTGAGGAAATTTCGATGAAATCTCCTGATAAAGTTGCTGTTTATTGCCAATCTCGTATGGGGCATTTAAAACATGAACAATTTAGAGTTTTATTCTTGAATAAAAAAAATAAGTTGATAAAAGATTTGATTTTGCAAAATGGCACAATAGATAAGGCCGCGATTTTTCCGAGAGAATTGGTTTTATTAGCTTTGCAAATTGGTGCTGGAGGCATGATTTTGGTGCATAATCATCCTAGTGGAGACCCTACCCCTTCTGATGCTGATATTCAAATTACGAAAGAAATTAAAAATGCTTCGAATCTAATGAATATATTGGTTTATGATCATTTAATTATTGCTAAAAATGCCTTTTATTCAATGAAAGCGCATAAAATTTTTTGAATATGTCGTAAAATTAAAATTGAATTAGTTAGCAATATACAAACCCAAAAAAATAGATTATTTATATTTCTTGCTTGCTATATACATAAATGCAATATAATACGCCAGCTACAATAGCTACACCGCAAATTGTGGCTATTAAGGGTTTTTTATCAGCCCTTGCATCTTTTTTAGAATATGTTTTTGGCTCTAAGGAAGCATTAGTAAAATCACCTAGTCCTTTTTTATGGCTAGAAGCTGTATCATTTAATTGATCTTTATGCGCTTTTTCCTTATTGCTTTTTTGTGTCTTGGGCTGATTCTCTAATGGCTGAATTTGAGCTTTGTCTCGTGATTCAACTGAGTCCAACTCTGTTTGTGAATCTCTTCTTAATCGCTGAATTTGAGCTTCATATGATGATTTCATTGACTCCAAATCTATCTGCAAATCTTTTCTTATTTGCTCCTCTCCATATAGTTGTATTTTTGATAGTTTTAACTGTTCTACAATATGTTGTAATTTACCTATTAAATCGTTTTTTTCTTCTGTTAACTCTCCAACAGTTGTTTGTAAGGCTTTGTTTTCGTTTTTTAAAGATATAAGCTTGTTTTGTAACTTTTGATTTTCTTCTTTAAGTTCTTTTTGTTCTTCAAAATTAAATTCGTTAAATTTTTCTAATAAGCCTTCAAGAATTATAATTTGATCCTGAAGTATAAAATCGAAATCATAAGCTTGAGCATCCCCAGGTAAGCCCTGAGTTTCTTTTATATTATTTAAGTGTTCAATAATTTGAATTTTTAATTTTTTTATATTTTCTTCGATTTTTTCAATTGGAGATTTGTATTTAATATAATTTATAGTTGCCGCAGATAACGTATTTACTTTTGCCATTGTTTTTGAACCAACCTCTTTTACTGCTTCCATTGTGCTTGAACTAGCACCCGTTAACCGACTATAAGCCCTTCTAAAAAGACCTTGATTTGTTGTTGTCAAAGAGTTGATCTCTCCTGCTTGTTGAGATGAATGAGATGAAACTTCTAAATCTTCTTCTGTTGATTTTAAATTTAAGGTGGCGCTTAAGAACAAAAAAGATGTTAATATTTTCTTAATATGCATGTAAATATATTAATGTAATTATAACATTTGGTCAACTATTCCTCAATATACACACCTAAACTCCAGATTAAAAACAGCTTTTTTAAAATTATCGCTATCTTTAAAATTAGTTTTTTTAACCTTTAATTTTTTTATCAATTAGATTGAGTACTGTTTTTAACTTTTTATCTTCATTCTAAATTTAAAAAAAAATTATCTTTTATTCTTAAATCTTTTTTTTTACAATTGTTTATATTAAAATGTTTAGTAAATGGAGAAAAATAATGAAAAAAGGTATACATCCAAACTTTCAGATCACAAATATTTATAAAGTAAACAAAGAGATTGTACAATTAATAACTTGTTTGCCTGATAACTTTCATTTGTCTATGGACCCAAGCAATCATCCAGCTTGGACAAAATCCTCTAAAAATTCTGGATCAGTTGGAAAAGCCGCTGAGTTTGCAAAAAAATATAAAGGAATAGAAGAGCTATAAAAATGGATTACAATAAACATTTGAAAAAAGGGTTTATTGATATACTAAAAAATATCTTAAAAGAAATTAGCCAATCCGGCATCAAAGAAGGGTATGGTTTGGCAATAACTTTTTTAACCAATAGTCCACATGTTGTTATCTCTGAACGAATAAAATGGCCAAATGAAATGAAGGTTTATTTATCAGAAGGTACCTTTGAGGATTTAAGAATTTGCGATACTTTTTTTGAAATAGTTTTGTTTTTTGATGATGAAGAAGAATTATTGAAAATTCCATATGTTTTTGTTACAAAAATTGAAGATACAGAAAACAACTTTGAACTCAATTTTTTAAAATCAGAAAATGAGGATTTTTTCATAACGGATGAAAACATAATAAACATAGATTTTGAAAAGAAAAAATAAATTTTTTTACCCTGTTATAAATTTAAAACATTAGATATAAATAAAAAACACGTTGAACTCAACTTTTTATTGATGAAAACACGCTTAATTCCCTAATGATAAAAATTATTTAAGTAAGTTTTGAGTTCTTTTTTAAGTATAAAAACATCTTTAAAATAAAAACAAATCAAAAGCTTAAAAATAATTCAAAGAAAAAGATTCAGATTCCGCCTAAATATTTCAAGGTAGCAAATTTTTTTTATAAAACAATACCTATCAAGACATACTACCTTTAAAGCGAAGTTGATTTTATTTTACATTCGGAAAGAAAACAATTTCTCTTAAGTTTGATGAGTCTGTTAGTAAACCTATCACTCTATCTATTCCTATTCCCACACCTGCCATTGGTGGCATTGCGTATTCCATTGCTAACAAAAAGTCTTCTTCCGATTCCATTGCCTCTTCTTCTCCGTTACTTTTTAGCTCTTTTTGCTTTTCTAATATGCTTCTTTGTAATTCTGGATCTACTAACTCTGAATATGCGTTTACCACTTCTAGTCCATTTATTACAACTTGAAATCTATCTGAAAACAATGGGTTATCTATATTTTGCTTTGCTAGTGGCCCTAAGACTGCTGGTTGATGTGTTATTATTACTGGATCTATTAGTTTTGGACGACAATATTTTTTGTATACACCATCTATTAAGCTTGCACTACTTTTATATTGATTTACATCTATTCCTTCTAATTTTCCTAATTCTTCATATAGCTTTGATTCATCTTTTAACAATTCTTCTAAATCTAAATTAGTATATTTTTTAAACAATTCTGAATAAGTCATTCTTGTCCATGGTTGACCGATATTTATTTTTGTGCCTTCGTATGTTATTGTGTCTAAAATTGATAATTCCTTCATTAAAAATGAAAACAAATTTAGTATGAATTTCATCAAATCTTCATAGTTCCAGTAAGCTGTATAAAATTCTAGCATTGTAAATTCTTGTAGATGGGTTGTGTCTATTCCTTCGTTTCTAAAGCACTTGCCAATTTCATATACTCTTTCATATCCACCTGCCATTAATCTTTTTAAATAAGTTTCTGGCGCTATTCTTAAATATAGTGGAATATTTAATGCTTTATGATGTGTTTGAAATGGTGTTGCTAATGCTCCTGATGCTTGTTTTTGTAAAATTGGTGTTTCTACTTCTATATAATCATTTGCATTTAAAAATTCTTTCAATTTACTTATAAACCTATATCTAAATTTGAACTTCTCTTTTGATTTTTCGTTCATTATTAAATCTAAGTATCTTTGTCTTATTTTTGTTTCATCATCTGATAAACCATGCCATTTTTCTGGTAAAGAATGCAGACATTTTGTTAATAAACAAATATTAGTTACTCTTATGCTTTTTTCTCCTGAGCGAGTGAAAAATATTGTTCCTTCCACTCCTACTATATCACCTAAATCTAAATTCTTTAAATAAAAGTCATAATTTGATAAATCTTCTGCGTGTAATACTATTTGCATGAAACCTGAAAAATCTTGTAGTTTTATAAAGCAAATTTTTCCTATTGATCTCATCAACATGATTCTTCCTGCTATTGAAATTTCTGAGGCTCCTTCTTCTAGCTTTAAAGCTTCTTCTAACGATTGTTTTTTATTAAAACTATCTGGATACTTTTCTTGCAACGTTTTCCATTCTTCTAATTTAGACAATCTGTTTTTTTTATATTCAGAATCTTTTACCTCATCAAAAATTTCTTCTTCGATGATGCCATCAATATCTTTATTGCTCATATTGCCATTGCTCCCACAAATTATCGATTCCATAATAATCACGCTTTTCTTTTGTGAATAAATGAATATCTATTCCTTCTACTGAACAAATTACCCATTCATTTTCTGGTATGCCAAACACATCTTCTTTTTTTATAATTTTTAATACTTTAATTTTTTTTAAAATTCCTGAAATATGTCGTTGTGATCTTACTGTACCTACCACTATATTTATCCACTCACCGTTGTTATATGCTCTTATATCAGAAACTTTTTCTTCTTCTAAAAAATTTTTTATATTTAACTTGTCTTCTTTTTCGTGATTCATAGATTCATCTTAAATTTATCACTAAATTTTATAAAAAGCTATTTGTTTGTTTTTTTTGTTTATTTGCTGATTGATTTTTATCTAAAATTTTAATCCATTAAAAATGCTAATATATGATATGCTCCGTCTTTATCGTTTATTTCATTAATAATTTCTGATATATTGCTTTCTTTCCATCTCATTATTTTTCTTAATAATGGAATAGATATATTTTGTTTATCATATTCTTGCAATAATTCTAATGCTTCCGATATTAACTGAAATGCAGTTTCTTTATCCTTTTTTATAGAGGAATCTTCTTTTTTAGGTTTATCATTTTCATTATTTTCATCATCTTCCTCATCGTCTTCTTCTTCTACAAAACTGTTTTCATAATATACCAATATATCTTTTAATTTTTCAAATATTTCATATATTTTCGCAAAATGAATATACACCTCTCTTGTTAATAATTGAAATTTTTTTAAATAATCTGTTGTTTTTTCATTTATTTTGATTAATTCTTGATAAAAATCTTTATCTAAAAGCGACAATGAGTCGTATAATTTTTGTGGGTTAATTTTTTTATAATTTGAATATTGAAAAAGGTTATCTTCATCTTGAATTGGTTGCAGTAATAGCGCTCTTGATATTGCTTTATCCAAAAAATCTATACACCCTACTCTATCTTCTTCATCTAATAAAATTTTTATTTTCTTACTTAAGATTGCATCTAATGCTTCAAAACAATATGCTGCATTATCCCATCCATCTATGTATATTAAAGACTCTAACCAAATTGTGAAAAGTTTCCAGTTCACTCCTTTGTTTTTCATTAAATCCCAGCTTGATATTTCTATACTTTCCCATGATACTGTTTCGATTGAATCATCATATTCATCTAATAACGTTTCTTCTTCTATTTTTTCTTTTCTGTTATCAAATAGAACTTGAAATTCTAATTCATGTTGAATTTCTAGATTTAGTTTAAAACCTAATAAGTCTTCAATTTTCCTCATTGTTCTTGCTCCTCTGATATTTTTGTGAACGTTTTATCTGGCATTGTATATTTTTCACCATCTAACGTTAATTCCACTGGTATCATTACCACGACTTTATCTTTTATACCTTTATCATCTTCTATATCTATTGTAAATCTTATGAAACTTGCGTGATTTATTTCTATTATATTTTCCATTAAAAATTTCATTAATTCTTTTTTATCAAAATTTAAAATTGCATCGTTTCCTTTTATTTTGTAATTTAAATTATTTTTCACTATTTTTTTGCCGCAATTTTTTGCTAATGAAACTTTAAACTCAACTAAGTCATATATGTCTATTGTTCCTTTTTTATATAAATTCAAAGCTTTTTGTCCGTTTACTTTTGCTGAACACTCTACTAATAAATGTATGTTTTTTTCATATAAATCCCCTATTGGTTTATAATTGTTAAAAACCAAACACAAACACTTATCATTGGATATCAAAAAAGATATCATTTTGCTAATTTTTTCTAAATTTTCTATAAATCTAAAAACAGGTGAGTCATAATTTGGTTTTACTATTTTTACTAATGTTACTATATCTTCTTGTTTTTTTATTAGTTCTTGCATTCTGTTAAATCCAGAAATTCCTAATAACACTCCTTTCAAATTGAACGGAAAAGCATAGGCGTTTTGTTTATAAAAATACATTGATTCATCATATTGTTCTACCAAAATTTTCGATATCGATGAATCGACCACTTTATTTATTCTTTGACTTAAAAAAAACACTTTTGTTTCAAAAAAAGAATCTTTGTTTAGGTTTGATTCTACTTTATTTAAATCTTTTTGAAATATATCTCTCAAAGATGTTGTTTGAACTTTCATTGCTAATTCTTCAAAAGCATATAGTTTGCTATTTGCTGGGTTGCTTTTATAATCTTCCAAATTTTTTTCTATATCCTTCCATTTTACTACTAAATCATCCAATAAAATATTATCTATGAAATTTATTTTTTCTAAACTTTCAACTATTGATTTTGCTAGGTTTACTGAAAAAAATTCTATTTGTTTTTTTTGAATTAATAAATAATCTGATATATTAAAATTGAAAAAAAGTTTTTTATTTTTTGCATCTAACAAAAACATATCCTCTTTTATATCGTAAAGATTTTCTATCTGCAGCGCTCTATCTATATATGTTAAAATGTTTAGCAAGCTTTCTTTTTGTAAATCTTTTATATCTCTCCACAAATTTGAATCTATTTTTCCTGCTTGCTCCATTATTTTTTGAATCTCTTCATTTGTTATTTTTACATTTTCTGCAATGTCTAATAAATGAGAATGTTTTACATCTAAAGATAAAACTTTATGCGCTTTTATTAGATAAAATTCTATCACTTTTTTCAAGTTTTTTTTTGCTATATTTTTTATTATAACTTCCATTTTACTTGATGAAGCTGCTTTGAACTTTTCTTCAAATTCTTTGTATTCGTTTATTATTACCACTAAATCTTTTATTACTTTTGAATCCCAATATAAGGCTTGAGAGGTTGCTAACAACGGAAAGTTCATTTTTGCGACTTTTTCCATGAAAGACTCTGAAAACACATCGTTTAATATGCCTTGAAAGTCTAAAACGGATTGAGACAACTGAATTTTTAATCCATCTGTTGTATAAAACGGGCTTCCTATTAATGGTATTTGATAACATCCTAATGTGTTTTTAAATCCATTAAATGATGTTGTGGTTCTTGTCATTATTTCATTTACTGCGTCTTCTCCTCCTAAAATTGTTGATCCTTCTATTTGCCTTAACACAATCTCAAATTCTTGTGATCCAAATGATCTATGTTTCAACCAATCAAATTCTGATTCGTAGAATAATGTTATTAAATCTGCTATCAATTTTTGTATGCTTTTTAAATTATCATAACTCATTCCTTGATCACCTGACTCTATTAAAAACAACAGTCTTTCTAATTCCATAAAATATTGAGATATATTATCTTTTGAAAAACAATTTACTACAAATTTATTTGAAATTAATCTGAATTGTTTTTTGATATTTTTTTTATATCCATAAAATCTTGTTGTGTCTAATTCGCTGAAATCAATTTTAAACGAAAACATTATACTTCTTTCAAAAGCTTCTGGCATTTTTATGTTCAAAATATTTTCTAACAACCAGCTTAAACTTGTTATGCTATTACTTTCTTTAAAGGCAACAAATTTTTGCTCATACTTTTCTACTTCGCTTACTTCTGCTACTAATTTTTTTAATAATGCAAATTCATTAGAGTTTAAAGGATTTACAAAGGGTCTGTTTTCTGGAATTGTATCGTATAATTTTTTTTTAGAAATTTTTATAAATTTATTTTCTATATCATTAAACAATGTTGTTAATACTAATTTTTTTGTGGCAACTAATACCATGTTTTGTTTGCATCGGTTTACCGAAGAGAAGAATGAAGATGGTATTCCATGAAAAAATAAATCGTAGCTTGAAAGATCTCCTAAATATTGTAATACAACTTTTAACTCATCTAAAAAATCCACTCTATGAACATAATTTTTATCTTTATCGTATTCATCTAATACTTCAACTACTTTTAATGCTCTTGGATAAATTTGCTCGTTCATATAAACAAGATCTTTATATACTTTTACTGAATATGCTGATGCCACTAATGAAAAAGCCGTGAAACCTGTTTTTAAAAGTTTTAGTTCATGTTCTACTTGTTTTTTATCTACGTCTTCTTTTCCTATTTCTTTTTCTGCAAAAATTTTATTTAACAAAAGATCTTTAGCAAAAAATATTTTACTTTTTTCTATTTCAAAGCCACCCTCTATTTCGCTATCTTCACCGTTTAAAACCGGTATTTTTTCTTGATTTGTTTTTGTTTGATCAAGGGCTGTAAAATACGCTCCTCTAAAATACAAACCACTTGTGTATTTATTGTTTTGAAATGTTAGCGTTAAATATTCACAAATTTTTGGATAAATTAATTGAAAATTATTTATAAAATTCATTATATTAAAACTTATCTCTGATGGAAAATTCACCATTACTTCAGATAACAACGATTTTAATTCTTCATCTAACTTTTTTTTCATTTCTTCTAACCACTCACTTGAAAACTTGCTATCTAAGCTAAATGGATTGGACCAACCAAACATATCTTCTTTATAATTTGAAAAAACTTCTAAAAAATCTGAAAAACCTTGAATCTCATCTAAATGAGTGAAAATTAGATATACTGGTATTTTCATTTCAAATTTATTTTGTAATTGCCACAATTTTTGATACAAACTTTCTATGTTTTTTTTATTATTGAGCATTATATTTGCATCTGTTGAAAGCAAGTCTTTTAATGAAACAAAATAAATTATTCCATCTATGTTTTTCATTGGACGAACTGTTTTTATTTGGTTTAATAAGCCAGTCCAACAAAAATCATGACTACTATCGTTAAATATAAGATCTGATTTTAAATCTAACACTATGCCTTCGTTAAAAAAATAATGATTGATATATGTTGTGTCTGTATAATTTAATCTTATTGGTGTTTCTAGGCTTACGTTTGAAAAAAAAGATGTTTTTCCAGCTCTTGCCATTCCAAACGATAAATACCACGGTAGTTCATATTTATAATTTGAGCTGTTTTTTAAAAAATATTTTAAAATTTTATCTGCACTATTAAAATAATCTGCAATCGAATTTTTTTCTTTTTCTAACCCTAAAAATATTTTGAGATTAGTTATAAATTTTAACTCTCTGCCCATTGAATGTTTTTTTATCAACAGATATAAAGATAAAAATAATAAAACTAAAACGCTTATTACAAATATCATTAATACTAAAGCTACTCTTGTTTTCATTTTCAACTACCTACTTATAAACTTTCCTAATAAATCAAAAAAAACTTTCATTTTAATGCTCCACATAAGTTCTACAAATATTAAATAACTAAGAACCGTTCCTATTAATATTCTTTTCCAAAATCTTACCGAATTACCTTTTAAAACGTTTTTTTCAACAAACAAAGATTTATATGCCATTGGAAATAATAGTTGTTTTTCTTTAAATAGCTTAGAATCTTTATAATATATTTTATAATAAAGTTTTGATTTTAATTCTTGAATTTCAGATTCGTAATTTGGAGACCCAGCTTTTACGCCTCTGAATCCTAGTGCAAGGCAATAAAAATAAATAATGGATAATTCTGCCGCCTCTATACTCTGATCTTTTAAAACTTCTGATATTTTATCAAAAATAACTTCTCCAGAATTGTTGGAATTAAATATCTTTTTTTCCATAAGGTTGTTTTTCCAATAATTTTTACCCTCCCAGTTTAAAAAAATAAATATTTCATCCGCTAAAGCTGCCATTATATAACTTACTTCTTCAAAAATATCTCCCCCTATTTTTCCTGTTTCATGAAAAATTTCTGATGCTTTTGTTTTCATGAAACTACTTATTTCTGTTTGTATTGAAAATATTTTTTTTATTTTTTGTTCTTCGTTATCTAATGGATTAAAAAAAGAAGATTCTTTTATTTTTTTTCTATATTTAAATATTATTTGATGAAACTCTTCAAATGCATTCGTTAAAAAAGACTTTCTATTAATCATTTAATTAAAATTTAATAATACAATCGTTAATTTTAAATTAAATAGCTTAAATAATGTTTTTCATAGCTGAATAAAGTCAGCTAGGTAATTTTATTTTTAATAATTATTTTTTTGCCGTTTTTAATTTTTGAGAATTGGCTTTTTTTGCTGTGCTCTTAACTTTTAAAGGCTCGGACTTTTTTGCGGTCTTCTTAATTGTTAAAGATTCTGGCTTTTTCTTAGCTGTTGAAGATGCTGGTTTATTTGCTGGCTTTTTCTTAGCCGCTGTAGATTCTTGTTTATTTACTGGCTTTTTCTTTGCTGTTGAAGATACTGGTTTCTGAGTCTTAGCAGATCCTTTTTTAGTAGTCTCATTCTCAGAAAGTGATTTTTCATTCGCTTTTGCTCTTTTGTTAGCGTTTTGATTAATTGTTTTTGCAGTTGGTTTTGATTTTTTTCTATTAGCATTTATTCTATTTGCATTTGTTTCATGCGCTTGGCCTACCTCTCTTTTTTGATCCGCGTATGTTTTTGAAAGTTTCTTACCATCTTCAGTTTGTAACCATCGATTTCCTGCTTTAGTGATTTTACCGTTTTGATCAACGTAAGCTTCATTCTTTTGTTTCAACGCAACCAAACGAGTATTATTGATATTATTTATCGTATCTTTAGTTTTCATTGAAAGACTTACAAACTCTTCTGCTTTCTCTGGTTCAAGGTTATATTTATCCGCTCTGCTTCTCATTTTTTCAAGAGCCTCTTGTCGTATTTCCTTAATTTCTTTTTTTGTTTTTTGTAATGGAGGATTCTTAAAAAAAGTATTTATGTTGTTAATATAAGAATTATATACCTCTTTTTCACCTGGATTTTTTTTAATCCTTTCTTTCAAGGATTGTTTTGCTCTCATTAGATTAGAGCAAACTTGCTTCCAGTTCTTACCATGGCTGGCAGCTTGTGCTTCTAGATCGCTAAAAAATGCTTTTAATTTTTCAATTTCATGTTTACAAGCTTCAAGCTCCCGCAATTTTTGATAATTTTTTTCTGCTTTATATTTAGATATATTTTTTAAATCGTTTTCATAGTCCGCTCTATGTTTAGCCATAACGCTAGATTCTTGAGCTTTCTTTTCAATATATTCTTTAACTAATTCGGATGATGAAGAGGCAAAGCTGTCCCCGACTTGTATTTCTAATTGTATCCTATTTAACAAATCCTCAGCCTCCATTGCTTGAAAATCTTTCAAATGAATTGTAGGATGTTTTTGATCTTTTGCTCTATCACTCTTGCTTTCTGGAATAACGGTTATTAATTTTTGTTTTTTGTTGACTTTTGCAGATTCATTATCTTCTATACCTCTTTTCCTCGAACCAAAATTAAAGATTGATTTTTTGTTGACTGCTTTATTTTCTTCCTCTCTCTCTCTTTTTATAATATTATTATTTCTTGCAAATGCAGCTTCAGCGTTGACAAATGTTTGTCCCGCTGATATTATAAGAGATAGCAAAGCTAGTATTTTTTGTTTTTTCATATATCCTCCCAGATATTATTTATTATAACAAAAAACGGCCTATAAGTCAATTTTTCCTATACTTACAGGCAATCTTTTATTAATAATTTAATTTAAAAATTTGGATTCAAAATCTTTTTTATAATCTGAAAAAGGCGTTGATGATTTTGTAAAATCACCTAAAATAAATCTGTCATCAGCTATGACTAAAACTTTTGTTAGATCAAGACCTTGAGATAAACAATATGATTTTTGTAGCTCAGGATTACGGTGTCTTAACAGGCACAGCAAAAAATAAGCTACTCCAGCCGGTGACAATGAATCATATTCGTACACAAACCTCAATTGATAGAGTGCCTTAATTAATTCATTAAGACAATTTTTTGCATTTTTCACTGGAAAAGCTAAATTATCTAACAAAACCATCAAAGGACAGTGCTTTAAAGCTTCTTTTTTTGCCTTTATTTTTTGACTTATTTCTTCAATTTCTTTTGGATCTGTTAAATTTTCTTTGTATTTTTTCAAATCGTTATAATCCTTATTCAAAATATTAAAATTTTCTTGAAATTTTAAAAAATCATTTTTATTAAATTCAAGCAATGAAGTTTTTAAAATAGAATCAATCAAAGTTTGATTAATTAAACGATCACTTGGATGATAAAGTTTGAACAAGATAAAAGAAACTTCGTTTGGTGTCAAACATCTATCTTTTAAAAATTTTTCTGGATTGTTTTTTAATTCTTCCTGTTTTTTTTCATTTTTTAATTCTTTCAAAACATTTAAAGCTTTATACTGATAATTTGCATTAATTAAAACAGATTTTTTTGATTGTTCTGTATAACAACTTCTTAAATCTATTCGCTCCTTAAAAAGATATCTTATAAGTTTATATTTCATACTTTCTATATCTTTTAATACACAATAATTATTTACTGTCGAAAATAAAAGCATTAGCATTATGTTTTGAATGATTAACATCTACGACTCCTAACATAAACAGTTTACCATCAGACAATTTAACAAGCGTTAAGTTTATATAACAATAAAAAGAAACAAAAGAGCAACCGAGATACCCCTATATAAATTTTTAGTTGGCTTTAAGTCTTTTTTTTCATCTGTTTGATTGCTTTCTTTTTTAACCTCTGGTTTTTTTTCTGCCATTACTTGATTCTGTTTTGTTGTTATAATTTCATCACTTTTTTTTAACTCTATTGTCTCATTTTTTTGCACATTATTTGATTCTGAGATTTTTAACAACACTGGTTTAACTTGTTTTTTTTCTATTTTTTTTTCTATGGATACTATTTTTGTTTCAGATGAATTTAATGAGTCTTTTTTCTTTATGTTTCCTTTAGATAAAAGGCTACTCATTGGCAGATTATATGCTCTTTGTTTGTTATTAAGTTCTTCGAACTCTAAATAAGACAACGTTTTTTTATTACTGTTAAAATGTTTCTCAACAATTAAAAGATTGTCCAAAAAGTTTTTATCGAACCAAGACGAATTTAAATCAGACTTCCATCTCATCAAAATTTTAAAAATCAATAAAAAGTTTTCGTTATTGCTCAATAGTTGTTTTGTTTTTTTTAGTTTTTCTGTGTTTAAATTTCTATAAAAAGTTATAATTTCTTTTTTCTCTTTATTTGATATAGAATCAACCAAAAATAAAATGTTAAAAAAATCAGTTGTTGTTAAATCTTTATCTTCTTCGCTATATATATCCAAAACCTCAATTAACATTTTAAAATTAAAAACTTCCCTTTGAAAATTTTCTGCAACAATAAATAATAAATATTTTTTAAAATCATCTTTACTTAAATTAATTTCAAATTTTTGAAAAAATAATTCGTTGAAAATTAAGTATTTAGGAACGTTTTCTAAACAATCCAAGTTACACATTAAAGCTTCTTTATATGATTGAAACAAAAGTTCTTTTTTAAAAAATTGACTGTATAAGTCCTTACACTTGTTAAAATTTTCTGCAATTATTTCTATTTCAATTTTTAAATCATTTGATTTTAATAAATAAATTAAATTATTGTTTTCTTCAGAAGGAACTTCAGAATTAATTGAAAAATTCATTATTTGCAACAAAAAAAATGAAAAACAGTTTTTATACATAATGAAAATTTATATTAAAACCATTAATTAATTGCTAATAGTTAGCATAACTTTCTCTTATTACTTTTTTGTTTTTTTTACATTAAAATTTAAATATGAGCGAACAAATACTAATTTATTTCATAAATTTTTTATTTATATATTCAATTATTAAAGGTGTTTTGAAAGGCGGAACAAGCGAACTTGTTTCTTTAATTTTTTTAGTCATAGCTTTTAGCTCGGCTGTTTATGTTTTTCAAAGTGCTTTTTATAGAACAATTATTTCTATATTTTTATTTATATCTATTTATATATTTGGACTTTTTATAGCTTACTTAATGGAATCACATTCTACGTTTGAAAAAATTAGTGGAGCCGTTATTGGTGTTGTTAAATTTTTCATTTTTTTAACGATTATTACAATAATAGCTTTATTTATGGATTCTGTTCCAAGTATTTATAAAAACAATTTTTTTGTTTATTGGATATATCAACCATCCGTGGATTTAAAAGATGCCATTGAGAAAAAGTATAAAAAATAATGGATTTTTTTTAAAATTAATATATGGTATATTCTATCTTAAGCGCCTGTAGCTCAGAAGGATAGAGCGCAAGATTCCTAATTTTGAGGCCATAGGTTCGATCCCTATCAGGCGCACGTTTATTTGACAAAGGAACAAAAAACTATATAATAATACCATGAATATAAAAATAATGATGTTTACTCTTCTGAATATAGAAAATCTCCTTAGTAGTATTACTAGACAGCAAGTTACAGATCGTTATGGTGAAATATTTAATCAATATAATCGTGTTTTTAATAGAAGAATAAGACAACAAAATGAAATAGATGATGAAATAGAAACAATAAATGAAAAGAATATAAATATAATATTTGATAATTTTTTAAATCGACAACCAAATCAAACTGAAGAATTAAATATAAATCAATTAATTGAATTAATTAACCAGGCTCAACAAATTTTTATAAATCGAGAAGCTTCACAAGATATGACAAACAATTTAAGAAATGTCGTTAATAATAGCCAGATTGCACGCCTTATTGTATTTCATGTTTTAATTATAAATATGTTAGTTCCTCTAATAAAAGATTGTTATCATAATAGACACCCTTTCAGACAGGGAATGTTTCATCATAACATAGCTCAAATAGAACATAGCTTGCAAAATCATAGTAATACTGATAGTTTCATGAACCTTTTAATTCAAACATTAAATGATCAAGTACAACATGCTCAAGGTCTGCCAAACACTTTAGATCATATATTTGATCAAAATATAAAACGCATTCATAACCAATTTATGATCTTTATAATAAGTAGTCAACCTTTAGTGTATACGTCAAATTTTTTACGAAATATTCTTATTTTTTTTAGTAGCAGTGGAAGAAATAATTTTAACGAATGAATTTAAGTATGCATAAATATGATGTTAATGAAACTAAAAATTTGTTACAATTAAAAAGAGGGAAATTATGAAAAAAATTTTAATTATCTCATGTGCTTTTAATTTAAAAGCACCTAGAGTATCGCATACTGAATCTATTCAGGCATGCAATAAAAAACCTAAGTATAAATACAATATATTAGATGAAAATGATCATTTTGTTCTATATGATGAAAAAGGTAGTAACTTTCGCAAAATGGATAAGGATGTTCCATTTATATTAGGTTTATATTATGTTTCAGCAATAGAGAATGAATTAGATAGAGTAATACAAACATATGAAAAAGAACATTTTACACCAGAACAAATAGCTAATAATCACGCAAATGCTAAAATGCTTGGAGATGCTATATTACAAACACATGAATTAATAAGTATTAATGAAAAAAATCGTAAAAAATCTAAAACATCTAAACAAAACCCTAAAAAAGCTGATGCAGCTCCAACAAAAAGATCTCGTTAAGTATAACTAAAGAACACTTTTTTCACAAATTAGATCTTGCCTTATTACCATATAAATATAAATCTATAAATTATTGATTTAAGAAATAATTCGGATCACTATCAGGCGCACGTTTATTTGACAAAGGAACAAAAAACTATATAATAATATCATGTTTAAATTTTTTTTAATGCTTTTTTTGGCAAGTCTCACAGCTCGTATTACTAAAAAAGAAGTAATTACTATGCATAACGATTTAATTCGTGATTATAATCATATTTCTGGAAATAGAAGATTACCACTTTTGAGGGAAAATGATGAACGTAAAATTAACGTTATAAATCATGCCCAAATGAATTCATATTATAATGGTTTTGAAAGAACCTTAAATCGTTTCCTAAACAATAATGATTTAGAAAATGAACAAAGAATAGAAATTATGATAAATGCTAATCAATTTATTGAAAGATTTTCAAATTGGAGTGCAAATCTGGCTAATTTAATCAGAAGATCTTACCATAATAGAAATATTTTTAGACTAGGAAATTTTCCAAGTCTTATTAACATATCTGCAGACAGACCGAACAATTTAAATACGGCTCTTCAGAATGCAGCTGAAATTTCAATAATAATAGATAACATGTTTAATGATAATCAAGAGCGCATTATAAATTTAATTAACGCAATAAAACAAAATATTCAAAGTTTAATAGAATCTCAAAATATTGATGAATTGTACGATGAGTTTATAAATAACATAAACATTATTTTTCAAATCATTAATTCACAAAAAACATTATTTAATGTGTTCAATTTAACCAGTCACAATGAAAATTAACACTTGTTAAATATAATATAATTTCATAGCCTATTATTAGGTGGTATATAAATGAATAAAAGTTTTAAAATTTTTTTTATCTCGTCTTTCTTTTGTAACATTAGTTCAGTAACTGATCTTCAATTTGCATATTCAATTTCAGTTGAATGTGAAAAATTAGACAAAGAATTGAATGAATTTAATAAAAAAATACAAGCAAGTAAAACAAGAATAAAACAACATTCAATACAAAATCCAAAAAAAGCTGATGCAGCTCCAACAAAAAGATCTTGTCAAGAGAAAAATATATAATTAAAATAGTATGGGTCCATGCCCACTGGGCCCATATCTGAACATTTATAGTTGACTAAAAAACAAAAACCAATTAAAATAAAAACATGAAAATAAGACTAATTTTTTTATTTTTCTTGCTTAAAGAAAGCTTGCAAAGTATTACTTTAGAAGAAGTCGCAGAGCAACATACAGAAGCACTTCAGGCATATAATTTAGCCTTCCATGATCGTCGTATTAATAGAAATAATGACACTAACATATTGAGAATGCCTCCATCACCAGAACAACTGCCAGCTGAAAATAGAGGTAGCGATATATCATATTTAAACACAACAAGCATCAATCTAATCTTTGATGATTTTTTAAATAATGTTACACATAACCCAGATAATTTTAATAAATTTGATTTATGGTTTAACGATTATTTCATTGGAATAATACGAGCTTCTTATCAAAATAGAAATCCTTTTAGACAAGGATTATTAACTTCAACCGTTAATGAATTTATGCAAAACTTTCTTCCAATCATAAATTTTTTGCCTTTAAACATACAAACTTTGATTCAAAATTTAAATATAGTTGCATTGGCAGCAAAAGCTTTACCAAAGAATATAGACCATGTGTTTGACACAATGGTAAGTGTTACCCATAGCGTTATAAATGCTGATTTTATGAATTCGAATGAAACTATTAGAGATGAAGCACAGCGAAATGCAGTAATTTTTTTGAAAAACACTCTTCTAACTTTTAGTT
Organism: Alphaproteobacteria bacterium endosymbiont of Tiliacea citrago; assembly: GCF_964031065.1. Classification (NCBI taxonomy): domain Bacteria; kingdom Pseudomonadati; phylum Pseudomonadota; class Alphaproteobacteria; species Alphaproteobacteria bacterium endosymbiont of Tiliacea citrago. The sequence continues at coordinate 431,682 of NZ_OZ034995.1, read as the reverse complement.
AAAATTAATTAATTTTGCACTTGTTCTCGCTCAATACGTAGAATTCATGAGAAAAAGAGAAGAAAGAATAAAACAAATGTCTTCTGAAGAAATTGAGACTCAACAAGAGATTAATAGAAAGTCTCTTAAACGAGCTAAAGAAGAAATGAAAAAAGTAAAAGAATTACTTAATCAACAAAACGCCAAAAAGCAACTACTCAACTAACAAAAAAAAGAGCAAGACAAAGTTAAAAGCAAACTATCAAAAAACAAAAAAATAATATATCCTTTTTATAAGGAAAGATGCCAGAGTGGTTTAATGGGATGGTCTCGAAAACCATTATACGTAATTGCGTATCGAGAGTTCGAATCTCTCTCTTTCCGCACTTTAAAACCCGTTGTTTTATAAATAGTTAGAAGTTTGCCAGGGTGTTTTTAGAAGATTGTTATTGTGTTTCTATACATAGATTATTATTGCGAATGACATATTAAAATTTTAATTCAGACTAACTTTTTATAAAAAAATTATTTGATTTTCTACTTTTTTTATTTGATCAATGGTTATTAATTCTTGATTCAACTCTAAATATTCAATACCATTGATCCACTGAATATCTTTAACTACTCCAACTGTTTTTTTATCTCTACGCACCTCATATCCAATAAAGTTAAAAGAGTAATCGTCTTCTTTGTTAACCAATGCAAAAACATCTAATTCCTTCTGTTTTTTTGCCTCTTCGATTGAATTTATATTTGAAAATTTAACTATACAATTCTCTTTTATGACTCCAAAAACCTTTTCAACTTCAAAAATATCGTTCTTAAGCTCTGGTTCAAAGTCTGATTCAAAAAAAATTTTGTTATTTAATAATAAATCCACTGTATAAGGATAGTACATTTGAATTTTTAAATTACCTAATAATCCATGAGTGTTTTGAACTCGACCTATTAAAATTTTTTGCATACATATTTATTGTATTGTTTAATAAATAAAAAATATACAATCAACTTTCACACACAATGCTCACTAATTCTGGAAAAAAATATGTTAAAATTTGTTTTATTCCTATATCAATAGTATCAGATGAACTAGGACAACCAACACATGCTCCAGTTAATCTTAAAACCAATTTGTAATTTTCTAATGATATAAACTCTATTCCTCCACCGTGTAATTCTAAACCTGGCTTAATTTTTTCTTCAACAATATCCCAAATTTTTTTTCCTAAATCCGATAATTCATCCCTTCTTTTTGTTTTATTTTTTTTTGAATCATAATTGTTTAAAATTTCATCATACTGCTCTTGCGAAAGAGGAAAAACATGGTTTTCTGTCATTATAAAATTTGAAACAATGTTTTGCACTTTAGGAATAATTTGATTCCAGTCATTTTCATTTTTTTTGTTAATAATTAAAAATTTTGGACCAACCAAGATATAACAAACCCCATCTATTTGCCAAATAGCTTTAGTAAGAGGAGATTTTTGAGAAGTAAATTCATCTTTGCATTCCCAAAAAATATCAATCCAAACAATATCAACAAAAACTTGAATAGAATTAGGGTTAGGAGTATATTTAATAGAAATTAACATAAAATTAGAGTAATGTTTTTAACAAATAGAATCAATAAAAAAAATTATTTTATGTAAAGAATAAGTTTTAATATATCAACTTAATAATGAACAATAAAATTATAATCAAAATTTAACCTCAACAAGGTTTATTCAACTATTATAGCTTTTGTTTTTAAAAAAGATTAATTAAACAAAACAAGCTTTTTCGAATAAAAATATGTCTCTCTAATAATATAAAAAAACATATAAAAACTGAAAATTAACTAAATCTTGAATTAATAATTTTAAAAATATACGCAATAAAATAAACCAAAAATGCAGCCAAAACAACTGTTAAATTGGCATTATACATCATTAAACAACAACTCATGATAGCCAACAAAACCATTAAAGAGAAACCATTTAAAAGGAGGTCTGATAAAACAATTGCGCAATACAAAAACCCAACCAAAACAACAATAAACAAAGTCAATTCAATTTTAAAAGGCATCCAAATAACACCAAAACTAATCAATAAAGAAAAAAAAGAGCCTATCCAAGGAAACCCTTGAGATGTTTTTGCTCCAAAAATTTTGGAAACAAATTTTTTTTTAGAAAAATCTTGCAAAGAATTACCCTGAACGACAACCCTTCCGTTTAGTCCGGTAAGACAGCTAAGTAATGCAACAGAACCAACTATTTTTCCGCCAATTGGCCCCAACAATATAATTGCACAATCATAAACTGGCGTTTTTGTTTGCTCTAAATTAGGCAAAATAAACAAACAAGATGCAAAAATTCCAATAAAGGTTATTGAAGATAAAAACAAACCAATTTTAGTGGCTTTTATTACATTCTCCTTAGGATTTTCTATCGATCCAGAGGCAAAAATACCAAACTCTATACCTAAAAAAGCAAACATTGTAATAGCGGCCCCATCAAACAACAAAGCAGAGGTTTCAAAGCAAGGAGAGTAAGAAGAGTAATAAAAAGCTCCGCACATAGAAATTAACAAAAAAAATAACAGCTTAACTAAAGTTAACCAAAAATTCAAAGCATTTGCTGCTCCAAAACTTAAAATATTTAATAGAAAAATTGACAACAAAACAAATGAAGAAAGTAGTTGTTTAGAGCAAAAATAACAAGGAAATAACCCAAAAAAATAATCAGAAAAAGATATAGCCGTAACCGCAGAAGACATGCTCATAGCAAAAAAATGACCAAAAATCAACAAAAAAGCAACCGTGTCGTTATACCCCAACCTTAAAAAATCTAAAACAGATGGAGTTTTGTTTCCAATGTTATCTTGTATATAATTATTAATTCCAACAAAAGATAAAAAGATGCAATAAGACATTACTGCGCCTAAAAACCAACTAAAAATTCCCCAAGTTTTGCAATGAGCCATTTTATAGGGTAAAAACAAGACTCCACTACCAACCATACCAGAAAAAATCATGGCAACCGCCTGCCACAAAGACATTTTTTTTATTTCGTTCATTAAATTCTCTCAAATAAAACTAAACAAATTAGTTTTTTGAATTATTAGCGTGTAATAAAAGTTCTTTTGCAGCCCAATATCTTTTCATTAAAGCCAAACCTTCGTCTCCATAAATTTCACGAGCATTATCCAAAAAAAGATCAATTCCACCCTTTTTTTCAATAGTTTTTAACCCTCTAGGTGTTATTTTTAAAGAAATTTTACCTAAAACTCTGCTGTATAAATTAACGTTTTGAATGTTAGGTTCAAATCTACGTCTAGTTCTATTAACAGCATGACTTACATTATTTCCAAAAATAACCCTTTTACCAGTAACACAACAAATTTTCATATTTTCTCCTTTTTACACTCTTTGCAACTAAAAAATTTAATGCAATACCCAACCAAATAAATAAAAGCAGAACCAATTATCACAGGTAATGTAAAGCTATTGCATAACATTATAGCAGAACTAACAATCGCTAACAATGACTGAGGAGCTAAACCATTCAAAAGAATATCCAAAACAACAACAGAAGTATACAATACTCCAATAAAAGTAACTGCAAAAACTTCAAGATCAAGAGATGAAAACCAAATAATCAAAATACTAATAGTTAAAGAAGTTAATGCGCCCCTCCAAGGAAATCCTTGAGAAGTTTCCACGTCAAAACAATTAACAATATGCTTTTTTTTAGAAAAATTTCTTAAAGAATTACCTTGAACAACTAAGTTTCCATTTAATCCAGTCAAACAACTTAATATAGCAACAACTGCAATAATTTTTGCCCCAATTTTTCCAAAAAGAACAATAGAACAATCGTAAATAGGAGTCTTTGTTAAGCTTAAATCAGGAATAATAAACAAAGCTGCAAGATAAACGCCAATAAAAATTAAAGAGGCAGAAATCAACCCATATTTTGTAGCCTTAATAACATTTTCTTCGGGGTTTTCAATAGACCCAGATGCAAAAATTCCAAATTCAATTCCCATAAATGCAAACATGGTCGTTGCAGCACCAGAAAACAACAAGGTAGGACTACCAAAAACTGGTTTATAAGATGAAGCATACCCCACTCCTAAAATTGCAATTAATAAAAAGAATAACAATTTAGCTAAAGTTAACCAAAAATTCAAAGCATTAGCAGCTCCAAAACTAATCAAGTTAATAAAAAACATCAACAGCAAAGATAAAGAAGCTATGCTTTTTGCACATAATATTGATCCAGGGAATAATCCAAGAAAATAATTTCCCAATGCTAAAGCTGTAACAGATGCGCAAATAGCCATAGCAAAAAAATGACCAAAAGCTAAAAGAAAGGCATTTCTATCACAATATTTTAATTTTAAAAAATCCATAATATCAGGATTTTTGTTACTCATGTTTTTTAAATAATAGTTGTTAACGCCAGCAAAAGATAAAAACATACAATAAGTCATAATTGCACCCATTATCCAACTAAAAATACCCCAAGATCCACAAGATGCCATCTTATAAGGTAAAAACAAAATTCCACTACCAACCATACCAGAAAAAACAAGCGCTGTAGCTGCCCACAACCCCATTTTAGAACTGGTCACTTGGACCTTATCATTTTCCATAGTAACTCTCTTCCTAATGTAGTAAAACACAATAAAAAGAAAGTAACAAGATCTAATAAAAAACTCAACATGAACCTGTGGTGGCACCTTTAGAATCAACGACCGTATAAGTCTCAGACCTATCTGAATATTTAAAATAAAAGTCCATTTTGTCTAAAAAAATTTTAAAATTAGTAATTTTACAAGTAGCAAAGGTAATTCTAGAAATTGTTTTGTACGACCCATTGATTTTCATAATTTTAATCAACTCAATAGAGCTGAAAATGTAGTTATCTTTAAAACTTTTTAAAATTTTCACACTACTTTCGTTTCTTAACAAGCTAACTTTAACATTTGAAACACAAATACCCTTAACACCAGAATCTTGGCCAGTCACCAAATCTATTTCCTCATAATAATCATTAAGACCACAATAGCTTGAAAAAGAAGAGAGCTGACCAGAGGTCAAGCACGAAGAAGAAGTTTGAACCTTTATTAGCCACTCTTTATCGTAAGATTCAAGAACGTTTTGATTTTGCAGCTCATCCAAAATATCGTTATATTTACTCATATTAATTAACAAGTTATAAATCAATTCTTAATAATTAATAAATTTTCAAAAAACTAAATATAGAAATAAAAAAAATGGCGGAAAGAAAGGGATTCGAACCCTTGATACGCAATAAACGTATACACGCGTTCCAGGCGTGCTCCTTAAACCACTCGGACACCTTTCCAACTTAAATAAATTACTATGTACAAAAAAAAAACACAATGTATTTTTACTTTATTTTTTAATACATAGATTTTTCGATCAAAAAAAAACAGAATAATAGCATGAATAAATATAAAACATTATTAGGATTTTTTGCATTTTTAAATGCACCCAACACAGAAGAAATAACTCTTTTGGGAAATGAGGCAGAATATAATAAAAAAAAAGAAGCTGCATTACATTCATATTGCGATTTTCATGAAGCAAACGCTCAAAAAACATTAAAATCAGGAGATATAAATTTTGATTATTTTAAAAGAGGTATACAAGAAGCAAAAAATGATATGATAGAAGCACTACCCAATGCTGGCTTAAACAATAAAAACATTGATTTTAATATTGTAATCAAACAAAACATTGAAAATAAAAAAGTATTTATATATATCGCATTTTTTGCTTATTGCGACCCTTGTTTTACACATTACGTTGCATATATAAATTCCGTGCCTCAATCAACACAAAATTTAATTAATATAGCTTTAGAAAAAATAAACGCTTAAAATTTTTCACTTCTAAACATTTTAAAAAAAATAATTTATAATCAGCACAAAAGGAATTTTTTATGAAAGTTACAATGAATTGGTTAAAAGATTATTTAGAAACCGAATTAACCTATAAAGAAATAATAAAAAATTTAAACAAGTTAGGGTTTGAATTAAAAAAAGATTATTCAAGCCCAGCATTATGGAAAAGCATAGAAATAGTAAAAATAATTGAAAAAAATAAACACGCAAACGCAGAAAAATTAAATCTTTATTCAATTCAAAAAAAAACTGGAGAAATTTTAACAATAGTATGCGGAGATTCTAATTTAGAAATAAATAATTTCGTCCCGTATGCAATGCCAGGCACAGTAATGCCATCAGGAATAACATTAACAACAGCAACAATAAGAGGAATAGATAGCCCAGGAATGTTATGCAGCGCAAAAGAAATAAATCTCCCATCACAAGACAATGGAGTTTTAAAATGCGCAGAAGAAGATTGGGGAAAATCAATAGCAGAGGCATACGAATCAGAGGCTATTTTCGAAATAGAACTAACGCCTAACCGAGGAGATGCTCTATCAATCTTTGGATTAGCAAGAATATTAGCAAACGAAGATTTGGGTATTTTAAAAGAACCAAAAGAAAAAGAATTTTCATTATCAGAACAACAATTTTTTGAAATTAAAAGCTCAGATTGCAGAGGCCTGATTTGCACTTTTTGTCAACACGAACCAAAATCAACACCAAATAAAATAATAAAAAGATTAATGCTAACAGAGCATGCAATTTTAAACTTAGATGTTATAGATTTAACAAATTACTTATCTCATGACTTAGGTCTTCCATTACACGTATTTGACTATGATAAAATAAAAAACAATCCATGCTCAATAGAAAATTTAACTGAAGAGCAAGAATTCGAAACATTAGCACAACAAAAAATTAAATTTAAAAAAGATACTTTAGTGTTTAAAAGCGGAGAAAATATAATTTCTTGGCCAGCCGTAATTGGAGGAGAAAATTCAAAAGTTGATGAAAATACAAAAAATATTTTACTAGAAGCAGGTGTTTTCCCAAAAGATTCAATGCAAAGAAGAAAAAACGGAGTTATAACATCAGCAGTAAAAAAAGCAGAATATGGTTTTGATCCATTTATATTAAAAAAAGTATCAAATAGATTTTTTGAAGAGCTAAACTTAAAACCAATATCTCAACAATACAAACCATTCTTAGAAACAAAAAAAATTCCATTTAATTTTTCAAAAGTAAAAGAAATATTAGGATCAAACATTCAAGAAGAAGATTTTAAAAAAATAATGATAAAAAAAGGATTTACATTCAACTCAGATGAAACAATAACACCTCCATCTTATAAATTTTTCGATATCACAACAGAAAATTGTATAATAGAAGAATTTGCAATAGCTAGATATGATTCCATTTACTCAATCAACCTTTCTCCAAGGTATGCATCAACAATCAACAAAGAAAAAAATTACTTATCAGAACTTTCATTAAATTGCGGATTCAACGAGTGTAAAAATATATCTTTAGGAAAATTAGAAAACGAAAACTTTCAAATATCCACAGAAAATAGAAAAGTAATAAATTATTCTAATCAAAATTACTCAGTTTTAAGAGGAAGTTTAATCCCAGATTTATTAAAAAACGCATCCTGGCATGTGAAAAATCAACAAAAAATATATAACTTTTTTGAAATAGGTTTAATTTACGGAGATTTTGAAAACAAACAAACACAAATGTACACAGCTATTTCTAATAACACAGAAGATCTTAGAATATTACTAAGTAAAATTTTAAACAAAAAACAAATAGAAAAAAAAGTGTTTTCAAGAGAAGATACATTAATTGCTCATGCAAAATATGCAACAAGCTTCTATTTCAACAATGAAAAATTTGCAGCACTAAGCGCAATAAAACCACAAATATTAAAAGAATTTGGATTAAAAGAATATTACGCACTTGAAATATTTCCAGAAAAACTCATAGTTGAGAACGGCTCTTTAAATAACAACTTAGAATCAGCCCCCATTTATCAAGACATAACATTCAAATTATCAGAACAAGTATCAGCATCAAAAGTAACAAACTTTTTAAATTTTAGAAATTTAGACTATAAAATTTTAATTGTTTACCCAAATAACAATATAAACGAAGAAAGAAAATTAACCGTACAGCTAAAATTGGAACAAAAAGAAAATGAAACAAAAGAACAAATTAATGAAAAAATAGAAAATTTAATATTAGCATTTCAACAATACTAAAACTTCAAAAGCTTGATAAAAAAAAACATTTTTGCTAACATCAAAAAGTAGCCCTTGTGGCGGAATGGTAGACGCGACAGACTCAAAATCTGTTATCTTTTCGATGTGGGAGTTCGAGTCTCTTCAAGGGCACCAAAAAAATTTCATTTGGATAAAGAAGTAAAATATGGTTAAATTTAAAAATGATCATAACAAATTTATCCAAACTAAATAACGTATGGAAATTAAAACAAGCAAATATAAATTTAATAGAATCAATAAAAACAAACTATAATTTATCAAATTTATCATCACAATACCTAGCAAATAAAAAAATAGAATTCGAAGAAATTCAAAACTATTTAAATCCAACATTAAAAAATAATTGGATAAAAGCAGAAGACATTCCAAATATTGAATATGCAAAACAAACAATAATATCGACCATACAAAACAAAGAAAAAATAGGAATAATAGGTGATTATGATGTAGATGGAATTTGCTCAGCAATTATTATGAAAGAATTATTTGAAGAATTCAAAATTGAAACAAGTGTTTGGATCCCCAATAGACAAGATGGTTATGGACCAAGCCAAGCTGCATTAAATTTTTTTGAAAAAAATCCAGTAGATCTTTTAATTTTAGTAGACTGCGGAACAACATCCCATGAATTTAATAATAAATATAACAAAAAAATTTTAATAATAGACCATCACCACGCACTAAATCCAATAAAAAACTGTGTAATAAACCCTAATGCAACCGCTGAAATAAACATATCCTCAAAAGATAAACTACAAAGCTTATGCGCAACATCCCTTGCCTTTTTTATAACATCAAGCATTCTAAAAGAGCTAAAGCATAAAGATTATCAAAAAACAATGAAATCATGGCTAGATTTAGTAGCACTAGCAACAATTTGCGATGTAATGCCATTAAACAATTTAAACAGAGCACTAGTAAAAGCTGGAATAAAGCAAATTGAAAAACAAGAAAGAATAGGATTAAGACAACTAATTAATTTTGCAAATATAAAATTTCCAATAACAACAAAAGATATAGCGTTTGCAATAGGACCAAGATTAAACGCAACAGGCAGAATAGAAACACCAGAAATTTCATTTAACTTACTAAAAACAAAATCCTTTGAAGAAGCAGATAAATTAATTCATAGAATAGAAATGACAAACAACTATAGAAAAGAAATACAAAACAATAGCTTTCAAGAAGCATTAAAAATAGCCAAAAACGAATCAAACCAAATACTATGCATAGCAAACGAAAACTGGAACCCAGGAATAGTAGGAATAGTAGCAGCAATGATACAAGAAGAAGAATCTAAGCCAACAATTATAGGATCAATAGTCAACAACGAAATAAAAGCATCAGCAAGATCAAAATCAGTAAATATAGGAATGTTAATAGAAAAAGCAGTCGAACTAAGCCTATTAGAAAAAGGAGGGGGCCATAAAGCAGCAGCAGGATTAACATGTAAAATTGAAAAATGGCAAGAGTTTAAAGAATGGATAAATAACCAAAACATTAAAATTGATCAAAATATAATAGAAATAGATGGAATAGCAGATTTAAACGAAATAGAGAAAGATTATAAAACAATGGCCCCATTTGGATTAGGCAACGAAGAGCCTAAAGTTCTGGTAAAAAACCTTCACATATTAAAAATAATAGAAAAAGAAAACTATAGCCTAGTCATACTAGAATCAAATTATAAAGAATCTTCATTTTTCATACAAAAATCCAAGCAAAGATTACTAGAAGAATTAAAAAGTTTATACCAACAAAAAAGTACTTTTTCAGCGGTTTTAAATTTGTCAGAAAAAAACAACCCAACAATAGAAGATATATATTAAAATTATATCTTAATTTTTTCAAACAACTCTTCAGTTTTTTTAATACGTTCTTTATGACAATCGGAAAAAAACTGAATTTTAGGAAAATTACTAATATGAACATAGAAATGAAGATCTTTCACAATTTCTTTATGTAAAGGATTTTCATTCAAAGAATCTAAAACAGTTTGCAAGTCATTTTTCAAAACATCAATAAAAATCTTAGCATAACGATAATCAGCACTTAAAACAACATCAACTAAAAGTATGTAATTCAACCCTTTTTTTAAAAAAACTTGAGACAACCCTCTCTTCAAGTCATTTTTCATTCTTTCAGCTTTTATACTCATAATATGCATTATAAAACAAAATAGAAATTTTATCATTACTAAAACATTGAATAAAAATAAAAAAAAAACAAAAATATAAAAATGAAAAGGATATATATAAAAAACATAAACCAAAAAGAACTAAAAATTGATGAAGACAACTTAAAATATTTAACAAAAACACTAAGATTCAAAGGAGAAGAAGAAATCAAAGTTTTTGATGGAGAAAAAGAATATGCAGCATACTACGAAAACAAAAAAATAATAATAAAAAACGAAATAAAAGAAAAAGAAAAAGCCTTTTTAAAAATAGCAATTGCAGAAATTCAAAAAGAAAGATTAGAGTGGATAATTGAAAAAGGAACAGAATTAGGAGTAAAAGATTTTTTCATATTAAAAACAAAAAGAACACAAAAACAATATAAAATTGAAAGAATGAACAACATAATAATTTCAGCCTGTCAACAAAGCGGAAGAATAAGCGTGCCAACAATGCAGCAAATAAACTTATTAGATTTTTTGAAGAAGGAAAATAAAAAAGAATGGTGTTACTGCTCTTTAAAAGAAAGCGCAAAACAAATTGAACAAAGCATAAATGGAGCAATAATAGGACCAGAAGGAGGATGGACAGAAGAAGAAGAGAAAACATTAAACACAAACTATCAAGCCATATCCTTAAACGCAAACACACTAAGATCAGAAACAGCAGCAATAACAGCGTTAAATTTTATATTATATGCAAAATCAACGATCTATCTTAATCTTTAGCAATTAAATTAGCTAGCTTTAATGATACAAAAAAAAACAAAAGTAGAAAGCACCTTTACAAACATTGCATTTATTTTTTCATTAAGCGTAATAAACGTGAAACAAAAACTAAATTTCCCAAATGTTGTTATATTTAACCACTCCCTTTTCACAACAAGAATTTATCAAACAAAGAATAGAAGAAGATTTACTGTCTTTTTTAATAAAAAAAATAGTTTTATACGAAGATGCAACAAAAGATTGGGATTGAGAAAAAATATAAACTTAGGAAAACTTTTTAACCAAAGGATGAAACTTATAAATTTCTTCATACAAAAAATCTTCAACATGTGTGTACTTTTCCGTAGTAGAAATTTGTTTGTGTCCAGCAATTTTTTGAACACTAACTAAATTCATCCCATTTTTAACTAAATCAGTAAGCAGCCTATGTCTAAAACTATGAGGAAAAACAGTACTTAAATCTATATTTAAAGCCACCCCTAAATTTTTTAACAACTGAAAAACTCTTTGACGAGTAATATTAAACAAATATTCATTTTTAAAGTTCATATTAAAAACATACTGATCCAAAAACAAAATAGAAGAAGAGCTAAAAAAAACAACTCGTTTCCCCCCCCCTTTCCCAACAATTTGAAGAGATTTATTTTTTTTAATTTCATGCAAATCAACACACCTTAACTTCAAAAGTTCAGAAATTCTAAGACCAGTTGAATAAAGAACCTCAACAATAGCAGCCAACCTAAAATCATTACCACAAGATAAAAAAGACCTTATTTTAAGTAAATCCCCTCCCTCCAAAAAAGGCCTGTAAATTTTGTTTTTACGCTCTTTTTTGCGGTCTTTGATAACAAAAGAAGCCCCCTTCTCTTGATTACAAAATTTAAAAAAAGAAATAAGCAAATTAATTTTCCGATCAATAGATGGCTCTAAATTTTTTCGTTCATTTTTTAAATATAAAAAATATTCAGAAACTAAATCTTCATTAAAAATATCTTTCTTATAAAACAAAATCCAATCACTAAAAATTTTAAAATCATAAAAATAACTTTTATAAGAATTTAAAGAAATCCTTTTTTCAACCCTCAAAACCCATAAAAACGAAGAAATCCAATCTTCAAGCACCACAACAATATAATAACAAAAAATTAACAAATGAGTAAATAATATCTTTACAATTCGTTGATAAAATACCCAAAATGAATGAGGACAAGTACGATGTAATTCTTGATTCTGTGAAGGGAAAAGCAAAAGGAGTGTTAATGTCAGAGTACAATAATTACAGCACAGAAAACATTTCAAAACAAACAGGAGTAAATAAATTTCAATTGTTTTTACTATTTTTATGCGCAATTTTAATAGGATTACTAGCGTTTGGTTTTGGTTATTTTTTTTATAAATATGAAAAAGATAATAAAACAGAGGAACAGCATAAAACAAACGAAAAATATTTAATAGGATCCAAGAACACAAAAAAAATAATTATAGCAGATGAAAAAGAGCAAGAAATAACAAATATAAAAAATTTTTATATATTAATAGGAAAGTATTCATTAGCAGAAGAAGGACAGAAGGTTCAAAATAAACTACAAATAAAAGCAGGTAAACTCGCAATACTAAAACCAACAAACGAAGGAGTAGTTCTCTACATAGGTCCATTTGAATCAGAAAATTTAGCTAAAAACGAAAAAAATCTTATTTTTCAAAAATCGTATATAATGGGAAGCATAACAAATGTTGTTTAAAAAAATTATAACAATAATATTAGGAATCCTTTTGATTGGATGTGAAAAAAAAGGAACAATGAAAGGAAGAAAAGAAATAATACTAATACCCAAAAACAACATAAACCAAAGATTATCGTTAAAAATATATATAGTGCAAATATTTTCAGAAGAAGCATTAAATGAAATGAGCGGAATGGAAGCAGATCAATTTTTCGAAAAATCACAAACAATTACATTACAATTTCCAAACGAAATAAAAGTTTGGGAATATGACCTAGTAGAAAACACAAGACCAATATGCTTCGTGCTACCAAGTAAAAAAAAATATTGGGGAGTATTTGTGTTTTTCAAATTCATAGAAAACGTAGAGAAAAAATTCATGTACCCAGAAGATTTAAAATCTGTAGAAATTACATTAGAAGATAGTAAATTTGAAATAACAAACATAAATAGAAAATTTAAATATACAAAAGAAAAAATAAAAACGCCATTTTGCGAATATTTAGACCCAGATCAAGCAATAAGCAACTTACCAAAGAAAAAAACAAATAAAAAAAGATTTAGCTAAAATTTAAAAATCTAGATTATTGATGTTTTATTGAAAAGTTGATAAAATTTCGTAAAAGCTGTAGTGACTTTACTGATATAATGGGGAAAAGGTAAGAATATGAGAAAGCAATATCCAATAATGTGGTTCAAAGGAATGAACGTTGGACCAGAACCGTTTCAACAAAATTCTTTATACCTACAAAATTTAATTGTTAACTATTCAAAAATTGTTAATAATTTAGGCTGGGGAATATTTGAAGTAGAGTACGATTTATCCAACCTAGCAGAAGGTTTTTTTAAGCTAAAAACATTAAAAGGTTTAAATGAAAATTTTTTATATTTTGAAGTATCCCCTGAAAACAATTTACAAATAAATTTAAAAGAATACAAAAATGAGTTTAAAAACGATAAGGAATTATATATATATTTATCATATCCAAAAAACGATTTTACCCCCCAAACGAACGAAAACACGCCAAAATATTCTGCAGAACACTTAGAAGTTGAAGATTTAAACAATAAATCTGAAAAAACAGTAATAGCATTTTTAAAACCAAATTATTTTTTAGAAATAGGAGAATCAAAAAGTTTAAAAAATGATTCAATAACAATAGCAAAAGTTAAATATAATGGAATGTCATTTGCATTAAGCAAATACACCCCACCAATTCAACAAATACAGTCTTCAAGCTTATTAAAAACAACAATAGAATCGCTAATAATAAAAATGAAAGAAAAAGCAAAATATTTAAAAAGCATAAAAAGACTTTCATCAGAACAATCTACTCAACTATCAAGCGTTTCAAACATGCTTTTTTCATTAGAATCAGCATTAAAATCTAATGACCACCCTTTTTCAATATATAAAAACATAGTACAAGCAGTATCAAACTCTTTTATTTTAGCAAAAACTTCAGATATACCAATTATAGAACCATATATGCATGATAACATAGTAAAATCAATGATCCCATTAATAGATTACGTAAATTCTAACCTAGACTTAATATTTGAGGCGTTCAAATTAACAAAATTTGAAAAAACCAAAGGAAACAAATTCAAAGGAGAAATAAAAATAACAGATAAAAACTATATATTAATAGCAATAGAAAAAGATGCATCAACAAAATATGAAGATATAAACAATTGGATATCATCTTGCAGAATAGCAACAGAAGACAAAATGGACGCAACAAAAGAACAAAGATCAAAAGGAGCAGAAAGAGTTAAAATAGAAAACTATAAGGAATACAATATACAAGAAATACCAGATATGACAATTGTAAAAATTCAAATAAAAGATTCTTCTATAAGCGAAGATGAGATTTTATTGATAGAAAATGATAATGAAATATTTCCAACCCCACCATCAATTTATATGATAGAAGTATAAAAAAACATCAAAATGAATTTTATAAAAATATTATATTTTTATTTTTTAACAGAATTTTTAGAAATCATAATAATACTAAACCTTATTTTAATGACCAACATGCAAAACATTCAAAATGAAGCAACTAAAATACTAAAGTCACAATATATAGAAATATACGATAATAAAGGAAAGTTAATAGATAAAATAGGAAGCGAAATAATAATAATTGAAATAGAATTAATTCCAATAAACGTAATAAAAGCACTGATAGCTGTGGAAGATAAAAATTTTTTTCAGCATAAAGGAGTAGATTATAAATCACTATTTAAAAATTTATATATAAATATATTAAATAAAAAAGTAATAGCAGGTGGAAGCACAATTTCCCAACAATTAGCAAAAAACATATTACAAAATCAATCAATTTTTTCAACAACAGATAAAACACTTCTAAGAAAAATAAAAGAATTAATTTTAACTTATAAAATCGAAAAACAATACACAAAAAGTCAAATTTTATATCTATATCTAAATAGAGTGTTTTTTGGAAAAAATTGTTTTGGAATAGAAGCAGCATCACAAATGTATTTTAACAAAAACACATCCAGTTTAAATTTATATGAATCTGCATTATTAATAGGTTTATTACAAAGCCCCTCAAAATATTCAAGCGATATAGAAGCCTGGAGAACAAGAGCCAGAACAGTATTAAAAAGAATGAAAAATTTAAATTTTATAACAGAAGAAGAAGAGCAAAATTTTGAAAAATTTAAAATACCAAAAATAAATATAAACGAAACAAATATAAAATTTTTCATAAATTATGTATTACAACAAATACCAAAAAACTGCTTAGATAAAGATATAAAAATAAAAACAACTTTTGATTCTGAATTATATAAAAAAGCAAATAAAAGCTTAAAAGAAACGCAAGAAGAATTAGGAGAAGAATGGCAGTCAGACGAAGGATCATTCATATTAATAGCGAAAGACGGAGCAATAAAAGTATTAATAGGAGGATTAGACTATGCAAGTTCAAATTTCAATATAGCAGTAAACTCAAAAAGACCAAGCGGATCAATATCAAAATATTACACATATTTAACAGCAATAGAAATGGGATTAAACCCAAAAAGTTTAATAGATGATAGCCCCTACTCATTTGGAACATGGGAACCAAGTAACTTTTTGCACAAAACAGTAGGAGAAGTGCAAGTAGACGTGGCTTTTGCACAATCAATTAACTCGGTAGCAGTAAGAATAATAGAAGCTATAAAGCCTAAAAAAGTAATAGAAACAATAAGAAAATTAGAAATAATAGACCCAGCGGTATCAACTCTATCATTAACATTAGGAGGATTCAATACATCGTTGTTAAATCTAACAAAATCTTTTTTGCCAATAGCAAACAAAGGATGTTTATCAGAAATATACTGTATAGAAGAAATAGAAGACTTAGAAACAAGAGAACTTTTATATAAACATAAAAAAAAATATACAAAAATATTAGACGAAAGAACCTGCTACTATATGTGGGAAATGATGAAAAGAACCGTTTCACAATACGGAACAGGAAGAAAAATAAAAATCAAAAATGGATATTTCGGAGGAAAATCAGGAACTTCAAATCAAAATAAAGATCTATATTTCGTATTATTAAATAAAAATTTTTGCATAGGATGCTGGTACGGAAGAAAGGACTTCAAAGCAATGACTCAAAATTTTAATGGACACTTATGCATAACAGCAATAAATAAATTTTTAGAACAAATAGAAGTATCAAGCGAAGATTTGTATTTCGATATAACATTAGAAGACCTAAATAAAAAACACCTAATTGATTTAATGGATATTTAAAAAAGACAGCCAATTAAAAGAGAAAATTCAAAAATCTAAAGAAAGAGCTTATTTAAGAAAACAAAGCCTGGTTGACTTCACACTCTTTTTACCACTTTGTCATATCATAAAAAAGGAAGAAAGAAGATGAAAAAAAGAATAGGATTATTTGTAATATATTTATGCATACACTCTTTTGCAGCAAATCCAAATAAAATAGAAAAAGATGATTCGGATAGAGGTGTAATTTTAAATCAATCAGAATTTGAAGAAGACCAAAATATCACAATATCATCATTTGAGATAAAAATTCAATTAAAAGCGGAAGCTTTTTATGAAGAGTTATTAAATGATCAACCGATCGCTACTAAATTACAAATTTTATTAACAGATCTCATTTTTTATAAAGATTTATTAAAAAAAACAAATAATGATTACTATTATTTGTTAATATACGAACAAATAATCCTTTTATTAAAAAATTGTTTATCCTTTAGTGAAAAAAAACTAAGAAATCTCTCTATAAACAATGCCCCATCTCTTTATTCCATTGAAAATCAAACAAAAATTACTATAGATGAGCTCATGAAAATTTGCCAAAACACACTAAACCACAATTTAGAAAAAACGCTTTTTGGCAACACAAAGAACAATAAATATAAAACAATCTTAAACCAAACACCAACAAACAGATTAAATTTAATCAAAGAAATTCCAGAAAACCAAGAAAACCAAATTGAACAAAAAAACCAAAAAAATTTACTAGCCTTAAAAGATAAAGAAAAACAAGGAATACTAGATAACTCTGAAATAGAGCAATATAAACTATTAAAAAATTTAGAGTCTAATAAAAAAAGAAGATCATTTCAAAACACAAGCCAAGAAGCAGAGCTTTTAAATAATGCTCAAATAAGACTACTTCAAAAAATGCAAAATCCAGATATACAAGAACCACCAAGAGAAAAATTAGAAGAATTCACCCCCAAACAAGAACAACTTTTTTTCATACCTTCAAACAAAATAACAACCTTTAAACAAGCAACTGAAAAGCTAAGTCAATTAATGCAATATGAAAAACAAAAAACCCGAGTTTCCTTAACGGAAAACGTTGACGGTTTAAAAAAATTTCCAAAAGCTAAAAAAAATTGACTTGTTTTCAAAAAAACAACACTAATATAAAAAAATATCAAAAACAAATTTACTATAACCACAAAAGAACTTCTATCTAATAATAAAGTTAAAAACATTAATTTAAGGCGAATTAAACAAAGCCACAACTTTTAACACAAACTTTAAACTAAAAAAGCACAAATTTTAAACCCTTTTTTATCGATTTTTGACCATTTTTTAAGCTTTTTTTACCATTTTTTAACTATTTTTAAGCATGTTTTAATAAATTTTAAAATCTAAAAAAATAAAAACACCATTGAAGTTTTTTTTAAATTTTAGTTTAATTAAATTCAAGGGAATGTAGCTCAGCTGGTAGAGCAACGGTCTCCAAAACCGTAGGTCGGGGGTTCGATCCCCTCCATTCTCGCCAATTTAAAAATAAATGAAAGAAATTTTAGAAAAACTATCAAATCGTTGGGACATTGAATTAAAACAAACAACAGATAAAAACATAGCAGAATCCATAAAAAAAAAGCAAAAAGAGCTCAATAAAATAACACAAATACAAAAAGAAATTGAAGAATACGAATTCCAAATTTTAGAATCTAAAGATATAGAAATAAATGAAATTTTTAAAGAAGAAATACTCAAATTACAAACAAAAATAGAAGAAAATTTTGAAGAATTTAAATCAAATCAAACATCAAAAGAAGAAAGCATAATATTAGAAATACGAAGCGGAGAAGGAGGGCAAGAAGCAGAGCTTTTCGCGCTAGAATTATTAGAAATGTACAAAAAACTTTGCAAAAAAATGAACTGGATCTTCAAACTTTTTGATATATCAACCAAAGAATCTGGCGGAATAAAGGGATGTACAGGAGAAATCATAGGAAAAGGAGTAAACATTTATTTAAACCAAGAATCAGGTGTGCATTGCGTAAAAAGAGTTCCAAAAACAGAAAAAAGAGGAAGAACACACACATCCACAGCAACAGTAGCAATTTTAAAACAACCAAACGAAGTAGAGGTAATAATAAACGATAAAGACTTAAAAATTGAAGTTTTCAGATCAAGCGGACCAGGAGGACAATCAGTAAACACAACAGACAGCGCAGTCAGAATTACGCATATTCCAACAAATATAGTAGTAAGCCAACAAGATGAAAAATCTCAAATTAAAAATAAAGAAAAAGCATTGAAAATTTTAAAAGCAAGAATATATGAAAAAAAGTTAGAAGAAGAAACTCAAAAAAATGAAAATGAAAGAAGAGAAGCAATTGGAAGCGCAAAACGCAACGAAAGAGTTCGAACATATCATTTTACTCAAAATTGGATAAACGATACCAGAATAGCTTTAAAATCGCATAATATAGCTAAATTCATGGATGGAGATGAACTAATTCTATTTTTAAATGAATTAATATTAACAACAATATAACAAAATTAATTAATTCAACTATAAAAGAACTTCCAGGCAATTAATCCCACTATCATAAATTGAATAAATACTAACATTTGTTTTATAAAGCGATATTATAAAATCTTCCGTTTCTGCAGTTAAATAATCCGGAACCTCTAACAATAACTGTTTAAACCTTATATCCTTCAAGGAATTTAATAAATTTTTATAAGTTTGAATATCTCCAAACAATGCAATTTCAGGATCATTTAAAGTCTCTAAAGATAAACTAAACTCTTTTGAAACATAAGGAGGATTAGCAATAACCAAATCAAAATCACCTTTAATATTATTCGCCCAATCATTTTGAATTAATTTAACCTTATTTTGAACGCTTAACAAATTCGCGTTTTCTTCAGCAATTTTTAATGCTTCAAGAGAAATATCAACACCAGTTCCTTTTGCTTTTTTGAAATCTTTCAAAATTGATAAAATAATACACCCAGTACCAACACCCAACTCTAAAACACTTCTTGTTTTTACATTAACTTTTTCTAATAAAAATTCTGTTTCTGGCCTTGGATCTAACGTAAAACTGTTTGTTTTAAAAAAATATTTCCAGAAAGGTTTTATTTGCAAAATTTTAGATAAAGGCTCACCTGTTTTTCGCCTATTTAAACACGTGTTTAAACAAATTAATGCTTGTGGTTTTAATTCTAAAGTTAAATCAATAAAATGAACATCACATAAACCCTTAATTAAATAATCAAGCTCTTTTTTCGAAAAAAACAACAAGTTCGAATCAATCCACTCTCCTAATTTCATATTTATTAAATGTACATTAAAATTCAATTACACACAAATTGATGAAAAAAGGGAGTTTTACAGGACTCCCCAAACCTTTAATTTTAAGCTCGCTCTACTCGATTAGAAGATCTTCTTGTTTGAGAAGGCCTACGAACTGTCTGTTGAGGACGAGCTTGTTTTGCATTATTTGCATTTATTTTTTTTATTCTGTTACAGTCGAATAACATCTGGGTAAATAAAATTTTTTATTACATCATGTCGAACCTATTTCATCCCCATTTGGTGGAGATGTCGGGTACCGCCCCCGAGTCCACAATGCCTATTTTAATTTTGGTTTATTACCATATCCTTTAGTTAAAGGCACCAGTTATTATAACACAAAAATTACGTAGATCAAATTAATTTCGAAGTAAATAAAAATTTTTATGCCAGCTAAAAAAAACTCTTAAAACTTTTGCACCAAATTATATTGAATACTGACCAAGTCACAAAGTTCAAGCTCTGCTAAAGCAGCGTTGATAGATGCAACAGAATAATTTGATAAAGCAATTATTTCTGAAATGCTAATTGAAACATCGCACCTTAAATTAGTTAAAATATAATTCTTAACCTCATCTAAATTTTCTTCTGCAACTGAAAACATACCATTAAAGTTCGTATTATTAGAATAATTATTAAATTCTGATAATATATCATCTGAATTTCTAACTAATATAGCTCCGTTTTTAATCAAATAATTTGTGCCATATGAACGAATATCAAAAGGGTGACCAGGAACAGCAAAAATATTTTTACCTTGTTCTAAAGCGTATTTTGCAGTGATTAAAGAACCAGAATTTATAGCAGCTTCAACAACTAAAACCCCCTTTGCAATACCAGAAATCAATCTGTTTCTATATGCAAAAAAATTAGGTTTTGGAGAATCGTTTAAGCCAATTTCAGAAACTATCAAACCATTCTGTTCTAAAATTTTAGAATAAAGAATTTTATTTTCTTCTGGATAAATAATATTAATTCCAGAACCTAAAACAGCAATAGTACCAAAAGATAAAGAGGCCTCATGAGCAGCTGTATCTATTCCCTTAGCAAAGCCAGAAACAATCGTGATATTATTCAAATCTTTAATTAATTTTTTTGTAAAAGATATTCCCTGTAAAGAAGCTGAACGAGAACCAACAACAGCCAAACATTCGTTATTTAATAAATTAACATTACCCTTACAATATAAGATAGGAGGATAATCAGAAGCCATCAAAAATTCTTTTGGATATTGATCATCAGAAAAAAAAATTAATTTAACGTTAGATTTTTGGCAATTATCAATAAAAGTTAAAACGCTTTCCTTGGAGCTAATAGAATATTGAGTTTTTTTGCCAATTTGCTTCAAGTAATCATTTAAACCATAAATTGCCTCTATAGCTGTTTTAAAAGTTTTTAATAAATGAAAAAAAGTAACCCTTCCAATTTTAGGTGTTTTTAAAAGCCTTAATTGAGCAATTTTTTCTTCTGAAAGCATAATAATATTTAAACAAAATTAAATTTTAAAAAAAAGAGAAATGAAGATTGTCTAGTTTTAATGAAAAAAATATTATTTCAAATCTTTTAAAGGAATCGACAAACATTGAATATCTATTGGATTATCTTTTAAGATGCATTGAATGTTTAAAATAGGATCTTCTAAATTAAATGACCAAGAACAAACCGATCTTTTAATTCGTGGATCCCATAATTCAATTCCACAAGATAATTTATAAAGAAAATCTTCAGAAAATTTATCTAATTTAAAAATATCATGTAAAGCAACAATAGATTGACTATTATTATCATAAGACCAATATTCATCTGTTCTGTTTGAAAATAAAACTTGCAAATTTTCAATTATTGATTCAATAACATTTTTTTCTTTTAAACTCAAAATCTTTGTAAATAAAGACATGTTTAATATTATGATAACAAAACATTAACAGTCTATTAATTTCAAAAGAAAACATAATAAACGCCCCTCACTTAAACTAATTTTTTATAAACCAAATATTTTCCGTTTTTTTCAAAAAATATTTTTAAAACAGTTTCATCTATTTTTTCAACAACATCAACAGTCTTTTTTGCAGATTCAAAACCATATCTAGCAACAATTTCTTGTCCTGGATAACAACCTTTACTTTTTGAAATAAAACGAGATACTGATCCGTAATTTATTATTAAACTTTTTTCAAACTCAAAATCTTCAAATTCTGCCAATTTATTATTTAGTCTATTTTGATAATATAATTCTTTATCATTTTCGCAAGTCATAAAATTTGAATTTAAATTTAAGTATATTTTTCCATCCAATCTATGATCATCAAAACAAAATTCACTAATTTCAGATTGAAAACTATACCAGACAGCACGCTTATCAAACTCAAATTTAAATTTTTTTCTTATATCCATTCGTTCAAAATAATTTTTCAAACCAATTAAAATTTTTTCAGTAGAAATCAAAACATTTAAGGAATCAATAAAAAAACAATCTCCAAGATATCTTGCATTTTCATTTAAAAAGAAAATATAAGAGCATTTTTTTTCTATATCAGAAGCAGATAATTTGTTTATAAAATTAAAAATATTTTCTCCTTTAATGGTTAAACACGATAAATTTGGATACATTTGATTTAATTAATACAATATGATATGTTGAAAGTAAAGGAAATTCAAACATGGCTACACCTAAAAAAAGAAAATCTTTAACTAGAAGAAAAAGAAGCAGAGCTCATGATAAAATCGTTTTACCTAATATTGTTAAGTGTGAAAATTGTCAATCTTATAAATTACCACATAAAATATGTAAAACTTGCGGACATTATAAAGGAAAGCTTATTATACAACCTAAAGTTGTAGATTAAACTATCTTTTTTTAAATCTTTTTACTTTTAAATCGTTATTAGAATCATCTGAATCAGAATCATCTGTGTTTTCTTCGTTTTCAACCAGAACAGTAGAACAATTATAATGTCTGCACAAAAATTCAATTTTTTGATTCGTTCTTTCTTTTGGAAATTGTTTAATATATTTTTTAATTATAGCCACGACATCTTTTCTTGCTCCATCTAAACCTATATGATGTATCAATTGTAAATAGCTATATTTAATAATTTTAATTGTTTTTTCATCCAAAAAATCAGGAGTAATATTAATAATAGAATTATATAAAACGCAAGCTTCATCTATTTTTTTTAAAGCAACTAAAGATTCAGCCAACAAAAACATAGCTTCAAGTTTACATTGATTGTTTTTTATTAAAGATTTTAAAATAGGTATACATTTATTATATTGACCTAACTCAAAATATTCTAAAGCTTTAAAAAAGTCAGATGAATCAACAGTTAACTCAAGTTCTAGTTCTGCTAAAAGTTTATAAGCCTGCTTTAACAAAGATAAAGCTTGGCGATATTTAACGCGATTCTTTTTTAATGAATCTACAATTTCATTATTAGCAGATGCAGACTTAGTTAAAATAAAGAATAATAATATATGCTTAATTTTTTTCATAAAAAGCTCAAAAGATAAGATTACTCATCATCATCGTCTTCGTCCTCTTCCACAGATTCAGATGAAGGTTTTGCCTCTGAGTTTTTTACTTCTTCTTTTTTTGAAGCAGAATTTTTAGGAGCCGCAGACACATTGTTTTTTTTAACAGCTAAAGAAGAATTTTCTCCATCTATTTCAACAATAGCAACACGATTCTTTGCATATGCTTCTTCTGAATCACCCTCAACCAAAATTGTTTGACCAAGACTAATAACTTTGATTCTATCAGCACTCACGCACTTAGAAACAAAATATTTCTTAACAGAATTAGCTCTTCTTGCGCCTAGTCCCATGTTGTATGAAGCGGAACCTCTTTGGTCACAATTTCCATAAATAACAACATGAACACTTTTGTTTTCATCTGCAACTAACCATTCTGTCAATTCATCCAAATCTTTTATATCTGAGTTCTTTAAAGAATCTTTATCATAACCAAAATAGAATTTATTATTTAAATCGCTATAACAATGAGCTGCAACAACAGAAGCCTCTTCATCTTCAGAAGACACTGACTTTTCGGTGAATTCCACTTCATTTGAACCAGTTTCATTTTCGTTTTCTACAGATGTTGTGGTTGTTGATGTACTTTTTACAGTTTTCTTTTTACCACAGCCAACTAATAACAAAGCTATCAAACAGATAAAATATTTATTATATATTTTCATGCATACCTCTTATAAAGAGAGATAGCAAAAAAACAAAAAAAAATCAAACTAAATACAGAAAAATAAAAATTAAAAATTAAATTTATAAAAATTAAACACCAAATTATGTAAAAATTAAAATTTAAACCCTACCCGCTACCGGACTTGAACCAGTACGGCCGAAGCCTTCAGATTTTAAGTCTGATGTGTCTACCATTCCACCAAGCGGGCGTTACTTAAAAGTTAACATTAAAATAAAATTTTAGCAACACGAAAAAAAAATTAATCCATAATTGAAAAAAAATCATCTTTTAAATCTTCAATAGCTGCATCAATATAAATCTTAGTTGTTTCTAATGAAGAATGACCCAATAAAGATTGAATAGATCTTAAGTTACAACCAGATTGCAATAAATGAGTCGCGCATGCATGACGTAACGAATGAGGCGAGATGTTTTTTAAGTTTAATTTTATACAAACAGTTCTAAAAAGCCTTGCAACAGAGCAAGCGTGCAGTTTTTTTCCAGTGTTAGAAATAAAAATATAATCTTTTCTTTCAAGTTCTTTTTTTAAAAACTCTTGCAATAATTTTTTATATAAAAACAGCATATCTTTAATAAAAGGAAAAAAAGGAACAAATCTAACTTTGTTTCCCTTTCCCTTTATTTTTATATAATTCTCAAAAAAATCTTCTGTTTTTAAATTTAAAGCTTCATTTATTCTTAACCCAACAGAATATATTAAATAAACTAAAAACCTATCTCTTGCTGAAATAAAGTTTTTTTCTTGATTATTATCAAAAGCAGACAAAAACAAAAACACATCTTCAATATTCACATTAGAAAAATGGTCACTTTCTTTTTTCTTAAAAGACTTTAACTTTTCAATTGAAAGAATTTTTCCATTTTCTCTTTTATATTTAGAAAAAGCTCTAACAGCGGCTAAATATCTTTCTTGGCTTTTATGAGACAACCCATTATCTTGTAATTTTGCAAAAATTAAACGCCAGTCATCAATAGCTGCATTTTCAATATCAAAAACAGACTGTTTTTCACTAATTAAAAAACAGTGTTTTAAATCAGAAACATAAGAAAGAATAGTGTTTTCACTGGCATTATTAAATTCCAACCAACTTTTAAAACAAACAAGATCCTTTTGCAAACAATCAGATAAATTCCGAAAATCGGCAAACATTAATATATAATATCCAAAAAAAACAAATTATAAAATAATTAAAATAATTTAAACAAATTATTATCAAGATATATCTAATGCAAAAAAAAAATGATATCTTAAAAAAGAAAGGAGTTTTCTATGAACGGACCATTCAAAACATCAAGTGATTTCAGAACAACGCATGATTCTGGGTTAAAATCATTTTATGCTAATATTTTTACTTTTTTAGGGCTAAATATAATAGCTTTCACTTCATTATCCTATTTTATAGCACAAAACTTTAATGAGTTTGCATTCCTTTATCCCAAAGGTTTTTTAAGTTTAATATTTTTTTTCTTTATATTTTCATTTGTCATGAATGCTTTAGAAAACAGTTTAACACAAAACAAACAATGGATGATAATTATTCCTTTGCTTGCTTCTTTGATAGCAATAGAAAGCTTAATATTCGCGCCTCTTATTATCGTTTTTTCTGAATCTTCAACAATATTATTATCATTTATAATTTCAGGCAGTATGTTGGCAATATTCAGCATAATTGGAACAACAACATCAGTTGATTTGTCAGAGTATAGATCACTTTTTAGCGTTGGCATTATTATGATAATTCTAACTGAAGCAATTGGTTGTTTTTTAAATTTTGCAATAAACCTAAGAATTACATCTATAGGAATTGTTTTTGCTTTTTTATTCATTATTGCTTATGATATGCAGCAACTTAAAAAAGTATATTATCAAAATTTTGAGCAATCAAACAAAAAAATTGCATTATTAGGCAGCGTTTTATTGTTTTTAAACTTCGTAATTTTATTACAAAGAATACTAATTCTTTTAAATTATAAAAAAGACAATAAATAATTTTATTTTTTTTTAAACTCACAAAATTTTGAGTTCAAGCTATTTATTTTTGAATTCAAGTTTAATATCAGTCTATTATAAAATTCATTACCTAAACGAACAATTAATTCAGATAATTCATTTTCTTCCATTTTTTCATCTGAACATGTGGATGAATCTAAATAAGTTAAAAAATCAACAAAAAACAAACCGCCATCTTTATAAAGAACGTAATCCGTAACACAAAAATCAATGTTTTCATAACTTATACTTAATACAGGCTGTGAATAATTTTTTTCATGCAATAATTTTTTATATTCATTATTCAATAAATGAAATTCGTTTTTTTTTAAATATAAGTCTTGTTCAATTTTCTTAGAAAAATTTATAAAATCAAAACTTGAGGAAATATTGTAATTCAGTAAAAAAACAAAACATTTAAGATTTTTCATTAAAAGAGTATATTGCTTTTTTGTAAAAAAAACAACATTGAAAACTTTTTAAAAAAAGAAAAAAACATTAATATAAAGTATATGAAACCTTTTCTCGTGCTGTTTGAACCAGAAATCCCTTATAATGTTGGATCTATTATTAGATTATGCGCCTGTTTTAAAACAAAGTTAGTAATAATACGTCCATGTGGCTTTATTTGGGATATAAAAAAATTGAAAAGATCAGTAATGGATTATTATGATAAATGTGAAATAGTTTTTTTTAATGAATTTAAAGAATTTAAAAAACAACACAAAGGAAGAATTTTAAGCACATCCAGCAAAAATGGAACCATGTATTCAGAATTAAAATATGAAAAAAACGACGCAATTTTAATGGGAAAAGAAAGTCTAGGACTACCAGAAGAGGTTTTTAATCAAACAGATATAAAATTAAACATTCCTATTTTTGAAAGATCATTAAATCTATCGTTATCAAGTGCAATCTTATTATCAAATGCAATTTCAAACTATTAAAAGATTTATAATTTAAAAGATAATTCTCTCTTTGTCTCTGGATCTACCAACATATACCCTCTCCCCCAAACAGTTTCTATGTAATTGCCAGCAGATGGGTGAGCTTGTTGAATTTTTTTTCTTAGTTTACACATAAAAACATCAACAATTTTATCGCCAGGCTGCTCCAAGCAAGATTCGTCATAAAGATGACTTAAAAAACTTTCTTTATTCAAAATATGACCTTGTTTTAAAATTAAAATCTCTAAAATCGAATATTCTTTGTTAGTTAATTTCAAAGCCGCGCCAGCAACTGTTACTGATTTTGTTTGTAAATTCACGGATAAATCTCCAACCGTTATAACGGAATTAGAGAAGCCTGTTTTTCTTCTAGCCACAGCTCTCAAGCGAGCGATTAACTCAATTGTTGAAATTGGCTTGCATAAAAAATCATCCGCTCCTTTAGATAAAGCCGTAACCTTATCGTTGATCCCTTGTAAAGCAGATAAAACCACAATTGGAGTATCGTTTTTAGAAGAACGAAGTCGTCTAATAACTTCAAAGCCATCAGAATCTGGTAACATTAAATCTAATAAAACAATATCATAATCAGAAAGCTTAGAAAGTTTTAATGCATCTTCAGCCAAATCGGTTTGATTACATGTAAACCCCTCTTTTCTCAAAGCCTTTGTAATCATGTTAGAAGCAATTTTATCATCTTCAACAACTAATACTCTCACAATTTTTTCTCCCTATTCTTCATAAAATCCAATTACCCATACGTTTATTAGCTAATGTTAGACTGCACAAGTTAACATTTTATTAATCCTATGTTTTTTTTTATATCCAAAATCAACTTTTCCTCTGGATTAATAAAATTTTTGTTTAAATATTTCTTTTTTAATATGTTTTCAATAATTGGATAATGAGTGCACCCATAAATTACATTTTTTTCGTGAATTACGATGTTTAATAAGTGTTTTAAAATATTTGCAACATCCTTTTTTTCAATTAAACAAGCTAAATTATCTATGGCCAAATTTTTTATATTCAATTTATTCAAAAAATTAGATGTATAACTAGTGCAAAGAACAACTCTATCTTCAAAAACACTTTGTATAACATGTTCTAATATATAAAGCACCTTATAATTAGCGTTTAACTGATCTAAAAGATCTAGGTATACACAAGAAATCGTATTACAAGCCAAAACTAAAATATCGTTTTCCTTTAATGAAAGCTTTTTCAAATTAGATAAAAAAATTTTGGAAAGACTTTCAAAATCTTTGTTCCCATAAGGAAAGTTACCTTGATCTTGAAAAAAAACAGTGTTTTTAAAAAAGTTTTTAGACTTTTTAAAAATAGATTCCCCGCCAATTCCTGAATCATAAATTACTAATCTAGGCTCTTGATACAAACTCAAGGCCTTTTTCCCCATAAAGATTAATAATAATTTCATCGCCAGTTCCTAAATATGTTGGAACTCCAATATTTATATCCTCACAAATAACTGCATTTTTATAAGAAGACGCAGCCGTTTGGCCTTTAACTACAGGATCAGCAAACTCTACCTTTACTTTAACGTTTGATGGCAAAACAACATCATAAATAACATCATTTGCATATTCAACATCAACAATCATATCCTCAGTTGCAAATTTTCTAAGTAAGAACATAGTGTTTTTAGGAACCATGTTTTCGGTGATTTCCACAGATTCATAAGTTTCAAGATCAGTTAAAAAAACGGATTTTTTTTCAAAATATGAAAATTGAAACTTCTTTTTTTCCATCATCACCAAGTCAACTGTGTCACTCGAGGAAAATCTGTGTTCTAACTTAACTCCATCTAATGACTTTAGAACTACTTGTAAATATGCACCACCTTTTCCTGGCTTTACGTGTTGTTTGGACACTACTTTCCATATTTTATCTCTTAATGAAATACAAGACCCAATTACTAGATCCATTCCTCTAATACTCATAAAACGAGTATATAAAATTTTAAAAAAAAATGCAGCCTTGTTTTGATTTAAAAATTTTTTACTCGCTTTTTTCGATATAAATAAAGATTGAATTTTTTAAATTGTGTTTACTCTGTTCAAATTTAATTTTAATTATTATTATATATACTAATGCGGGCGTGGCGGAATGGTAGACGCGCAACGTTGAGGTCGTTGTGGATTTTATCCGTGGAAGTTCGACTCTTCTCGTCCGCACCATTTTTTGTTTTAAATATATTAAATTTTTGTATCAAAAGTGATTAAAAACGTATCAAAAAACGTTAAAAAATAATCGAAAATGATTAAAAAACGTATAAAAAACAGCTAAAAAATTAATGTTTTTATTGAATTTTTTGATCTTTATATAGTTCATTGTTGTATAATTATAGCATGAGTAAAATTTTGTTTTTTATTGGAAGTTGTTTGCTAGCTCCTAATAATAATCTTTCAGAAAGATCTTTTGATGATCATGAAAATTATATAACTCTTCCATCTGGAGATTACTTCAGCCCGAGTAGTGAAATTCAGCAAAATGCAAGATATCAAAGAGCCTTAAATATAATTCATTTTAACAATCATCTTTTTGAAGAAGGGATATTTTATTACCAACTAGATTTATATTTAGTAAGAGAAGATGGAAAAATTAGATTTATGACAACAGAAGAGAAAAAATGCCCTGGATTAAAAAACTTCTTAAAAATTGGGGAGTTAATCCTTCTAATTATATAAAAAAGCCGAGAAAGAAGGTTCTGATAAGAAAAATTAGGGCTCTATTCTTAAATTTAAAAAACAAACAGAACGACTAAAAACAGTTAAAGATATTGAGTTTTTTTTTGTTTTTTTGTTTACAATTAGGGATATGAAGAAATGTTTTTTAATCGGATTATTATCCGCTGGATTTGGGTTGATGGCGCCCGAAGAGAATGCAAAAAAGGATGAGGCAAGGACACATGAAACTTTGGTAGAAAATAACCTAATGGCGCTATTACGAGAGAACATAGTAAAGATCGCGTGCAAAAAATAGAGCGAACATAGTAAGTAATGCGTAGAGATATGAGCTCCTAGCATCTTTTCTGAAGAAATATGAGCAAACTCGAAGAGATAGCACAAAAGGCAGAATAGTTTGGGGGCTAGGTACCTTGTAAAGATTAAAAAACAGGAATCGTCTCTATAAAGGAAATACATAGTAAATCTGAAGTTTCCCGCCCGTCATTTTTGTTGCATTAAGCGCTTATTTTGTTTTCATAATATTATAAATTTAATTGATAATTGTTTTTTTTAAGTTAATAGTAAAAAAAGTTGTGAAAAATGTTAAAAAATCGTTAAAGATATAGTGTTTTTTTGTTTTTTTGTTTACAATTAGGACATGAAGAAATATTTGTTAATTGGATTATTATCCGCTGGATTTGGGTTGATGGCGCCTATTGAACAACAAATGCCACAGTTTACTTTAAATGGGGAAATGATGGCAGATGAAAATGTCAAAATAGCTATAAACTCAGCTGAATACAATAACGGTGTAAGCTATTTTGAATATGGTAAGACTGTATACCTTCTATTGAAAGATAGAAAACACTATAGACGTTTAACAGATCATGAAACAAAGAACCCAAACCTTCCAATTCTTTTTAAAGGTTGTACTCTTTGAGTTCATTTGATGTTGACTAATTTATATTTTTGGTTTACATTTTGGATATGAAGATTTTTTGGTTATCGTGTTTGGTTGGATTAAATTCTGCTAAATCTCATGATGAGATTAAAGAAGATTTTAAAAAATTAGACACAACAATTAATCCAGCACTTTCACGATTGCTATTGGATATTTATGAAAAATCGAAGGTTGATTTCGAGCATAACAAAGAGATTCATTTAGCACTTTTAAGTGATGTATTGCACTTGAGACGATTGACTTTGGAAAATGAAAACAGATCTAAAAATACAATAGAAGAAGTCAAACTTTTAAATAATCAACTCAAAACTATGGAAGATCGCCATAAACACACTGAAACAGAATTGCGTGCTGATGTGAGAGAGGCTAAAAAAGGAAATAAACTTGCTGTTACTTTGATTTGTGTTGCTTGCGGTTCAATCATTATCTTTTTTGGAACTTGTTTTTATAAATTATTCTATTCTTAATTTTTTATTTAATTTTATAAATAAAAAAGATGTTTTTTTACAAATTATTCTACAAATTTTATCTTTGTTAGCAATTTGTTTAGATTTATAATTAAAATATGATCAATTTTTTTTAAACAAGGATTTTTTTTATATTATTTCCAAATTATTAAATTTTATACTATTATATAAGTTAAGATAAATTATTTTAATGAAACATGGTTTTTTATTGTTTATCTTTTATTGGGAGATGGGTTTTAAATGTCTGGAATTGTTTCTACTAATTCAAAACATAATTTGATGCAACTTTTTGCTTATGTTAAGGATCTTCTTGCTGATCTTGAAAACGAAGATCAATCTTCCGAAAACGTGAAAAATCAACTTGTTTCTATTTTTGTTAACCATCATCCTGGTTTTTGTGCTCATATTTTTCAATTTTTGAAGGCAAGAGAGCGAAAAATATTAATTGAGTCTTTAGACACTCAATTTAATCCTGAAATTTTAAATTATTTGGATGATACTATTCAAAAAGAAATTTGCAACACTTTAGCTGGACACAAACTGGCTGGTATGCTTTCTAAACTTAAAGAAGCTGAGGCTTCTGAAATTTTGGATAATTTAACTCCTGAACAACTTAAAACTCTTTTGCCTTCTTTTAACTATTTCTTTAGAAAAAATGTTGAACAGGTTATGAACTTTCCTGATGATTCTGCTGGAAAAATTATGGATCATAGAATTGTCTCTGTTCCTGAAGATTGGAATATTGGCCAAATTAAAAATTTTATTAAAACAACCAAAAATTTTCCTAAATATTTAAACACTGTTTTTTTAGTGGACAAAAAAGGATCTCCTGTTGGTGAGCTTTCTTTAACTGACATTATTAGATTGGATAAACATAGTAACTTAGAAAACAAAATTAAAAAAATTGATGTAATTTTTAGTTTTCTTACCCCTGTTAAAGAGGTTATTTATTCATTTAATCAGTTTGATCTTTATTGTGCTCCTGTCGTTGATGAAAACAACGCTTTAATTGGTGTTATTCATATTTCTACCGTTCTTGATTTAGCTCAAGCAGAAGCTGAAGAAAATTTAATGTATTCTGCTGGTATTGATAGCTCTGATTTCCATGAAAGTTTATTTACTTCCAGTTGGAACAGAATGAGATGGTTAATTGTTGGAGTTACTATCGCTTTTTTTATTAGTGTTTTGATGGACTCATTTATTGACCCTGCTTTACTTGCTACTGCTACTGTTGTTACTAGTATTTGTGGATCTTTCGGCGTTCAGGTTATTACCATTATTGTTAACGCTTTAAATAATAGAAAATTAGTTGAGTTAAACATAAAACAAACTATTTTCAAGGAACTTTGTGTTGCTGCTATTGTTTCTATTGGCTTCTCTTTTTTATTATCTTTCGCTTTTTATCAATTAAGCTACCCTGCTTTAACTATTTTAATTTTTGATATTTCTTTAGTAATTAGCTTATGTTTGAGCAGCTTAGTTGGGGTTATGTTGCCATTCATTTTGTTTAAACTTGATGTTGATCCTGGTTTGGGATCTGGTGCTATGTTGACTTCTATTACTGATACAATGTCTATTTGCTCTTTTATCTTAATTTCTAAATTTCTTCACAATATGATTATTTAATTTTTCTTAAAAGCCAAACATTCATGCTTTAATTCAACAAATAAATTTTTTTTCAATTAATTATTTTGTTTTATAAAAAAAAGCATTACACTCTATTTATGAAATATTATTTTCTATTTTTTATTTTTTGTTTTTTATTTGGTATAAAGAAAACTGCCTTAAATTCAGCAGCAAAAAACTTATCTACTAAAAAATCAGAACAAAATTCATCTACTCAAAATTTTTCACATAAAGAATTTCAAATTCTTATTAAAAGCTGGAGATCTTGTTCTAAAGGACGCAAAAAGTTCACTATGACTAACCATAAAAAAGAAAAAATATCTGAAGGCTATCTTGAATGGGATTTAAACAAAAACGAATGGATTTTTTGTTATAAAGATGAAACTTTTATTGTTAGAAATAATGAAGTTATTGTTAGAAAAAAAAATTACAAAACAGAAAAAAAATATAAATGCAGTGGATTTTTAAAAGTATTAGCTTTACCAATTGAAAGATGGGATGAAGCTATGCCTCTTGACAATGAAATTCAAATCGACAATATCGCTTATACAGAGTTTAAAACAAACAAATCTTTTTTTATTATATGTTATCAAATTAACCCTTTTCGTTTGATAAATATTATATTTGGTGAAAATAGAGAAAATTATGTTTTGAATTTTGATTAAATTGCTTAAAATTAAAAAAAACCAAAATTTTTATTTAAACAAGCCTTAAATTCATTTATTTATCTTCTTAACATTCTTTTTTTTCTTTTTGAATTTTGCACCGCTTTATGAAATGGCATAGATCCATCCCAAAAGACTTTTCCTCCGTTTTCTAATAACATCTTCGTTTCTTTTATTAAGACTTTTACCCTAACTTTTCTTAAACCTTGATAATGAAAACCTAAAATTTTTGCCACCCTTACTGTTAAATCTATTATTACTTTTTCATTTTTAATAAATGGCCCCCTATCGTTAACTTTTAATAAAATTTTTTTTCTTGGATATTCTAATGTTGTTATTTCTACTACGCATGGCAATGGTAAAAATGGATGTGCGGCAGTATAATTTCTTGATGAAAATTTTTCACCTGTTGCGGTTATATCTCCATAATCATAATATGAGGCTAATCCTATTTCGTTATAGTTTAAGTGATTTTGTACACACACTGAAAAACATCCATACGCGTTTTCAATCATATACATTTCTCCTTTTCCTTGTTTCTTTAATTGATTGTGTTTTTTTTCTATTGCGATTTTTTGAGCCAATGTTAAGGCTCTTTTTCTTTTTACGTTTAATGGACTTCTTTTATTGCACGAGCTTTTTTTAAACATAGGACTTTTATATGAATTTTTTTTGCAAGATACGTTATTTTTATGTTTTTTTTTATAGTAATCTATTTTTGCATAGTAATCTATTTTTGCATTTATACTAAACAAAAAAACAAGCTTAAAAAAACATTTCATAATATATCCTTCTTTCATTATCAATCTATAAAATTTCTCTATTTCTACCAAACCTATCTCCTTTTGTTATTACACCTTCTTTTTCCATTTTTTCTATTAGTTTTGCCGCTCTGTTATAACCAATTGGAAAACATCTTTGCAAAAAACTTGTTGACACTTTTTTTTCTGCTTTTATTAAACTAACTGCTTCTTCATATAATGGATCATCTTCTCCTCCTTCTATACTTATATTTGGAGAGTCTATATAATCTTCTTCTGCAAATGTTAAATCTATATATTTAGGAGATGCTTGCGCTTTCAAAAAATCAACCACTAACAAAACATCTTCTTCTGATACATAGCTTCCATGTATTCTTGTTAACTTTCCATCGTTTCCTAAATATAGCATATCTCCTGCCCCTAATAATTGTTCTGCCCCACTCATATCACCTAAAATTGTTCTGCTATCCACTTTTGTTGAAAGTTTAAAACTTATTCTTGTTGGAAAATTAGCTTTTATTGTTCCTGTAATTACATCTACTGATGGTCTCTGAGTTGCTATTATCATGTGTACACCTGCGGCTCTTCCCATTTGAGCTAATCTTTGAACATATAACTCAAACTCTTTACCTGCTAATAACATTAAATCTGCCATTTCATCTATTATGATAACTATATAATTAAACTCTTCAAAAGCTTCTTCCTTCTCTTCTGATTTAAATTCTTTAACTTTTTGATTGTAAGATATAATATTTCTAACGCCTATTTTAGACATAGCTTTATATCTAGATTCCATTTCATTCACCGCCCATTTTACGGCTTTTATGGCATCTTTTGCTTCTGTTACCACTGGTAATAATAAATATGGAATTTCTTCATAAGGCGTTAACTCTAATTTTTTGGGATCTATTAAAATAAACTTAACTTCTTCATATGTTTTTTGAAACATTAATGAAAGTAAAACCGTGTGAATTCCTACTGATTTACCTGATCCTGTTGTTCCTGCTATTAATAGATGTGGCATTTTGCTTAAGTCAAAAACCTCATGTTCGCCATAAATATTGCATCCAAGATATAATGGAAGATTGCCTTCAAAATTTATATATTTTTCTGATTGCATTCCTTCTTTGAAATAAACAAGTTGACGTTTGGGGTTTGATATCTCTACCCCCAATAAGTTTTTACCTGGAATTGCAGCAATTCTTACAGAAAATGATTCCATTGACCTTGCTATATCAGATGACAAACTGATTACTCTTATTGCTTTTATTCCTGGAGCTAATTCAATTGAGTATAAGGATACAACTGGACCTATAAAAACATCTACTATTTTTGCTTCAATTTTAAATTCTTGTAATGTTTTTATCAAAAGGGCTTTTTGATCTTCTACATCTATTTTAATATCTAATTTTTTTCCAACTGAAAGCAAATTCACTCCTGGCAAGTGTATTTGTTTTTTTTTATCAAATTTTTCTTTGATTTCAGATACTTTTTTTGTTTGTAGCCTTTCTTTTTTCCTAAATTCTAAAATTAAATATAAACACAGTAGCCAGCTAAAAACAAATAAAACTATAAAACATATTAAAGTTAGTAAAAATCCAAATTTTAAATAAATTAATGTTGAAAAGCCTCCTCCGTAACTGAAAAGAGATAAAAAAAAATCAAACGAAAACATAAAGCTAAAATATAAATAAAAGTGCATCTCTTCTTGAAAAAAAGAATATAAAGAAATAATAATACAAGGTAAAAATGAAAAACCATAATAATAATTTATTTTATCTATTATGGTTGAATTCAAAACTTTTTGTGAAAAAAAAAATTCAAAAACTCCAAATTTTTCATACGTTAAAATAAAATTAATAAAAGTCAATAATGCTAAAAAAAAAACGTTAAAAAAAAACCAATTTTTCTTTTTTGAAAATTGAAACATCTATATTAATTTACATTAGAAGAGTAACTTGAGCAATCTTTTGTTTTTTTATTTAGTTTACTTATCTCCACAAAAGATAAACATAATCCGACTATTAAAAAACAAAGTCCAAAAATTTTCTGTGTCTTTTGCGCTTTGCATATTTTAGGGTTCATGGCCAGATTTTATATCAACTTTAATCATTATGTCAACGTGTTTTTTTCAACCTATTTTGCGCTATTATTATTTTTTTTTGTAAATACTTTACCTCTATCATAGACAACAATACTCCACATATAATCGCCAAAAAAGCGAGAATTTTTCGTTTTAATAAAGACACAAATATCTTATATTAAAAATATTTAAATAATAAATTAATTTTCTGATACTATTACCGTTCCATCAAAAAAATTCAAACTAAATGAATCTTTGTTTAGTTTTTTTATTTCTTCTGCTGTTACAATTTTATTGTTGTTTTTCGATAAAATTATAACTTTTTCTTTTAATTCTTCGTTTTTTTCTTTTATAAACTCATCCTCTTGCTCTAATTTTTCATTGATTTGATTTAATCTTATTTTAACTATTTCAAATGAATGTTTTTCTAAATTTTGGATTTCCTGTTTTGCTTTTTCTATCTGATATAAAATTAAATTAGAATCAAATTCAGCTAAGTTTATTTCTAGTTCTTTTATTTTATCCTTTATATTTGAAATAAAACTAAAAGATATATTATCTAATTTTTGATAAAAATTTTCTATTGAATTACTAAATAAAATATCATAATCATTAAATTGATCTAAAAACTTATTCATATTTAATAGTTTTTCATATGAAAAATCAAAGGATGATGAGAAATTTTTTAAAATCTCTTTGTTTAATTCGAATTTATCGGGAACACTTAACTCTATTGCTGCTGTTGGAGTTGGTGCCCTTAAGTTTGAGGCATAATCTACTAATGTTGTATCTGTTTCGTGTCCTATTGCTGTTATTATTGACTTTTTCAAATTGGCAACTTTTCTTACTATTTCTTCATCGTTGAATATCCAAAGATCTTCCAAGCTTCCTCCACCTCTTGATAAAATTACAATATCAACATCTTCTTTTTCTTCTGCTTTAGCTAATCCAGCTAAAATAGACTTTTTTGAATCTGCACCTTGCACGTTTATTGGATAAAAATATACATATAAACATGGGAAACGATCATTAATTCTATGCATCATATCATGAAAAACTGCTCCTGTTGGAGATGTTAAAATTGCAATTTTTTTAGGAAATTTTATTAATGATTCCTTATTTTTTAACTGAAAAATTCCTTCTGCAACCAATTTTTTCTTCAATTCTTCAAGCTTTAATAATATATTTCCCTTTGAAGAAACTTCTCGAATTTCTTTCGCTATTATTTGATAAGACGATCTTCCTCCAAATATTGTAACTTTTGCATAACACTCTACTATTTTTCCTTCTTCTAAATCTGTTGATAATGGAGTTCCTCTCCAGCAAATTCCATTTATAACATAATCATCTTCTTTTAATGAAAAATATTTATGTCCTGATGAATGTAATTTTACAGATCCTAATTCTCCCCTTACCCAAACATATGGAAACGCTTGCTCTAAGGTGTTTTTTATTTCATCAGTTAACTCTTTTACTGTTTTAATTTGCAATGCTAATGACATATTTAAAGGATATTATATTTAGAATTATAATAAAACCAAAGAAAATATTTTTTTAAGATTTCATGAGAAAATTAGTAGTAACTCATCTTTAAACAAGAAATTTTTGTTAACCACATCTATTAGAACTATTTCTTGTATTTTAATAAAAACTTCTAATTCAATATCTTCATAAAAAACTTCTATAATTTGCTCTTGTTTTATAACTTTTTTAATTTTTAAAAAAAAAGATAATAAATTTATTTTGACTATGTCCAAAAAGCTATAAACTTGCTTTGGAATATCTCCAAAATCTTTTAAGTCTTCAATTATTTTTTTTAATTCTTCTATGTTTGAAATCAAACTTAATTTTTTATAAAAAGAGAACCTAATTTTATCATCATTTATATAATCTTTTGGTATTGTTGCATCTGAAAAACCAATCCAAGCAATTTTATTTTCATTTTTCTTTTTACTCGTTTTTTCAATACACTCAGATAAAACATCAAAATACATTTCTGCCCCAAAACCATAATCTTTTCCTGATTGCTTTGATCCTACTACTGTTCCTGTTCCCCTAAATTCCATATCTTGCATTGATAATTGAAATCCGCCTCCTAATGAAGAATTTTGTTGGATCATATTAATCCTATCAAAGGCAACTTCTTTAATTGTTTCTGGAACTATAAAGTAAACCTTGCCTTGAACGTCTGTCCTTCCAACTCGGCCTTTTAATTGATGTAATTGAGCTATTCCAAACATATGAGAATAAAAAACTATCATTAAATTTGCCGTTAAAATATTCACCCCAGATTCCACTATGTTTGTTGAAATTAAAATGTTTTTATTACCTCGTGAAAAATCGCTTAATGCTCTGTTTGTTTCATCTTTTGTCATTTGACCGTGTAAAACAACATATTGAAATGAAGACACTAACTTTTCAACTTCTGATATATACTGCACCCTTGGAACGACTAAAAAAACTTTACAATTATTATCTATTTCTTTTTTAATTAAATCTTCAATTTTTAGATCATTCAAAGAACAAACGTTCAACAAAACATCTTTTCTTCCAATTGGAGGTGTTTCTAACAAACTTATATCTTTTATTTTAGATAAAGATAAATGCAAAGTTCTAGGAATTGGAGTTGCGCTTAGTTGCAAAAAATGAGCTTTCAACCTTAGTTTTTCTTTAAATTTCACACCAAAATGATGTTCTTCATCTAAAACTATTAAACCCAATTTTTCTATCAATAAATTTTCGATACCTTTATGATGAGCTGTTGTAATTAATAAGTCTATTTCACTATTCAACCATTTTTTTTTAATTAAATTATTGTTTTCGTTTAATTTTGATAGAACTGCTATTTTTTTATTAATCAATAAAAATCTATCTTTCAAAGATTCAAAATGTTGAGAGGCTAAAATTGTTGTTGGTACAATAAAAATTGCTTTATGATTATTTGTTAATGTTAATGCTATTGCTCTTGCTGCTACTTCTGTTTTTCCAAAGCCTACATCTCCACATAGTAACCTATCCATCGGTTTAGTTTTTGATAAGTCTTGATTAATTTCAGTAATAGATTTTTTTTGGCTTTTTGTTAGTTCATGCTCAAAATAATTGCAAAATTCATGATAATCATCATTTTCATAAAAATTTTGTAGAACAATTGATTCTCTAGCTTTATATATTTCAATTAATTCCTGTGCTGTTTTTGATATTTCTTCTTTTAGTTTACTTTGTTTTTTTAAAATTGAAGATTTTCCTAATGTTTCAATAAGAGTGCCAGAATCTTTATTGCTATGAAATTTAAAAACTCCTATGTTATAAGATGGAATTAATAAAAACGAATCATTTAAATATTTTATTTTGAAAAAATCTAAAAGTGTATTATTTATTGTTAATGATTCAATTCCTATAAATTGACCTATTCCATATTTTTCATGTATTAAATAATCACCTTTATCAAAACTAAAAAACATTGAAATTATTTATAAATTTTCCTTTAAAAAATTCACTATATCAGCAATATGAATTCTTACTTGTTCTGTTGTGTCTCTGTATCTAACTGTAACGGTATCTTTTTTATCACCTAACAGTGAATCATGATCAACCGTAATACAAAATGGAGTTCCAATTTCATCGTGTTTTTTGTAAATTTTTCCAATATTGCTTCCAAATTCAAAAACAACTGGCAAAATATCTTTGTTTTTCAAAGAACAAAAAATATTTTTAGCAAAATTAACCATTTCATCATTGTTTTTAACTAATGAGCAAACAGCAGCTTTTATTGGAGACAAACAATGGGGCAGCTTTAAAACCGTTCTTTTCTCGTCTTTATAATATGAATTGTATAAAACAGCTAAAAAAGCCCTATCCAATCCAGCTGAAACTTCTATTATATTTGGAATAATATTAGCACCATCTTTGTTATAACAAAGCTTTTCTGTACTTTTATTATTAGCTATAACTTTTGCTTTAATATCAAAAGAAGACTGTGCTTTAGTATGAGAACCTAAATCAAAATCTCCTCTATTCGCTATTCCTTCAACCTCATCATATCCATGAGGAAATTTAAACATAATATCTGATGTAGCTTTAGAATAATGTGCTAATTCATCAGGTGCTTGATCTCTAAAAATTCCTTCTAATCCAATTTTTTTCCAAGAGTTCATTCTTGTTTCTTTCCATTCAAAAAAGAAACGCTCTGAATCTTGAGGTTCAACAAAAAATTCCATTTCCATTTGTTCAAATTCTCTTGATCTAAAAATAAAATTTTTAGGGGTAACTTCATTCCTATAAGCTTTACCAATTTGAGCAATTCCAAAAGGAAGTTTAGGAGAAAAAGAATCCATTATGTTTTTAAAGTTAATAAACATACTTTGAGCTGTTTCAGGGCGTAAGCAAGCAAACTCACCTTCTACAGGCCCCACATTAACGTTCATCATTAATTTAAAGCTACGAGGTTCACTAAAGTTAGATGATCCACATTTTGGACAAATATTAT
Source organism: Alphaproteobacteria bacterium endosymbiont of Tiliacea citrago (assembly GCF_964031065.1). Lineage (NCBI taxonomy): Bacteria > Pseudomonadati > Pseudomonadota > Alphaproteobacteria > Alphaproteobacteria bacterium endosymbiont of Tiliacea citrago. Next base: position 390,884 of record NZ_OZ034995.1, on the reverse strand, counting down.
CTTTTAATTCATCATCTCTAAATCTACATTTACAATCTTTACAATCAATAAAAGTATCTTGAAAACCATTTTGATGCCCTGAAAAAAATAAAGCATCTTTATTTATTACGTTTGAACAATCCATTCCAAACACGTCATCTCGCATTAAAACAATTTCTTTCCACCAAAATTTTTTTAAATTATTTTTAAGCTCAACGCCCAATGGACCAAAATCAAAAAAACCTTTCAACCCGCCATAAATAGACGATGAGCTATAAACAAAACCACGAATTTTACAAAAAACGACTAATTCTTCTAAAGTAACCATTATTTTACATAATAAAAAAAAATATATATATTTACAATGATACTAAAATTAAGTAAAATTTTTGCATATGGAGAATAGTTTAGTGGCAAAACTCCCGACTCTGGCTCGGGCGTCCTTGGTTCGAATCCAAGTTCTCCAGCCATTTGAATGATTTGCTATTGATGTTGATTTTTTTTTAAAATAAAAAATATTGTTAAAATATTAATTTTTTTGTTTATTTTGCCAGTTTTTATAATCAATATTTATAAAATAATCTAAAATTTTAAACGTTAACCAGCAAAAATTTTTCGATTTATTTAAAAAAAGAAGATCCACATCCGCAAGATTTTAATAATTGATTATTAACAATAAAATTCTCATAACCTATCTCCATTATAAAATCTAATTCAGAATTTAATAAAAAAGGCAAAGAATACTCGTCTGTAATCACATAATCATTTAATAAAAAAAAATTATTTAAACTGTTTGCATATGAAAATTCATAAACAAACCCTTTACAACCACCAACATCAACCAAAATTAAAAGATATTGAGCATTTTTCAAAATTTGCTTTTTTGCTGAGTCTGTAATTTTCATTATTCAGCTTTTTTAGTTTGTAACGATGGTAAAGAAGCATAAATCATCAACAAAAAGAACACCCATAAACCACAGCTTAATAAAACTACAGGCATAAAAATTGGAGCTAAAGCTATTTGATCAGCTCCATTAAATAACATGCTTAAAGAGCTTTCTAAGAACGATCCAATAGATTTTCCAAAACGAGAACCAATCATATCAACAGAAGCTTTACCTTTTGTCATCGTGTCTTCTGGCAAAGAAGAATAAACCATTTGTAAATTAGGATCTAAAACAGCGTATCGACCACTTTTAGCTAATGCATCTTGAATAAAGCCAACATGAACAGCTAAAGCGGCTGCTGAATACCCCAAAAGAAAAAAAGGTGGAATATAAGATTCAAAAACAATTAAACCAAAAAATATAAAGCTAGACAAAAACAATAAAGCTGGCGAAAAACTTGTTGCAAGCCCCCAATTAAAACGAGCCAACAAAAATTTATTTAAAAAACCAGTAGAAATGACAAAAGCGCTTAGTATAAAATAAAAATTACTTAAATAATATCCAATTTCAGCATGACAGCCGTTATATTGTTTTCGAATTAATTCTTTCCAAGTTACTTCTATTAAATTTGTAGTAACGCCATAACAAATTATAACGCCCAAAATGTACATTAAATTTTTATTTTGAATAATTGTTTTTATAGAATCAGAAAAAGAAATTTTATGTTTTGGCTTCATCTTAAAAACATTTGAAAAATTTTCAGAATTAGTCTCATTTGTTACCACATAATTGTTTATAAAATAATATACAGCAATAAAAAATAATAAAGACCCCACAATTAAATAAAAATTTAAAAACAAAGCATTATTAGACTCTAATGAACCGTGCTTAAATTTTGAAGATTTAGAAAATAACATTCCTTGTAAATAAGAGCCTATAGCAGAAATTATATAAGAATAAGAAACAAATAAAGGATAAAACCTTATTTTTTCTTCTTTTGTTACACAATAATTAGCAAACCCCCAAAATAAAAATGTCACAACAATGGTACCAATTAATTCAGCAAAAACATAATAAAAAGAAAACATCCAATAAGCAATAACTGGAAAAAAATTACGAACAGATGGATATTGTGTTTGCAGCTTTTTTAAAGTCTCAACTGACATATGTAAACTTGAAATGTTTGGTAAAAAAAACAAATAAAACAAAGAAAAAAACAACAATAACGGAAAAACAGAAAACAAAAAAGCTTTTTCCTTAGAAACTTTGTTTGTTAACCAACAAAAAAACACAAAGTACAGTATGCTTATAGGCATTACAAAATACATTTTTAAAAAACTTATAGTATTCGCTGTTGCTAGTGGTGCAGATAATATGTATGTATCTTTATGAATTCTTACAATGCCATAGCAAAATATTGACGATGTGAACATCAATAATAATGAAATAAACTTGATGTTTTCTTGCCCATAAATTGGCCAAAAAAAACTTCTCACACTCGAAAAAAACGAGCTAAACCAACTTTCTCTTTTCATTTTTCCTCCCCATTTTTTATTAATTAATATTAATATTTCATGGTATCAAGTTACCGTTTAAAAAAGTAGATCATAAAAAATTCGAAAATTCCGTAAATAAAAAAACGATAAAAAAAAAGAAATTTCAAATTAAATTTTTGTTTTTTATTTTTTTTATATATACTAATAACATAATGTCTTATAATCAAAAAATTTTAAATCATTTTAACTTGCCAAAAAACGTTGGAGAGTTAGATGAAAACAATGACCAAGTTGGATCCAGTTTAGTTGGAGCTCCTTCTTGTGGAGATGTGTTAAAATTTTCAATTAAAATTGAAAACAATATAATAATAGATGCCAAATTTTTAGCATTTGGATGCGGTGCTGCAATTGCTTCTAGCTCTCTTTTAACCGAAAAAGTTATTGGAAAAACATTAAATGAAGCTGAAGAAATTTCAAACCAAGAAATTGCTAGCGAGCTTGAATTACCTCCTATTAAATACCACTGCTCTGTTTTAGCCGAAGAGGCAATTAAAGATGCTATCAAAGATTACAAAAACAAACGTATAAAATCTTAATGAATTTGATTCTCTTTTTAAAATTTATACTAATAAAAAGTTTAATTAAGCAAACTAATGTTTAACATTTTTCGTATTTTGCAAAAACATCTTAATTGTGAAGATGTTTGCTTCTATCTGTATTATAAACATATAATTAATTAATCTAACATAAACACAACATCAAATTGTTTATAATTGCTTTTATAAACTAATTTTTAAACTCTTATTTTTAAATTTTTTTATCAATATTATAGTTTAAAAAGAGATATTGTTATTTTTTTATCGATTTAGCATATTCTTCTGCTAAAACAATTGTGAAAAATATCCACACCCCGCAAAAACATAATACTATTGGCATAAAAATCGGAGCTAAAGCTATTTGGTCAGCTCCTTTAAATAACACACTTAAATTACTCTCTAAAAAAGCTCCTCCTGATTTACCAGCTCTTGAACCAACTATGTCTACAGATGCCTTGCCTTTTGTTTTTAAATCATCGTCTAATGGTAAGTATGTCATTTGAATATTAGGATCTAATATTCCATATTTGCATCCTTTTGATATGATATCTTGCAAAAATCCTATTTGCATTGCTAAAAAACCACTTGAATACCCAAAAAGCATCCAATTTGGTAAATATGAACCAAAAACCAGTAAAAAGAAAAAGAAAAATGAAAAAATCATAATTGCAATGGGTGTTACAAGAGATGATTTTAACCAGCCAAATTTACTTGTCAAATATTTATTCACTAACCCCAAAAAAATTGTACAGAACCCTGTTATAAAGTAAAAATCACTCATATATTTGCCTATTAAGGATTCTTCCCCATTGAACTCTCTTCTTACTAATTCTTTCCATGTTAGCTCTATCAAATTTGATGTTAAACCATAACAAATGACTATTACTGCTATATACATCAAGTATTTTGAGCCAATAACAGTAAAAATACTATCTTTTAATGAGGGCTTTTTTTTAGGAGTCATTTTTATTGCTTCTATTGAAACAGTTTTATCAAAAGGTAAAACTTTGTTGTTTACAAACCAAAACAAAATTAAAAATAAAGACATTGATATGATTACAAAGTAAAAATTAACAAACAAGATATCAAAATACTCTTTACTTCCCTTTTCATATCTTGAACTATATTCATATACGTATGACTGTATTTTTGCAGCAGACATAAGTCCTATATATGAATATGATGCAAAAAAAGCATAAAATCGTTTAGATTGCTCCGCAGAACTTGCATAATTAGCAAAGCCCCAAAACAAAAAAGAAATTACAATTGTTCCCCAAAGCTCTGAAAAAACATAATACAAGGAAAAAGACCAATATGCTATGACTGGAATTAAATTTTTAAAATTTGGATATTTATTTTGCCAAAAACTTATTGTTTCAATTGACATATGCAAATATTGCGAATTTGGCAGTAAAAAAATGAAAAAAACAAAAAAAAACAAAAAAAACGGACATAAAGCAATAAAAAAAATTTTTTCTTTACTTAACTTATTACTTAATGAGCAAAAAATCATCATATATATCACGCTAAATGGAAGAACCAAATATGCCTTTAAAAAACTAGTTGTATTTGCTGATGAAAGAGGCGCTGAAAGAATATAAGTATCTTTATGAATCCTCAATGTTGTATAAATGAACAACGCCAAAGTCATCATTGCTAACATTGGTATAAATTTCCAATTCTCTTTTCCATAAATTGGCCAAAAAGTAATTCTTATCCAACTTCTTAAATTAGAGCTACTTTCTCCATCTTCTGTGTTCACCATTAAAAATCTCCTGTTCAAGAGATTATCATTAATAGAAAACTAACAAAAGATCAAAATTTTAATTCAAAGAAACAGAGACAACCCTTCTTCTGCCTTTATTGGAAAAAACAACTTTTCCATCTTTTAAAGCAAAAAGAGTGTGATCTTTTCCCATGCCTACAAAATCACCAGGGAAAACCTTAGTGCCTCTTTGTCGAACGATTATGTTACCACAAATCACTTTTTCGCCCCCAAATTTTTTAACACCTAATCTACGTCCGGCTGAATCACGACCGTTTCTACTTGATCCACCTGAGCTTTTACTTGCCATTTTTAACTCCTTTTATTTTTCTTTAATTTATTAAAGAATCTCTATTGGTTAGAAGATTCTTTTTGCTTTGCTAATTCATCAGCTTCTTTGCTTAATCTTTCATATTCTTTAGATAAAGCTATGCTAGCATAAATCCAAGATATACATAAACCTATTACTAATATCATAAATGCAAATTGTTGACCATATTCCCAACCTGGAATTGCCATTACAACCATAATTTGCAAAACACTTCCTAAAGATTTTCCTGCTCTTCCACCAATAACATCAACAGCAGCTTTACCTTTGATTTTTTCTTGTTCATTTAATGGTTGATATGACATTTGAACGGTTGGATCAAACAAAGTATATTTTGCACCTTTGCTCAATATATTTTGAATAGACCCAACAATAACAGCATAAAACAATGATGCTGATAACACTGATGCTGGCAAAATAAATTTACCAAACAAAAGAAAAATATAAAAAGACGCTGAGGTTATCAACATTATAACTGGAGTTGCTAAAGCGCCAAACAACCATCCAAATTTTTTAACAATTCCTTTACAACAAAAACCGATAAAACATGTAGCTATACCTGTCCAGATGAAGAAATCACACATGAAAATTCCATATGCGTCTTTTGATGGAAACAATGATTTTACTAACCCTTTCCATGTAACTTCAACTAAGTTTGCTGTCATACCATATGACAAAACTAAAATTGTTACATACATTAAATATTTTGAATTCCATAACATTTTTAAACTTTCAGTTGTTGATGGTTTTTCTTTTTTAACTGAAGAAGATTTAACTCCAACTGTATTAATATCAAAACCTTTAGCTGCTAAAATAACTTCATTTAAATACCAATATAAAGCAGCAAAAAACAATCCACTTAATACCACACAAGCTAAAACTGTTGTTGTTGAATCTGCAGCTTTAACACCTAATTTTTTAGCAGCAATAGAAGCTGAAAAAAAATATTTGGTTATTAAACCACCAACAACTAAACCAATGTTAGAATAAGATGCAAAAATTGTAAAAATTCTTTTTGCTTCATCTTTAGAAAAAGCTGCATTTGCAAAATTCCAAAACAATAAAGAAATAACAACGTTTCCCCAAAGTTCTGAGCAAACATAAAACAATGAAAAGCTCCAATTCCCTACAGCTGCTATGATATATCTAAACCTTGGATATGCAGCTTGCCAAGAATCTATTGTTAGATGAGATGCGTGTAATTTTTCTGAAAATGGAAAAATAAAAATAGAAAAAATTATAAAAAAAGTTAAAAATGGCATTAATGTAACATAAAAAAGATTCTTTCTTGAAACATTATTGCTTAAATCCCAAAACTTTTTAACAAAAAACAATGTTGCTGGTAAAACTAAAAAAAGCTTTAAAATAGGCAAAACATCTTTTCCTGATCCATAAGCTGTCATAACCAACGAATCCTTATTAATTCTTAAACAGGTATAATTAAAAAGCGCCAATGCTAACATGGTTATCATTGTTAGTACTTTACTCGTTTCGTGAGAATAAACCGGCCAGAATGTTTTTCTGAACCATGATAATTCCTCATTTTTTGACTTTGACTCCGTCATGTAAATTCCTTTCGAACAAATTCGATTATAACATTTAAATCGTAAAAGTCAAATAACAGAAACAATATTCAAATTAAAAATTTTTTCCATTTTTCATGAAAAAGCTATATGCAAAAATTTTTTTTCACTATATAATTATTTTCAAGGCGGGATAGCTCAGCTGGTTAGAGCGGAAGAATCATAATCTTTAGGTCGGGGGTTCGAGCCCCTCTCCCGCTATTTTTCCAAAAATCGAATTTTTTTATGTTGGTTTTCCGGCTCAAAATTTTGAATTTTTGTTGAAATCAAGACTTTTTATTTTATTGGTCAAAAACTCCCCCGAGAACGACCTTTTTTATTTTTATTCCCCCAAATCCAAATAAATTAAAATAAAACTGTATTTGTTTATTGGTTCAAATTTATTAATTTCTCAATAATAGAAAAACTTATTAACATTGAACTTTGTGATCCAAATAAAGCAATATCATTTTTTTTTGGATCGTCTAAAACTATTAAACCAATAATTTGTGGATCTTCAAGTGGATAAACAAAAACGAAGGAGCTCATATGACTATTAGAAATATATCCTTTTTGAGTATATTTTTTTGCAGTACCAGTTTTCCCCCCAACAGAAATACCTCTAAAGTTATATTTTGAAACGTGTTTTCTTACATTTTCTCCCAAAATAAATCTTAATTTTTTAACAGTGGATTTATCAATTATTCTTAAAGATTCTTCTTTTTTATAAAGCGGATTTTGTTCTATGTGTAAATCCATGTTTTTACCAGTTAAAACCCTTAAAACCGCTCGACAATAAGTTGATAAAGAGATTGAAATTCCATATCCATAACTAAAAACTGAAACATCACATTTTCTTATTTTTTTAGGAGTTATAGCACCTTTTACAAAAATTTTATCTATACTCCAATCCTCAAATAACCCTATTTTTTTATAAAATTCTTTTTGATCTTCTAATTCTATTGTTTCAGCCAAAGATATAAAGGCTACGTTTGATGAATATAAAAAAGCCTGTTGAAAAGATAGCTCAATCGTGTTTGAATGCTTTAAAGCATAGTCTTTTATTTTATGCCCACCAATTGAATAGCTTGCCGGTATAGCAAGCTTTGTTTCTGGATTAACAATATCTTTTTCAAAAAACATTGAAGAAGATAAAACCTTCATAATTGAACCTAATTCATATCTAGATTGAATAGCTATGTTGGTATCATTTTTTGCATCTAGAACATGTGGATTAGATTTTTTTTCTTTTGAAGTTTTTGAATACATTGCTAAAATTTTGCCAGTTTTTGCACATATTATTATTCCACTAACAAAATTTGCATTATATTTTAATTTTCCATTTAAAAGCTCTTGCCTTAAAATGTTTTGAACAGAAGATTTTAAAGAAAGCTTTAATGGAGGGTTATCTTCGTTCTTAAGATAATCATCGTAATATTTTTCTACACCAGTTAACCCATTGTTTTCATCTGTCACCTTACCTAAAACATGTAAAAAAAGGTTAACAAATGGATAAAAGCGAATACAGTCTTTAGAAATATATATGCCAGAATAGCCAAAAGAAGATGCCTGGTTTGCTTTTTGAGGAGAGATATGTCGAGTGATCCAAACAAATTTATTGTGCAAAGTTAATCGCCTATATATATTTCGTTGTTTTTGATTTAATATGTCAGATAAATTTTTAGATATTACATTATAATCATCAATAACTTCATGAGGCAAAGAATAAATTGAATATGTTTGCATAGAAGTTGCTATTAAGTTATTTTCTGCATCTAAAATTTCAGATCTATTTTTATTGGATTTAACTTTTACAGGTTTTGAAAAAACAAAATATAAAAAAGTCAATTTTATTGGAAAAACAGCAAACAGAAACAACAAAATCGATAAATTTAATTTGTAGCTTTTATTCATATTTTTTTCAACTTAATTCTTTTGAAATTCTCTCACTTAATTTTTGAATTCTTTTGGGATTATTTAAATATCGCCATTCTACTTTTAAGGAGCTTAAATCGTCTTTCACTTTTTTTGATTCTTGTATCAAATTATTTTTTATTTTACCCAAGTAAAAAACATAAGATTTTGAAATAAAAAGCAAAAAACACAACAAAACAAAAAACCACTTTAACATTTTTTTCTCCTTAATTTTATTATAATGCTATAAATTATCATCTTAAATATCCAGCTCCTCTTCATTCAAATTATTAATAAACCATCTAACTTTTGCAGATCTAGACCTAACATTTTCTTTTATTTCTGCCTCTGTTGGATATAAAATATTTTTATTTTGAAATTTATTTTTTATTATTCTATCTTCCAATGAATGAAATGTTATTACCACAATTTTACCAAAAGGTTTCAAAATTTTCATTGCATCATCTATTCCTTTCTCTATATGCTGAAATTCTTTGTTAACATAAATTCTTAAAGCTTGAAAAATTTTTGTTGCGTAATGTTTTTTTGAACTTTGATTAAAATCACTTAAAATTTTTAAAAATTCAAAGCAAGATTCTATTTTTTTAATTTTTCTTGAGGTGCAAATTTTTTTAGCAATTTTTTTTCCATTAAACTCTTCTCCATATTTTATAAAAATCTCTGATAAATCCTCTTCTTTTAAAGAGTTAATTAAAGTTAAAGCCGTTTCAGAATTTTCGTGATTATCATATCTCATATCTAAAGAAGAGTCATATAAAAATGAAAATCCCCTATTAGGATCCTCTATTTGATTAGAAGAAAAACCTAAATCGAACAAAATCCCATCTGGTTTAACAGGAAAAGCATTGTTTTGCCAAATTTCAAATATATTTGAAAAAGAGTCATTAACAAATTTAAAATTATCTTGAAATTGATTTTTGATTCGATTCTCATAAATTAAGGTGGAAGAATCTCTGTCTATTGATATTACAACACCACCTTGCTCAAGAATTGCTTCAGTGTGTCCTCCTTGACCAAAAGTGCAGTCTATATATAACTGACCAGCTTTAACATTTAATAAATCAATTACCTCTTTTTTCATTACTGAAATATGCATATTTATTTTTTTTCCAATAACTTCTTTCTAACTGTTTCTTGATGATTTTTAAAAGCTTCTGGCTCCCATATTTGAAAAGTTGAACCTTTTCCGACAAAAGCTATTTGATTTGAGATATTTGCATGCTGTAATAATAAATCTGGAATAACAACCCTTCCATCCTTATCAAACTTCAACATAACCGCATCTGCAAAAACAGCCGATTCAAGAGACTCTCTATCTAAAGAAAAGCCATCATAATCTCTATCAATTTTTTCGCTTAATTCTTCCATTTTTTTCATTGTAAAACAATCAACAGCGTTAAGTTTGTGTGATCTAAAAGCCACAAAAGCAGAGTAATCAGATAACATTGCACGAAAATCTTTAGGAACAACAACTCTATTTTTAACGTCCATTGCATTAACAAAGGTCGAAATAAAAATAGCCATATAAATAATTTACAAAGTTAAAAACATTAAATCAATGGTTTTAAACGGGCAGCCACGGGTTTTTTCCCCATTATTTTCCACAGCATGTGAAAAACATATTGATAAATCATATTGATAAATAAAATAAATGATTGATTATCTGGTGTTTGTTGCCAAGAAACTAAATAAAAGAATCCTTAAAAACAACAACAAATTAGCTTTAATTTGGAATTTGTGATAAGATTTGACTAATGAACTTTTTAAAAAAACTAGATACAAATAAAATTTATCAAATTCTTTTCATTTTTACTTTAATATCGTCCACCTCATTTGTAACAATTCATAAATATAAAATAACGGTTTTGTTCTTGTTTACAATTTCAAATTTTATTTTTAATTTTTTTGATTCAGGCTCAATGACTATGTTATCTATGACGGTTGGTCTTTTATTAAAAGTTTTTTCAACAAAAAGTCTTTTAAAGGCTTTTTGCCAACCGATAATATGGCAAATTATGTGTTTTTTGTTTTTATCTCAAGCATTAATAAAGTCTGGATTAGCGCGCAAGGTTTCAATATATATTATGTATTTTTTTGGCACATCAACTTTATCACTAAGTTTTGGTTTTTGCTTTTTAACAGTGGTTTTTGCTTTGGTTTTACCAACTAGCACAGCCAGAATTGGAGGAATTTTCATTCCTATAGTTGCTTCAATTTTTGATATACTCTCTAAACAAGACCAAAAATTAAAAGATACAATTATAAAAGTGATTGTTTATAGTAACACAATTGCATCTGCAATGTTTTTCACCGCTAGTTCTGGAAATTTTTATATTCAAGAAATTACAAAAACACTTAACGTATATATATCAGCACAAAATTGGATGTTAAATGGATTATTCCCCGGCATTGTTTGCTTAATTGCAACAACGTTCTTAATTCACCATATAATGGATCCTAAAACTAAAAATTTAAAAAAAATAAATAAAAAAATCGAAGAAGAAATGATTGCCTTCGATTCTTTTTCTTTTAATGATTTTTTAATTTTAACGATTTTTATATCAATATTTCCATTTTGGTTTATAGCACCTATATTAAAAATCCCCTTTCTAGGTGTTTTATTAGCATCTTTATTCGTTTTTTTGTTTTTAGATATATTAAACTTTGAAGAAGATGTTTTAAGCCATAAAGAAGCCTGGAGCCTGTTTTTTTGGATGTCTAATCTTTTAATGCTTAGCTCTTTAATTACGCAATACGATTCTTTCGCCTTTTTAACAACGCTGTTCGCAAGTTTATTAAATAATATACCAGCTAATTATGAAATTTTATTTATTTTAATTTTTTACGGGTATTCTCAATATTTTTTTGCCAGTTCCACAGTTCATGCTAGCGCATTGTTTTTAATAAGCTTTGATTTATGTATAAAATATAACTATGATCCATTTTTTAGCGCATTATTATTATCATATGTTAGCAACCTGTTTGCTGGATTAACAACTTATTCAGCTAGCGAAGTAATTTTAATCACAAAAACATTTAACTGTGACTCAAAAGAATTTAACAAATATGGATTACTATTTTCCTCATTCATTTTTGTTTTATGGCTTATTTCTGGTTTTATTTGGTGGAAAATTACAAAAATCATATAATAAATTACCATAATAACTTAATTGTTTTTTATGTGATATCATAAAAAAACGGGAGAAAAAATTGTTTTATTCAGATATAAAAGAAATAGTTCATTCAGCTTTACTTCAAATAAAAAATTTTGATTCAAATTTTGAAAAAATTAATATATTGCCTATAAACAGTAATATATCTGGCCATTATTGCTCAAATTTACTTTTCGAAAACAAATTTTCAAATGAAGAAAAAGAAAAATTAAAAGAATGTTTATTAAAAAATAAATTGATAGAAAAAGTAGAAGTAATAAAAGGATACCTAAATTTAACCTTAAAAGGTGAATATTTTCAAAAAAAAAATGATCAAATTCTAAACGAAGAAATTCTACCAAATATAGGAAAAAGAGAAAAAACAAACGTTGAATTTTGTTCTGTTAACCCAACTGGATATTTACATATTGGACACGCTAGAAACGCGATTCTAGGTGATTCAATTGCTAGAATTTTAGAAAAAACAAATTATGATGTGACTAAAGAATATTATGTAAATGATGGAGGAAATCAAATCAACTTAATGGCAGAGTCTATCTATGCAAGATTATGTGAATTAAAGAATATTCATTATAAATTTCCTGAAAATGGATACAAAGGCTCAGAAATGCAAGATGTAGCCCAAACCTTAAAAAAAGATGCAACAATAGATGAAATAAAAAAAATTGCAGTAAATTTTTTTGTAAATGAAATAAAAAACGATTTAAAAAATATAAATATAAATCATGATATTTGGATTTATGAAAGCACAATTATCAAAGAAAAATATATTGAGAAAGCTTTAAAAATATTAGAAGAAAAAGGCTATATAGAAAATAACACAAGAGAAGAGAAAAAGGTTTCAAAAGGCAAAATTTCAAAAAATGCATTAACATTATTAAAAACAACATTACTAGGAGATGATCAAGATAGACCCTTAACAAAATCAGATGGATCTTGGACGTATTTTGCTCCAGACATAGGATATCATTTTTATAAAATAGAAAGAGGATTTTCATTTTTAGTGTGCACATTAGGAGCAGATCATGATAGTTATGCAAACAGAATAAAAATCGCAACAAAATTATTAGATAATAAAATAAAGCACTATACGCCAATTTGCCAAATGGTTTCGTTTGAGCATGATGGATCGTTAGTGAAGTTTTCAAAAAGAATGGGCAATTCAATTAGAATACAAGATTTCATAAAAGAAATTTCACCAGATATATTAAGATTCATGATATTAGAAAAATCTGCAGATACACAATTTGTATTCAACTATGAAAGCGCTGTAAATGTAACGTTGAAAAACCCTGTTTTTTATTGCCAATATGCTTTTGCAAGAGGTTGCTCCATTTTAAGAAAAGCTGAAAATTTAAAAACAGAAACTATAAATGAAAAAAGTGTTTTTTTTGAAAAAAAAGAAGTTCAAGATTTTATTATAACAATGTCCTCGTTTGATTCTGTATTAAGAGATTCAACAAAAGATTTAGCCCCACACAAACTCGCCAATTATACAAAAAAATTATGCGAAAAAATGCACAAACTATGGCAAATTGGAAAAATAGATGAAAACGATAGAATTATCCTTGAAAAAAATCCAATAGAAACTGAAACAAGAATAAAAATTATAAAATCATTTTTAAAAATAGCTAAAGAATGTTTTTATTGTTTAGGAATTAACGCAAAAGAAAAAATGGAATAAAAAAATTAAGCAAAACCAAAATGTTATTACTAAATTAAAATATATGATTAATTATTAATCAAATTAATTTGTTCCAAATTTTTTCAATTCTTGCTCCAAACCAGATAAAAAGTCATTGGTTAAATCAACATAAGCGATATTTAAATAATCATCATTGTAAAGATGTAAAAAATTATTTTTATCAATAGCCAAAATTTCAGTATATTTATTTATATTCTTATATAAAAATTTTTTAATATAATCTGAAACAACATAATGAAATTTCTGTTCTAATTCTTGAGCCTTTGAAATTTTATCTCTCACCTCTTTTTCCAATTCTTGAAATGCAACTTGTTTTTCTTCATTGGTTTTTTGTGTGTCTGAAACGATTGCCTGATATTTAGCTGTAATCTGTGGCCTCAAATCTTCTAACTTTCTTCTTTCTGATTCGATAAGAGACTTGATTTTTAAATATCCAACGCTCCTTGCAAATGCGCTTTCTAAACGAACAAAAGCCTTTTGTGTTGGTATTGATATTTTTTCACCATTAGAAGATTCTTTTTTTGCTTTATTATGAGCCGAAAAAACAAACAAAGAGCTTAAAAAAGTCAAAGACATAAATAATTTTAAATTTTTCATATAATGATGGTAATTTAATTTTATTAAAAATTCAAGTTTTGAAAAAAATCTAGTTATAAGGTCCAGTTAAAAGTGTTTTAATCAACAAATTTACCCACAAAAACATTTTTAATTTAAACAACAAAATTTAAGCAAGTATACTTTCTCTAGCTAATTTATCAACATAATCATGCAAAGAATTATTGTGCCCTTTTTGCCACTGCCATTTTATTTTTTTTTCTAAAACTAAACTATCTAATTTTTTCCATAAATCTAAATTTTTCACCAATCCACTTTTTGTTTTCCAATTGTTTTTTTTCCATCCATGAATCCAAGATGTTATGCCATCCATAACGTATTTACTATCAAGTACTACTTCTATATCATTTAATAATGTTAAAGCCTCGATGACAGCGGTTAGCTCCATTTTATTATTTGTGGTAAACCTTTCAAAACCAGAACCAGAGAAGAGCTGCCTACCTAGTTGATCAATAACAATATATCCCCAAGCACCTCTTCCAGGATTTCCAGAACACGCTCCATCACAAAAAACTCTAATATTTTGCATCACAAAAAGTATACAAAATTATAAAAAAAAGCGCTATTTTTTTAATGCAAAAAGCCAATTTTCTTCATTATAACTTATATCAAAAAGATTAATGTTTTCATTATTTAAATAGGCAAGCATTAAATTTTCTTGAAAATATACATGAAAATTATCTTCGCTTTCAAGTGGCTCAAAATAATTTCCAAATAAATAAATTTTAAATTGATGACGATTTAAAAAATCATAACTAAATCCCGTATCATCCTGCAAAATAACGTTGGATCTGCTAATTAAAAAATCTCTAATTTTATTAAAGTTTTTTTGTTGCAAAATATATGAAACCCCCTTTAGAAATACAGTGAAATTCTTATGAACAGATAAAATTTCACTCCAACGTTCTTCATTATTATCAGATAAATTCATTGAATAATATGTAACTTTTTTGTTTTTTTTATTCAATTTAAAATAAATCGTAAATCCTTTTTCAAAAAACTTTATATTTATATTGGTTGCTTTTAAAGCTATTAATTGTTGGTTCATTAAAGAAATCATTCCTTCGTTAAAAACAAGTTCCATTTGCTTAGTTCCGAAATATCCCATTTCATATAAAACCCTTAAATTCAAAGAAATATACCCATGAGAATCATTTGTTTTTACTATTTTACCAGCTGGCTCTAAGCCAATTATAATAAATTCATGAATATCAGGAAAAAAAATTAATGGGTAAAGAAGATCTCCACCTCCAAATGGATATAATAAAAGCTTTGTTTTCTTTATTTTTAAATCTTTTTTTTGCAATTTCGACCAATGATATATTCTTATTAATTTAGCTTTAACTCTATTATTAAACCTAGATTGTTTTAAAAAACAAACGAAATTTGCGTTGTTTTGATATATTATCATGAAAAATATTAATAAATATTTCTTGAACATTATAACAAGATGTTATAAAAAATATATGAAAGACACAAACTATCAAATCTATCGAATAAACCACCATGTCCTGGAATTATTTTAGAAAAATCTTTAATGCTTAACTCTCTTTTTAAATATGAAACTAATAAATCACCTAATATAGCTGAAAATGTTAGCATAATTGATATAAAACAGTTAACTTCTATTAAGTTATAGTAGGCAATTGAACCACAAATTATGCCGAAAATATATCCAGCAATCGTTTTATTAGGGCTTATTTTAAATATTTTTTTGCTTTTTATAAGATTCCCACCTATGTAGGAACTTGTATCTACAACAAAAGTAGAAAGAATGAATCTTAGTAAAAAAAAACCTTTTGACACAAAAAAAGCAAACGTTAAAATAATAAAAACACTAATTGTAATAAAAACTACTTTTTTTAAACGTGAAATTTTAGCTAATTTTATTGCAAAAAACACTTCAAAAAGCATTAAAAATGATAAAAAAAGCATTAAAAATTGCATTTTTTTATTAAAAATTATTATAAAAATCATTATAAAAACACTTGATAAAAATCTTTCTAAAAAATTTTTTGAAACCTTTAACATTAGTTGAATTATAAAATAAAAACATGTTTTTTTAAACAAATGATTTCTTGTCTGTTTTCTTTTGATTGTTTAAATCGTTTTTTTGTATGTTAATCAGAAATTGCTTCGTTTTTTGAATAAAGTACTGTTTCTCTCTAATCTGACGGAGTAACTGCGTCATAAGACTGCTAATCTTAGAATGTTCTATCTGTGCATCATGAAAAATTTTATCATAAACTTGTTTAAATTTTTGTGACTCCTCAACAAACAAACTATTTCCTTTATCTCCAAAAGAGTTTGCATTAAAAATTGTTATAACTTTATAGTATTTATAAGATAGATCGCATAACGGTTGAATTCTAGCTAGTAAGAGTTTCTTTTGTTCTTCATAAAAAAACAACTTTTGTTCCAGCAATATCCTTTGATCTCCTTCTAAACAAGGATCTAAATAATTAACCGGCAAAGTCTGTGATAATTCAGGCTGCGTTGATGAAAGTTTAATTGGTTTAGACTGAGCCGATTCAGTCTCGACGGAATAATGCTGTTCCCAGTAAAGCGGCACGGAATAAGGCTGTGACAAATCAAGATGTTTTAAGAAAGATTGTCTCCAATTAGGTTTAACTAAGAAATCTTGGCACCCTTGATATTGAGTAGAGGTTGATTGAAGCAAGTTAGGAGTATAAGAAAAAGCTTGTCTTGGATCTGCATTCTGTATCAAATCAGACTGCGTTAATGAAAGTTGACTTGGGTTAGACTGGACCGATTCAGACTGGGCAGAGTAAAGTTGTCCCCACTCAAGCTGTGCTAAGAAAAATCGGCTCTGGTTAGGTTGAACTAAGGAATCTTGGCACCCTTGATATTGAATAGAGATTGGTTGAAGCAAGTTAGGAGTATGAGCTTGTATTGGATCTGCAGGCTGTGTCAAATCAGACTGTTTTGATGAAAGTTGAGTTGGGTTAGGCTGGGCCGAGAAATTTTTCCTTCCTTCATTAAACGATTGGAGACCAACTGGGCTTGCCATTTTAATAAACGAACAAAATAAAACAAAATTTAATAATTTGAACATTCTCGTAATTTATATTTATATTTAAAAAACAGGTTTGTCAACAAGGTTAATTGAAGGCTTGTGCAATTTCACACAATGTAATTAAGGCTACCTCATTATACATCGATGTTTTCATTGTTTCTAAGTGTAATTTATTTAAACTTATCAAAACCTTCACTATTTTTTCTTTTTGATTAGAATTTTCATAGTTTTTTTTAAAAAAATCTAAAAGTTGTCTTATAATTGAAATAGCTACTGTCTTGTCTTCATAAAATGATTTCATTAAGACTTCATAAAGGTTTTTATAGTCTCCAGCCAAAATTAAATTAGCTATTTTTTCTATAATCTGTTCGTCTGTATATGATAAAATTTTCATTAAACTATTTTTGGTTATTTTTTTATCTAACATTGCAGCTCTGTAAAAAACACTTAAAGCTTCTCTCATTGAGCCATAGCTCACTTTTGATATTAGTTCTATACTTTCTTCGTCAATAGTTATTTCATCTGCTTCTGCGCTTGATTTTAAACATTCGCATACATTTTCTTTATCAAGATCTTGCAATGGCACACAAAAACATCGCGACTTTATTGCGCTTGATATTTTATCTATTTCTGTTGTTGCTAATATAAACCTTATTCCCTCTTTTGTTTCTTCTAACGTTTTCAATAATGCTGCTATTGCGTTTCTTGAAAGCATATGAGCTTCGTCTATAATGAAGATCTTTTCTTTTCCTGATTGTGGAACATAATTACATAAATCTAAAATTTCCCTAATATCTTCCACGCTTGTGTGGCTTGCTGCATCAAACTCTAAAAGATCTGGAATGCTTCCGTTTTGCACTCCTTTACACATTGCACATTCACCACAAACATCACCATTTTCTTCTTTTGATAAACAAAAAGATGTTGCTGCTATCAACCTTGCTAGCGTAGTTTTGCCTACTCCTGATGATCCATAAAAAATAATTGCCCTTGGCAAAAGCTTATTCTTTAAACCATTTTTTATTAATTGAATTGGAATCTCTTGCCCTATTACTTCCGAAAATTTTTTTGGCCTGTGCATTATATACTTTCAGTTTTATCATGTTTTTTTAGTTAAATCGAGTTCATGAAGTTAAAAAAGACGACAAAAAAGGCGTTATGGGGCTTAAATAAATCAGTTTTACAAATTTTTCTCCTTGTTTTTTTGCCACTTAACAAATTTTACATATCGGCATTGTAAAATAGATAACAGGAGAAACAAAAAATGAAAAAACTTCAAACAATCTTTTTATCTAGTCTTTTAATGGGTGAAAAGCTTTTATCTGCTGAATTGCAGCAACAACCGGACCGTCCTTTCGTAATACAACCCCCAAACACTAACTTAAAAGTCACCACAAAAAAACAACGGGCTAATTCTCATGTTCAACAAAATCAAAATTTAAGCGCTAATTATGACAATACGCCTCAAGAAGAACGCATAAAAACAAGTAAACTTCATAAAAGGTTTAAAAAGAAAACAAAAACTAATCAAGTTTTAAAACGCACATATATAAATTCAAAAAGCTTAAACTCAGAGCGGAAGAAAAAATTAAATAATTATTCTTCATTACCTGAAAAAACTAACAACCAAACAACTGAAGCTTCTCCCCTAGGTTCAAACGAACAAATTTTTTTTAATGATTTTATACAAATAGTAAATTTAAATAAGTTATTTGAAAATAATAATGATATAAATACCTATTTTCAAGGCTTATCTCTACATAGAGCTTCTAATCAAACAACTTGTGATTTTTTAAAAAATAAAGAACAACTTTTTAAAAACTTTATGTCACACTCCGAACAAATACTAAAAGAAAAGAATAAAAACACAAAGGAGTTTTTAATCAATTATTTAAAAAACTCATCAAAAGACGTTAATCACGATATTTTTGTTAATTTGGTAGAAAATTTACTGATACAAATTGAATCTTTTTTTGATGCTTTTGACAAAGAATTAGAACAATTATTTATCTTTTATGAAATACTTTTTTTTAACGATCTACTTCAAAAAACAACAAACGATAAAGAAAAAGCCACTTTAGAAGAAAAAATTAGAAACATTTGGTTCGCATATCTTCAAACAAATAATCATTTGATAGAATTTAAATTTTACAAAATTTCTTCTATTGTTGATTATGCCAATAAAAAAATTACATCAGTTGCTTCCTTAATTCAGGGAATAAATAACATTAGAGATTTAGATAATGAAAATTTCTTAAATTTTTTAATGAAAATTCAAGAAACAATAAATTCAAACATTGAAAACATACAAATTGATTGCGTTTTGCCAAACACCGCTAATGCAATTAATGGTTTATATTTAGCGTTGAACGATGCTTTTTCTGGGATGTTTTTATTGTCTGTTTCTAGTGCTGAAAAAAATCACAACCTAAAAAACCCCGGTTTTTCAAATTTTTTTAAGAGATATTCCTCACCTCTTACCAATGTTGGCCTTATCTCTTTAATGAATGTTTTAATGTTTAAAAATTATTCAAAAGATCCTTCTTTTAAATACTCTTTATCTATACATGATTGGTATTCTTCAAATTATAGAATTCCAAGCATTGTCAAAATCATGTCTGTTGAAGATAGAGATAACGCTATTAAACTTTTAAACTTACAAAAATCTATTATTATTAAGTTCTTAAAAAATTTTAATACAAATTATCAGACTAAAAAAATATTAACGAAAAAAGACTATAAGCATATATTAAAATTATTATCAAAACTTAAACTTATAACTAACATGTTAAACGCTTTAGATTATGATTCACAAAAAATAAATTTAGCATCTGAAAATTTAAAAACACTAAAATTTGATTTAAATAGTTTATTAGATGCTTTAAAATACGCTAAAAGAAATTCATATAATCCCACTCAAAAATTTTTTGATTCAAAGAAAAAAACAGAATCTGAAGTTATTATGAGTTTAACTTCAGAAAAAAACAACAAGAAATTAAATATTTTAACAAAAATTATTTATGAATTTTTTTACAATAGTGCAAAGCAGATTCACCATAAAGAAAAACAAAGCTGGGATTTAGGATAATAATTTATTTAACATTATTGTTAATTTATTTGAACTTTTAAATAAAATTAACTTGATATCCTTTATATTTATTAATATCTTTATAATTAGTTTATGTTTTTATTTTTTTTAATTACTATCTCCCCTGAAAATGGTCCTTGGACAAAAGAGTGTACTTCTTTAGAAGAAACCATGAGGGCTTATGTTGGGTTAGAGTCGAACAAAGATAACTCAAACGAATGCTTTGTTGCTCAAAATTATTTATTTAAATTATCTCAAATTTTTTCTTTAAAGAAAAAAATTTTTTATTATTACTCTAAAAAACAAAAAGCTTCTAAGGCCTGTCATCAAAAAAAATATTTTTATTGTGATGGTGAAATTTTTGAAATTTTGAAATAATTTTTTCATTGGTTATTTTTTATTGTATATATTTTAAGAGAGTTTCTTACTTAGAAATCTGTTTTAACAAACTTTCTTTCTCTTTTTTTTGATCTCTTTCTTTTATTGTTTGTCTTTTATCGTATAGTTTTTTTCCTTGCCCTAATCCACACAACAATTTTGCATATCCTCTTTTATTAAAAAATAATTCTAATGGCACTAATGTTAAACCTTTTTTTTGAATTTTTGATATTATTTTATTTCGTTCTTTTCTTTTTAACAAAATTATTCTATCTCTTTTATTTTCATGCTCTAAATTTTTATAATTTCCTATGTGTAAATTATATATCCATAAATGCGGAATTTTATATCCCAAATAAGAATCATTAAAACTTAATTTACCTTCTCTTATTGCTTTTATTTCACTTGATAATAAAACTATGCCAAATTCAAATTTTTCTAAAATTTCATATTCGAATTTTGCTTTTCTATTAAGTATTTTCATTTATATCTTTTTTTTATCATAATTTCTTTATAATTTTATATATTTGATTTTTTCAGTTTTTTATGATATTGCTTTTATTAGGGCGCTTAGCTCAGTTGGTAGAGCAACTGACTCTTAATCAGTGGGTCATAGGTTCGAATCCTATAGCGCCCACTTTTTTATCAAAATTATTTTTTAATTTTATGGATTATTTAATTTTTTAGTTTAGATTCAATTCATGAAAATATTTTTCAATCCTCTGTTTTTATCTTTTTTTTTATTTATTTTTTTTTATAATGCTCCAATTGATTTAACATCTGCATCATCCTCTCGCTCTAGTTTGGCAGATTTTTCTAAAGTTCATGAAGCTCAAAAATTTCAACACAATACTCAAGGCAAAGGAGAACAATTTCATTCAGAAGAAACAACCTCTTCAAATGGGCCATCAAACACAAAAAAAAGCTTTGTTTTTGCTTTGTTTGTCTTGTTAACTGGAATTGCTATATATAATGTTATCTATCAAGATTTTTCACCTTCAAACGATATAAATATTTAAATTTATAAAAAACTTTTCCTTTATTTACTTTAATTTAATATAAAATTTAAAATTTATTGATACAATTTTCTTCATGAAACTTTATGTTCATTTTTTATTGTTTTTTAGCATACAAGCCACAAATAATGAACAGTTTATCAAAAAAGCTTTGCCCAACCTTGAAGATCTTGATAATAAAGAGCATTTTTTTTTCAAATTGTTTAAAAATCAACAAAACAGTCAGTTTTTAGCCATAAAACAACTTTTAATTGATCAACAAAACAGCATCTTTTCTTTTTTACAGTTAGATGAAGATCAAATTTTTTCTGAGCATTCAAAAAAAATAAATTTTTTAATGCAATTAATTGAAATAAGAAAGCTTTTATTCGTTAATAATTTTTTGACATTAAATGATACCGATAAGAAAAATAAAATTTTGAAAATTAAAAAAGCAATTACAAATGAATACCTATATAAAGATATCGTTTTTTCTTCTAACGTAGATTTTAATATAAAAGATAATGTTTCTTATGCTCAATATATTGGCCTAAAATTAGAAAAAGATTATTGTCCTGTTATAAAAAAAATAAACAATGAGCTTAATAACAAGGAAACTAAATCTATTATAAAGGTTAGCTCTATTTTAATCATGATTTCTGCCGCTTCTGCTTTAATTTACTTCTTTATATTAATTCAAGCTGTTACTATTGGTGATAAAAAAAATAAAAGACAGGTAAATATGAACTCGTCAAATGATGAGCTATTGGAAAATTATTTTAATAATTCTGATGAACCTTTGGTTCCAGAATCTTCATGCTTTTAAAATATTTTAAATTACATTAATAAATAGTATAATTTCACAATGAAACATTTTTTATTTTTTTTACTAAATCACCATTTATTTTCTACTAATTCTGGCACAAAAAAAACTAGTATTTCTTCTATCAAAACTACAACACAAAAAACATGTATTGATACTAAAGCCATAGCCAAAAAAACAGGTCTTGATAGTAAACCTATAACAAAAGAAGCTCTATTCAAAAAAATTTTTGTTGATCCCAAATACAGAAACGCTCTATTCTTAAAAGCACCAGAAACCTTTACAGAGTGGGTATATTTCATAAAAACCTTAGATGCTCTTTTAATTGTTTTACGATTAAATATATTGACGAACAAAGATCCTTATAAAGAAGACTTTTACATGAATTTAATTCGCTTTTTAGAGGATTTCACATCTTTTTTAAATTTCGAAAAAGATGAATTTTTCATTGTGCCAGAAATGAGATTAACACTTCCAAACAAAAATATAACCAACAAGTTCAAAAGCCCGGATATGTTTGAAAGATTAAGCAAAGAAATTTTTGAACACGTTGATAGATTTATTACTTTGTTAAAAAGCTCACCAGAATTTTTTCAACCCCTTATAAAAGAATCACGTTTTAATGATCATCTAACAAAATATGAAATTTTAAAAACAAGCATCAAAATAAATAAATAAATAATAATAAAAATTTAACTTCTATATGAAAATATTAAATTTATGAAAAAAACAATGTTTTTTATTTTTTTTAATATTTCAAGCTTAACCGATTGTCTTCAACAAAAATTAGAAAACAAAAAGAAAACTTTAACAACTGAAGAAAGTATAAGAAAAAGAATTACAGCTTTTATAAACACAGCAAAATCACCGCAAATAAATGAAAAAACTTTTCTTAATTATCCATATATAAATACAATTATTTTGAACATTCCAGATTTTGCTAATAAAGAATATTGGTTATCAGAGCTACACTCATTAAGAAGAGCTATTTATTTATTTAAAATAAATCAAAAGAAGAGCCAAAACTTAAATTTAACTGATACTTACAATTCATTTATAAAATTTAATTTAGTTGAGAAATTAGAACCTTTAATACATAATTATTTAGCCTCTTTTTTCTTAACACAAGAATCTTTGGTTGAAGATTTTTTAGACAAGCAAAAAAAAGATGAGTTTAACGAACAAACACAAATAATCAAACATGTTTTTCAAAAAAATAAATTTTTTCCTTATTTAATGGATCTTATTTGTACTCAAGTTAATGCTTTTGGAAGCAATTGTTTGCTAGATAAAAACGATGATAACACTATAAAGGTACATAATTTAAAACTTAACGAGACTGTTAAGGAAGTTAATTTTTTTACATCAGAAGTTTCAAAACAGTATCAAAATTTATATAACTCAAAAAATCAAATATTTACAAAAAACACTCAAAATGAACAACAAGTTCATTTTAACTTAATAGAAAAATTAAATAATTTATCTAGGTATCCTGTTTTTTTTGATAAAGAAAAATTAACAGAACAAGAGTTATTTGAACAAGTTCTTGCTAAAATTATACTTTCTTTTTGTGAAGAATATATAGAAGAACTTGATTTTAACAAAAAGGATATACTTGAAACATTTTTGTTAATGGAGACTTTTGAAAAAAAATATTTAGAAATAAAAATAAAAACCGAAAAAGAAATGATAGCCTCAACACAAACAGAACAAACGTTTTTTTGTCATGAAGATCAAAAAGGAAGGCCATACTTAGTCTCTTTACATAAAAATGAAATTGCTGAAACTTCTGCAATAACACAACAAAAAACCAAAAGAGTTTTGACCAAATATGATTATTGCTTGTTGGGGTTTTCTATTGTTATAATAGCTACACTTATATATCAATATAAAAATCCAAACAAAATTAATAATTTATAAATTTTTTTTTTATAAAATAACAATAAGAGGTAAAAAATGAAAAAAATAATAATTGCTATTTTATCATTAAATTATTTATGTGCTCCTAAACCTTCAACTACTAAAAAAAACAACTCACAAATTATAAAAAATTGTCTAAAAAAAGGAAAAGGAAAAATGTTCCTAAAAATAGAAATAGACAATCTTAAAAAACAGCTAGAGCAAGATAAAATTGATAAAAAAAGTCAAAATCATATAGAAATTGTAGAAAAAGTAATTTATAATTTAGAACAACATTTAAAATAAAGATTTTTTTATAAACTAATTATATTTCTTTTTGCTTCAAGCTGTTCTATAAGTTGTTTATCTTCTATTCAAAAAGGGATTAAAGGAATCTAATTTTTGTTGATTTTGCCAATAAACACAACTTTTGCTGAAAAATTTAGCTCTTTTTCTTTAAAACATACTGATTTTAACCATTAAAAACCATTTTTTATTAATTTTTGCAATATTTTCATAGTTCAATTACTTCGTTTTTTCCAAAAATTGTCTGACTTTTACTAAATTTGCACGATTTTTCATTTTGTTTTTTACAATCAATCTATAATCTCTTATAATCTGATCCTGTTGCTCCTCATTATCTGGTTGTTTAAGATCAAATGAAAAAGTAAAAGGGAATTTTTATTTCGTCTTCCTCTTCACAAATTAATAACTCATCGTCTAAACAGCCTTATCTAGATTTTGTGTTTTCACTAAAAACATTTTAAACTTCATTTTTTTTGTTTTTTTTCAAAAAACTGCCGAACAATTTTAATAAACAAGCTTTTACCTCTTCTGTTTCTGCGAAACTTTTTTCAAGACTTGATTCTGATGCAGAACCGAAAGCGACTTATCCAACTTCTCTTCTGAATCATATTCTTAGTAAACATTTTTAATTTTTCCTTCCAACTCGGAAAAAGATCCATCAAACGATCTATTAGAGACTACTCTCATTTCGTTTTCTGGTAATCCTTTTGAATCAGGTAAGGATTCCTTTAATAAATCAAACCAACGATTAGATAAAGTATTGGATAAACTATTGCAAAAAACATTGCAAGATTTAAAAGTTTCGTTTTCTAAAATTTTTGAATCATCATAAGTTCCAGATGTTGAATTTCTTCTATTCGTTATCCTCGCCTTCTTCATCTTCTTCACTCTCTTCGTCTTCTTCATCCTCATCTGCTTTTGCTTCACGTAATGCTTCTTCAATTTTAGATAAAAGCTCTCTATCTGCCATTAATAAATTTAATAATTCTGAACTGTTTTTACCAACTAGCTCATCTTCAAACATTATTCCACCTAAATCTTCATCTTCGGTTAAAACATCATATTCCAAAGCATCTGCAATTAATTCTTCAATTTTTTTCTTCATTTCTGTATTCATAAAATTCTCCTAAAAAAAATTGTAACTTAATTAAAATAAAAAAACATAAATGTATATTCTATAAATTATTTCTCAATATCTTCTTCTGAAGACAATCCGGTTACATCATCTTCTTGATCTTCCAATTCATTTTTAGAGTAATCTTCATTGATCATAAGACCAATACTTTGTTTTGCTTTATCTGTTATTTTATCAATTAAAGATTGAGGTGCTGTTTTCATATATAAAATTGCAGCATCTCTACCTTGACCAATTTTTTCATCGCCAATTGAATACCAAGAACCTGCTTTTTTTATAATATCAAAACTTAATGCATAGTCGACTAACTCATCAACCTTAGAAATACCAACGCCATACATAATTACTGTTTTTGCCACTGCTCCTGGGGCAAAACACTTGTTTTTTATAATTCTCAAAGCAATTTCTCGGCCAATAACTTTATCGTCTTTTTTTATCATTGTTAAAGGCTTAACTTTGATTCTAACAGATGCATAAAATTTTAAAGCAACACCACCTGTTGTTGTCTCTGGATCTCCAAACATTACACCAATTTTTTGACGTACTTGATTAATAAAAATAACCAAACAACCTGTTTTGGAGATAGATCCTGTTAACTTTCTAAGTGCCTGACTCATTAATCTAGCTTGAAGACCCATATGGCTTGCACCCATATCTCCTTCTAACTCAGCTTTAGGAACTAAGGCTGCAACGCTATCAATCACTACACATTTAATGACCCCTGATCTAACTAAACTATCAACAATTTCTAACGCTTGTTCACCACTATCTGGTTGAGAAATAAGTAAATCTTCAACTTTTACACCTATTTTTTTAGCATAATTTATATCCAAAGCATGTTCGGCATCTACAAAAGCACAAATTCCACCTTTTTTTTGCGCCTCCGCAATAACATGCAAAGCTAACGTTGTTTTACCAGAACTTTCCTCTCCAGAAATTTCAACAATTCTACCTTCGGGAAATCCACCAATTCCAAGGGCACAATCTAACGTTAATGATCCAGTAGAAATTGCTTCCATTTTTTCGATTTTTTTATCTCCAAAACGCATAATGCTGCCTTTGCCAAAAGCTTTTTCAATTTGAGCCATAGCAGCTTCTAATGCTTTTTGTTTTCCATTGTCTATCATAGTAATATGTTAACAATTTTTTTTATTTTTAACAATTTTAGGATTCTTTTTGGTTTAATGATAAAGTTATTTTGCAAGTGAAATATTTATTAGAAATAGCTTATGATGGTGCAAATTATAAAGGTTGGCAATTTCAAAAAAACGAACGAACTATTCAAGGAATTTTAGAAGAAAAATTAAGTGTTATTTTGAGGGACAACATAAAATTACATGCGGCTGGAAGAACAGATACAGGTGTTCATGCAAAAATGCAGTGTGCTCATTTTGAAATTTTGAAAGAAATTAATAAAGAAAAAGTCAAATATAGTTTAAATTCTCTTTTAAAAAATGAAACAATAATTGTTATTAATATAAAAGAAGTTGACAATGTTTTTCATGCTAGATTTTCTTGTTTAATGAAAGAATATAGATACAATCTTTTAATTGGGGAACATGATGTTTTTTTAAACAATAGATATTGGTTAGTTCCGAAATTTGATATAGAAAAAGCACAGGAGTGTGCAAATTATTTTGTTGGAAATCATAATTTTTCAAGTTTTAGAGACTCTCAATGCCAAGCTCTTTCACCAGTTAGAACCATTAAATCTTTTAAATTTGAACAAAAAAATAAATCAATAACAGCAATAATTCAAGCAAAATCGTTTTTACATCATCAAGTTAGAATCATGATTGGAACTATATTCGAAATAACTTCAAAAAAAGAAAATTCAAGCAAAATAATGCTAATTATAGAACAAAAAAATAGAAAATTTGCTGGATTAACTGCTCCAGCTAAAGGGTTGTTTTTGGAAAAAATACAATATTAATTTTTTAACAACAACAAGAAGTTTTTTTTACCTTTTGAGGTTGCGCTAATTTGGGATAATGAACATCAGGATTCTTTTTTTGAAGTTTGCTGTATGACTCTTGTGCAATTTTCATGTTTCTTATGCCAGTATTCACCAACTCCCTTACTTCTTGAGTTACAAACAAACGAGAATTATTCTCAAACAAGTAGCTAACTGTTGGATGTTTTTTAATATAAGACGCGTTGCTTGCTTGTATATTGCTTATTTCTTGACGAGTCATTTTTTGCAAATTATTATATTGTTTCTTTTTCTCATCATCAGATATTTTGGTGTCATTTAACAACTCTACTTGATCTTTATATAATTTCATTTCCTTATTGTTAATCTCAACCACGTTTTTTGCATAATAATGAGCAAATTGAAAACCATTGTTGTTGCCAATACTAATTTCATTGACATACGGAGTCTCTTTTATTTCTGCTTTAATGATAAACGAATTATATCCGTCTTGAGTTTGTTCTGTGTTTTGTTTTTTAATAGATTGATTAAAGGCAGCGGCACAATACATCAAATTGCCAGATGGTTGATCAAACTTAATTTCAGTCCCTAATAGGCTTTTAATCAAAATGTTATCAGCTTTAGAGAAAAATTCTGCAATTTCTTTATGATCAAAAGTTTTAATTTGGTTTAATATAGCATTTGATATTAAACCATCTAAAGTCTTACCATTAGTGTCAGTATTTGTAGTTAATAATGTGTCACTTTCTATGCCTTTTATTACTTTTACAAAATCATCCACTTTAAAAACAAACTTCATCTTTATAACATCAGATCTTTCATTAATTTCACTATTAAAATCCAATTGACAAAAAGAAACTCCATCCTTGTTTTTAAAAAGCCGTATTACAAAATTTTTTTCATCTAGTTTAATTTGTGCGATACTTGTCCTTTTTGTGTTGTTATAAAATTTCAATCTTAAAAAATCGCCATTTAAATCACACGTAACCTTAGGATTTGTCAATTCAAAATTACCTTTTAAATCATCAAACAAAGCTGTGTTTTTTATTGAAAAATTAGAACCTACCAATGGTTCATGATTATCAAAAGTCTGCAACATTTCGTTTAAAGCCTCTCTATATTTTTTAACATCAACCTTAAAGTAATCCTTATTCTCAGCTTCTGTTTTGTGTGTTTGACGAAGCTTTTCAAGCTCTTTAACAACCTTTTTTTTAGCTTCTTTGATGACCGACTCAGGTAAAAAACGTAATTTTTCACCCAACAAATTAAACAAAACTTCTTGCTCTTCAAATGAACTAGCTTCTTCACACCAACTTATTATTGTTGCATTAACAGATAAGGCTGGAGCTTTTCGAACTATTGCTGTTGAAGTTACACTTCCGTGAATCGTTGAGTCTCCTCCAGCGACATTAAGTTTTTTGACAAAGCTTCGCAAACTAGCACTACTGCTTTTATTGCTTTTCTCGCTTTTATTGCTTGGCCCTGCAACTATATTAGATGCTATTAATGACAATAATAATTTTGAGTATTTTTTCATGTTTTTTCCTTCTTTTGAAAGTTTATTTTTAAAAAGTAAAATTTATATTAATTAATTATATTCTTATAAATATAATATGAACAAGTTAAAAAGTATTAAAAAACGTTAATTTTTTATCTTTTTTTTTCAAAAACATTGCTAATACGTTGTGTTGTTTTGTTTTTTTTGGTTTAATATTTTGTATATGCTAAGAATTAGACTAAGTAGAGGTGGTAGGGTTCATTTACCAATGTACAATATTGTTGTTATAGAACAATCCTTCAAAAGAGATGGTAAATTTGTTGAAAAAATTGGCTATTATCAGCCAACGCTTAAAAACACTGATCCTTTTAGACTAAACTTAAATGCAGAGGCTTTTAAAAAATGGGTTAATGTTGGAGCACAACCTAGTGAAAAAGTTGTTAAGCTTGCTAGTCAATTAGGAATTGTTGAAAAAAAAGAAGTTTCAAATAGACCTAAAAAATCAACTCCAAAGAAAAAAGCACAAGAACGAGCTAAAGAAAAAGCCTCGAAAACTTTAGTAGAAGGATAATTTATTAATCAAAGTAAAGTTTTTTTTGCTTTTTTTGCTCTATTTTTTAAAAACTTGTGACTTACTCATTTAAAAAAGAATATATAAATATGCTTATAAAATAAAAAAGGAACCTAAAAAATTTTTTTAAACATCGAAAAACAATTAAAAATTTTATACAATTAATATTGTATGATAAAGAAAAATTTTTACAAAATAGTTGGTGTTTATGTTAGAACTTTATATTGAAAAATTAAAAAAAAGTTATCCTAAAAATAGTAAGATCGTTGTTGCTATGTCTGGTGGAGTTGATAGCTCTGTTACCGCTTCTTTAATTCATCGGGCTGGATTTGAAACAATTGGTATAACCCTTCAATTATATAGATCTGGGGACCCTTCAAGAAACAAAACTTGTTGTTCTGGCAAAGATATTAAAGACGCTCAAAATGTTGCTTTTCAAGAAGATTTTAAACACTATATTTTAGATTATACTCAAAAATTTAAAGAAAAAGTTATTGATGATTTTGTTGATACTTATGAATCTGGAGCTACCCCTATTCCTTGTGGTCGTTGTAATCAATATATTAAATTTGGATATTTACTGGATTTTTGCAAAACAGTTAATGCTGATTTTTTAGTTACTGGACATTATGTAAAAAAAATACAAAATGAACTTTTTAGAGGTGAGGATACATTTAAAGATCAATCATATTTTTTAGCCTTAACCACAAAAGAACAGCTTAAAATGCTAGACTTTCCTTTAGCTTCTATTAATAAATC
Source organism: Alphaproteobacteria bacterium endosymbiont of Tiliacea citrago (assembly GCF_964031065.1). NCBI lineage: Bacteria > Pseudomonadati > Pseudomonadota > Alphaproteobacteria > Alphaproteobacteria bacterium endosymbiont of Tiliacea citrago. The sequence continues at coordinate 360,421 of NZ_OZ034995.1, read as the reverse complement.
AGAAGTTAGAACTATGGCAAAGGAACTTAATTTAGTTGTTGCTACAAAGTATGAAAGCATGGATATTTGTTTTATTCCTGATGGAGATTATAAGGGCTTTTTAAAAAGAATGAGACCAGAAATTTTCAAACCTGGCAATGTGATTTCAGATAATAATGAAATTTTAGGAACCCATAATGGTCTTGCTGGATATACTGTTGGACAAAGAAAAGGCCTTAATTTACCAAACGGACCTTGGTTTGTTAAAGAATTAAGAACAGATTCGAATGAACTTGTTGTATGTAAAAAAGAACAATTATATGAGCAATGTTTTTTTGTTAATGAAATCAATTTATTAGTTGACGAATCTTATTTTGAAAACAAAGAAGTTCAAATTCAAGTGCGCTCTAGACAAACTCCGGCTTTCGGTATGTTTTTTGTTAAAGAAAAAAAAGTTGTATTCAATTCACCTCAAGAAGCCATATGCAAAGGACAAATTTGTGCTTTTTATAATGAAAACCAACTACTTGGTGGGTGTATTATAGAAACTGTTAAAAACAAAGATTTTTTTGCTTAAAAAGAGAGATTGCTTTATTTAGACATAACTACATTGTTGTTAGACCAGCTACTTTTATAAAAAACATCAATAAAAAACAAGGTTATTGGTTATTAACAAAAATAGAAGTTTTTTTAAATTTTCACTTTATTCTTCTTCCTATTGAAAGTAACTTTATGCCTTTATTTTGTATATTCTTAAGCGTTTTTGCACATTCAAAAATAGTTGCCCCGGTTGTTATTATATCGTCTATTATTAATATTGTTTTGTCTTTAATAAAGAGTTTATATTTTTTATTAAAAATAAAAGCATCTTTCACGTTTGTTTCTCGCTCTTTTTGAGTTTTATTTGCTTGAGTATATGTGTTTTTTGTTCTTTCAAATAAATCATGGATACATATTATTTTTGCTTGTTTTGCAACGGATTTTGCTAAGATTAAGCTTTGATTATAACCTCTTTTATATAATTTTAATGAGTGTAACGGAATTGGTGCAATTATAAAAGATGAGTTTACCATGTGTTTAATTTTTTTAACTAAAAATGAACAAAAAACATCTGATAAATAAAAATCATTGTTGTTTTTTAGCTTTATTATGTGTTTTTTTAAAAATTCATTATATATGAAGGCACTAATCATTTCATCAAAAAAAGAGTAATCTTTATCGATACAAACACTACAAACATCAATTTCTTTACCAACATAACTTAGGGGTTGTTGGCATTTTTTACAACCTAAAACTAAGTGTTTTAACGAAGAAAAGCAAGAAAAACACAAATTATTTTCTTCATTCATTTCTCCGCAAATCTTACACCTTTTGGCAAATAAAAAATCACATAAATTGCGAAAATTAAAATTCATCATATAAACTTAAAATTTTTTCTTTTTCTTTATCTATATCTTTAAAAATTTCTTCGATTTCTGCAAAAGAAACTTGATCTACTAAAGAAACAGAAATTGAGTATATTGAAAAAACCCCTTGTTCTGGAGAGTTTTTTATGCCCGATCCAATTTTTATTTGCCAAGACTTTGTTTTTAGTTGGATCCCACAGTTTATATATGTATGTTTATTATATAAGTTTGACTTTTTAAAAAAAGACTCTTTAAAATGATACGAAGTTAAAAATTGAAATTTTAAACACTCAGAAAATGTGTATAAAATTTCCAATAAAATTTGATCTTTATATATTTTTATACCATAACATTTAGAATTTTCTAAAAAGACAAAAGAGAAGAAAATTTTTTCACCTTCTCTTTCTATTGAAATACTATCTAAATATTTTTGAAAATTTGCTAACTCTAAACCAAATCTTTTATTGTTTTTATAAAAAATTTTTAAATCAAAATCTTTAAAAGAACAAACACAGTCTCCACCTAAATCTAAAATAAAATCATCATCTATTTTTTTTTCTTTTTTAACACAATTTATAAAATCCATAATTTTTCCATCTGCATTAAAAAAAACAGAAAATTTTATGATGTTTTTATCCAAACGAATAATGGGAAGATCTAACTTCATTTCTGTGCTTAATTTCAAATTTTCTTTATCTAATTTAGTATAATCCTCTTTTTCCATAAATTTGTAGCTTAGTTTTCCCTTTGTATCAAATAAGAACATGTCAACATCTGCATAAATATTTTTCATTAAGTTAAAATTAGCAAAATTATCCCCATCAAAAGTTTTTTCTGCTGTAATATTAAAATATTTTGAAAAATCTAAAATCCATGTCAAAGAGTTTTTGCTGTTTCTTTGTAAAGCGTTTAGCTTTAAAATTCCAAAATTAAAATAAGCAAACCCCCAATAGTATTTATCTAAATGCAAAAAATTATGATAATTCATATTTTTCCAAAGTTTTTTATTATATAATTCATTGTTAAAAACATAAAAAGCTGCGTCTAAAAAATTATTGTTTGATTTTAAATTTAAAACAAAGTTTGATGGAGAGATTTGTTTGTTTTTTGTACAATTTTTATTACGTGCATATGAAACACATCTTTCTATTTGAGCATTAAACTCAATATTATGCTTTAAAGATCTTACTTGAAAAATAGAACCTAAATCTTTCCAATAAAACATTGGATAAAAAGAAAAATCAACGTCTTTATTTTCCGATAAAAAATAATATCCAAAAGAAAAATATGTTTTTTCTTCAAAATCTTTAACCAAACCAGATGTTGCAAACCATCCGCTTCTTGGCGTTTTACTAAAATTTAAGTTGAAAAATTTTAATTTAGTTTTTCCTATTCCAAATTTGTTATCTAAAAAAATAATTTCATTTTTTTTTGCATCATAATTAACAAACTTTGAACTTGCTTTCCATCCCATTGCTTCACTAGAGCCTGTTTCTAAATTTAATGCTGATAATTTTCCAACGTTTGATATTTTTTCAGCTTTAATAAAAAAACCCTTACTGTTTTGTAATTTTAAATTATTTATAACATAGGTTTTTTCAAATAAAGAAATCTTAGAAATGTTTAAAACCCAATTAGAATCATAGTGCATCATACAATAAATTTTTTCAAATATGGATTCTTCTCCCACAAACGAAAAAAAGACTCTTTGAACACTACCTTTTATATTTCTATTTTTTTTAGGTTGGATATCGGTTTTTACTTCTTTTATAAAAACCCCTTCTTCTGAACAATCTGCATCTAAAAAACTTATATTAGGATGCGTTTTTGAAACATCCGAAATTAAGAAAGAGAAAAAAAAAACAATTAAAATAAAATATTTAACAAAGCTATAAAAAACCAAAGAAGTATATTGCCCCATAACATTACGATACAATATTTTAAGGGCAAAAAAAATGCTAACAAATCAAACCAATTGAAAAACAAAAAACACATCGAAAAAAACATAAAAGATTTATCCCATGCTACAAAAAAACCACACATTAACATTATTAAAACAACAAAAAATCTTGAATAATATATGTGCTTTTGCTTATAATAATTTTCTGTAGAAAATTTGTTTTTATTCATATATTCTTTATATTCTTCTAATGAAGCTTGTGACATTTTTTTTGTTTCATTCCACACAATATAAAAATCTTTTTCTTTTACAACAGATTCGTTTTTGTTTAATTTATAATGATTTAATTCATCCCCTTGCTTAATTTCCCAAACATCGAAATAATTTTGATCTTTATAAATGAATTTAATATTTTTATCTTTTCTTTGTATTGCCCATTTAGAAACATACTTTTTAGCTTTAAAAGCTTTATCATTAAAAGGAACAATAAAAAAATAAAAAAAACTTGAAATTAAAATAGTTAAATAAAGAAACGAAAATACAAAATCTTTCTTTTTTAATGTCAAACTGATAAAAATCCAAACTCCATGAATATAAATTATTCTTTTTATCGATATATAACTGCCTATAAAGGACAAAACACCTAGCATTTGACCATATCTAAATGGAACTTTTAATAATGATTCTAAAAACGAAAAATGATCTGATAATAAAAAATCTGAAAAAAAAATAATAGGAAAAAACAATAAAACAACTAAAAAAAATATTTTAACGTACTCATAAAACAAATATTTTTTTAAAAATCCAAACATTTAATTACCATATAAAAACTAACAATAATTGTAAAATAAATTATTATAAATGTTAACCAATTCAATTGAATAAAGCCCATTGCGTTAGCTAATAAAATTATAAAAGAAAAAAAGTTGATAAATTTAACCAAATAAATTTTAGAAAAAATCAAAACAAACATTAAAAAAGCCACTAAAAGAGTAACCAAAAAAATTTTAATTCTAATTAGCACCTCTTGCCAAGAGTTTAAATCAAAAAAAGCTAATTTGTCAGGAATTGTAATTGAGTCAAGGTTTGCTTCTATAGCTGCACTTTCAAAAGTAAAATTAATTATATCAGAATTTATCAAAACTTTTCCTTTAGATTTTTTTAATGTCAACATTAACAATTTGTTTTTTTCAATAGAAATTTTTTCTATAACACTGAAAAGATAGTTTTCAACGTGCAACAAACAACCAACTAATTCATTTTTATTTCTTTCGTAAATTGAAACATTCATTCTTAGCTCTGGCACGTTTACTACGTGCCTTGGTTTTATGCTGTGAAAAACTTTGTTTTTATATAACTCTAAGCCTCTTTTTTTTAAAAAAACATTTGACCTTGGAACAATAAACAAATCATTGAAAACAAAAAAAATTCCAAAAAAAACACAATTTAAGAAAATTATTTTAAAAATTTCTTTAGAAGTAATGCCTATTTGAATAAAAAAAACTTTTATTTCGCCCAAAATAAAATCATTAAATAAATTAAAAAAAACAGATAAGATAAAAGATATAATTGTTAAAAAATTAAAAAATTCTAAAATCGATAATCCTAATAAAATAAAAAGATTGTCTATGCCAAAATTAAAACCTTGCATTTGCATTAAAAGAGTTGGAATTAAATTCATCGCAGCAGTTACACAAAACACGCATTGAAAAATAACACAAAACTTTAATATTCTTTTGATATAAAATGAATATAAAACAAACAAACTCTTAAAATTTTAACATATATTTATTATAAAAAAAACAATTTATCTTTTTAAGATAACCTTCCAAAAACTCATCATTTTTGTCATACAATTGATATCTGTTATTAAATCATATAAAGAAACTCCATTAAACCTTAAGACACTTGAATGTAGCTCTATTTTTTTATCTAAAAACTCCATAAGCTCTCGACCTTTTGGGGTTAAATCCATAGACTCCTCTCCAATATCGTTTAAATACTCCTTAAGTTTTTCTAAATTTTTTGCTTTATCTACATTCGCACCATGACTAAACATTAGTAAAAAGAAAAGCCAGCCATCCTCTAACTCACCTTTTGTGAATTTTTTCACTTCAATATCAATAATATCTGCTGCATATTCATATGTTTTTAAGCATACAGATAAAAAATCAATATAAAGATTGAAAATTTCAGTTCTTTCTTTCGCTTGCATATAATAAAAATATCAATTAATTGTTATATTTTTATAAAATACATGGTTATAATTTATTTAACTTTTAAAAATTTTTTAACATATTTTTGTCTAAAAATTTCTGTAAAATCCAAGCAGCACTTGAAGCATCTTCGTCTTTTGAGCCAAAAACCTCTTTTGTGCTAAATCTTTCATCTTCATAATATAAAGGAACTTCATCTATTTCTTTTATAATTGCAGAAACCCAACTTTTTACTCTTTCACATTGTAAACCAGGCTTTCCATTCATTAATATTGGCCAACCAATTACTAAGCATTTGGGGGATAATAATTTAAGTTCTGTAATTAATTCTTTAAACGAATACACAGTTTTGTGTGGTATTGCAACCATTAGTTTATCGTATGCTTTTGCTATTCCAGTTTTTTTTCCTAAATCTAACCCAACTATTAACTTCATTTTAGATCTTTCAAAATAAAATTTTTTTCATCCTCTGTTAAAAAACCATTGTTATAAAGATTTAAAGTTTCTAAATAAACCTTAATTCCATTTTTTGTATTTTGATTTAGAGAGCCTTCATTTAGTTTTTTATAAAAAAAAGAAAACAACGAAGATAAATCATTTGAAAAATTTTTATCTTCATTTAAATAATGCAAATCACATCTTGTGTGTATTGTAAAATTTGTAAAATTAGAAATATGAATAATGATTTTAGAAAAACAAGGAAGGTCTTCAAAAATTTTTAAAAAAACAGATTGCTTGCTTTCGCTTAAATTATTAAAAAAATAAATCACTCCAACTTTGTTGTTTAAAGAAGATTCATTTATGAATTTTTGAAAAAAATGAATGTCTTCAATCAAAGCATCAGTTGGCAAAATAAAAAGATCTTCATTTTTAACAAAATTTGTTATCCATATTTTTGCAGATTCCACCCCTCCTAATAAACAAATTGGTCTCTTTTGTATCATAATTTAACAACACCTTGCCTTAAAATTTTCATTGCTCCCCCATCAAAAGAAATAATAGTGGAAGGAGCTTGCTTTATTGTTAAGTCCGACTCAATACCATCTAAATTAAATTTTTTTTGAATATCTTTAAAATAAAAAATATTTTCTTCATCAGAGATGTTTGCGCTTGGCATAACTAATGGCTGATCAATAATTTCTAAAATTTTTAGTAAATCTTTGTTGTTAGGAATTCTAACAGCAACAGAATCATTAACAAATTGTAATTTTGAGTTTGTTTTTTTTTTTAGAATAATGGTTAAACCACCCGGCCAATGTCTTTCCATTAAAATGCGAGCCTGATCTTCTATAACGCAATCTTTTTCAATCAATGCTATATTGGCATAATGAACTGGCATAGCTTTGTTATAGTTTCGTTTTTTTAAATCAAAAACTTTTTTTACAGCAAAATAACTATAAGCTAAAGCGCCTATGCCATATAAAGTATCAGTTGGCAGTATTAAAACATTTGATTTTTTTAAAGAATTAACCGCTTCATCAATTGTTAACATAATTGAATTATACAAAAAATAATTGTATTTTAAACTCATGTTAAGATTTTTTTCATTTTTTATACTTTGTTTTTTAAACACAGCAAAACCAGTTGTTCGCATATCGAATAAAAAGTTCGGAATAAACTCATATAAAACATTTTATATAAAAAGCATTAAAGGGCAATTATCAGATAAAGTACAAAAACAATTAAATGAAAAATATTGGAAAGGAAGTAATGAAAAAGACAATGAACAAATAAAAATAGAGTATGAAATTTTTGAATTTTTAGATTTTTTATATGTGAAATGTACCATTACAATTAACGGCAAAAAAAAATCCTTTACAATAAAAAACAAATATTCAAAGAACAAAGACTGGAGACATGATGATGAACTTATTGAAAAAATATCTAAAACTATTAACGAACAAAGTAATTTTTTGGTGTGTAGATAATGATTACGTGGTTATTGGGAAAAAATATAAACGTAGATTTAATTTGGCAAAATTATGAAAATGAAATCATTAAAAACTTAAACTTGGTTCAAAACATAAATTTGTTTGAAGAAAAAAAATATAAGTATATTTATGATAAAAAAGATTCTTTTTTCTTTAAAAACAGAAAAAGAGAAATTCAAAGCGAACTAATAGTAAAAGGAGTTTCTAAAATTGATAAGGATATAATGCATGATAATGATATTATCATAGACATTGATTCTCAAAACGATAAATTCTTATTTCAATTTTTAATAAAGTTAACAAAAATATCATTTATACAAGAGGAGCTTTTTTTTATTTCAAAATTAACAAATTTAAATGATTTATCAACAATAATCAGTTTAAAGAAACTAGAAATTAACCACACACATTGGAATTATTTCTTACAAAAAGAACAACAAAATTGGTTTAAAATGCTAAAAGAAAATATTTTATTAAAAGAAGGGGTGTTTTTTCCAAATAAAATTATTCCAATCATGATTTATGCAATTAACGCAAAAGTAACACAAAAAGCAACACTATTATTTATTCAAAGCAAAATAAAACAAGGAAGCCAAATATGGCAATTAACAAAATTTTGGGAATCTTGCTTCAAAAGCTTGCCCAATATATAAAATTTGCATATTATTTTATATAAGGAGAATGTTGTTGAAAGTAGCAGTAAAAGATGGTCAAGTTGATCACGCGAATAGAATTTTAAAAAAAAGAATGCAAAGATCAGGTTTGTTTGATTATTTACAAACACATAAAAATCATGTGCCAAAAACTCAAACCAGAACCGAAAAAAAAGCTGAAAAATTAAAAGTCATTGCAAAATATCTAAAAAACAGAATGAAAAGAGAAGGTTACTAAACACAACTAAAGAGATCCAAGAAAGGAGAAACAAATGATGCATTTTTTTTTAATAGGAACTGGAATTTTATTTGTTTTTTTATTAATTTTATTATTGAGCGTATATTTTACGGTGCCTCAAAATCAAATTTTCATAATAGAAAGATTTGGTAAGTTTCATAAGTTAGCAGATTCTGGTTTAAATATGAGGATACCTTTCATAGATACAATAAAAGGAAAACTGATATTGCAAGTCTTATATCACAATGTTATTTTAGAGACAAAAACCAATGATAATGTGTTTGTAGAAATTCATTGTTCAATTCAATATAGAGTTTTGAAAAACAAAGCCTTTGAAGCTTATTACTCTTTGGATGATCCTGTTTCTCAGCTTGAATCTTATGTTTTTGATACGATAAGAGGAACAGTTCCAAAGTTAACAATTGATAATTTATTTGAAGAAAAAGATCAAATTGCTCAATCGGTTAAAAACTCTTTAGATCATGTTATGCACGATTTTGGAATCGAAATAATTAAAACCTTAATTACACATATTGATCCAGCTCAAAAAGTAAAAGCAGCAATGAACGAAATTAACGCTGCAGAAAGAGAAAGAAAAGCTGCCCAACACAGAGCTGAAGCAGAAAAACTTGTGATAATTAAAGCTGCAGAAGCACAAAAAGAAAGCCGAATTTTGCAAGGAGAAGGAGTTGCAGGTCAAAGAAAAGCTATAATTCACGGATTAAGAGAATCCTTAAACGAATTAAAAATCAGCTCAGATCCTAATAGCAACATAACAGAACAAGAAGCAATTAATTTATTACTAGTAAACCAATATTTTGACACGTTAAAAGATATAGGAGCACACTCAAAAAGCAACGCTATTTTTTTAAATCACAACTCTTTTGATGGTGATTTCTTATCAAATAATAAAGATAAAGACTCTAAAAAAAACATTTTAGAAGCAATTTTAAGTGCAGATATAGTTAGATCTGAAAACTCTGAAAACAAAAAAAATTGAATTACACTTTTAAAAAAGCATTAGTGAAATTAAACTTAAAACAATTATTTTAAAATTTGATTTATTCCAATTTTGTTAATAGCACTTATTGGAATAACCGAAAAATCATATTTGCTTTTTATAGATAAAACAGCTTGATCAACACATTCTTGGCTAACTAAATCAATTTTATTTAAAACAACTATTTGCTTTTTTGTTAACAAAGCCTCAGAAAATTCTTTAATTTCATGCAACATTAAGTCTAAAAGCTCTAATGAATTTCCCAAAGAAACATCTATAATATGAATTATTCCTCTGCATCTTTCTATATGACCTAAAAAATCATATCCCAACCCCTTGTTTTTACTGGCACCTTGTATAATACCAGGCAAATCAGCCAAAATAATTTTATCATCTTCATTCCACAATGCCCCTAATTCAGGCTTCAAAGTTGTAAAAGGATAGTCTCCAATTTTTGTGGAAGAACCTGTTAACATTTTTAAAAGAGTTGATTTACCTGCGTTTGGTAATCCAACCAAGCCATAATCACAAAACAACTTTAAAATTAATCTAATCCAAGACTCCTGTGAGGGCTCGCCTTCCGTTCTTTGTTTTGGAGCTCTATTAGTAGAAGAAACAAATTTTAAATTACCTTGTCCTCCTTTGCCACCTTCAAATAAAGTAAAAAATGTATCTTTTTTAACCGCATCAAAATACATCAAACTCATATCATCAGAATAAATTTGAGTCCCTAAAGGAATATGAATAACCAAATTTTCAGCATTTTTACCATAACAATTTGAAGAACCGCCATCTTGCCCATTTTTAGCTTTATAATGAATCTTTCTTGAGAAATCAATTAAAGTTTCTTTATTAGGATCAACATAAAATATAATTGACCCACCTTTGCCACCATCTCCACCATCTGGACCACCATTTGGAACAAATTTTTCATGTCTAAAAGAAATTTTTCCATTGCCACCTGCTCCAGACTTTACATAAATTTTTGCTTTATCAATAAATTTCATAATTTTATTATATAATTAACTAAAGATATAAATCAAAAAAATTCAAAATAATAGTACAAAAAAAATTTTTATGATATAATTACTAATATGAAATTTTTCAGTGTTTTTTTGTTTTTTTTTAATTTTTTATCAGCAAAAAGCTATATTTTAGGATTAGAGGACGAAGTAAAAAAAGACCCCAAATATTCTAAATTAAAAAATAATACAAGTTTTAAAAAAGCAAATATAATAGTTGTCATAACAGAAATAAACGATTTTGCAAAAAATTCAATTAGACCATCAAGAAATATTTTTGGATATAGCCAGTATTTAATTTTAATCTATCAAAAAGAGAAGCTGATTTACAAAAAAACATTGAGACTATCATGTTTCAATGAAAAAAACAGAAACAACATAGTTTTTAACGAGAAAAAACAACTAGAAAATAGAAAAAAGGTTGCAGATTATACTTTGAACCTACTTTCATTAAGTGATTTTTTAAAAGAAATAAATAAACAAATATCTAGACACAAATTAGATGAACCAACTTCAAATTTAATTTTCTTCAATGAAAATGGAAAAATTAAAGCAATAAGCACAAACTTTAAAGAATTTTCTAGTGAGGTTAAAAACGCTATTCCATTAACGATTATTCCCACAATCTTAAATCAACACGATATCAAAATAGTAAAATTTGAAAGAATTTTCAATCATGGAATTTATTCATATATAACAATTGATAATACATTAATTAAACTTCCAAATAAAAATTATTTTCAAAATTTATATAAAACATTATTAAAAATAGAATATATTTACTTATTGGATAAAGAGATTTTCAATAAAGATTCGTCTATATTTTTCACAGAATTTGACAAGCTAGAAAACAAAAACATAGAAGAATTAATTAAATTAATAAAAACAAAGAAAAAAGGATTTTAATGCAGCTATTAAAAATAATAAAAGCTTTTGACCAAAGATTATTTAAAAAAGCACAAAAAGTTACAGTGTTTGATGATTATTTAGAGGAATTTAGTGAAAATTTAAGATATACAATGAACGCACTTGGAGGATGTGGTTTAGCCGCCATTCAAGTTGAAGATGATCCAAAATTTCAACTGAAAGAATTTGATAATTATAGAGCTCAACCCAACATAATAATAATTCAACCATCAGATGCAGATTTTTTAGTTGCAATAAACCCTGAAATAACTCATTACAGCACTGAAACAGACTTTTCTCAAGAAGGATGTTTATCAATTCCAGGAAAAAAAAGTGTAGCAAAAATTGAAAGATCAATATCAATTAAAGTAAAATATCAAAATTTACAAGGAAAAGAAATCGAAAACACACTAACAAACGAAGCTGCAAGAATTTTTCAACATGAGTATGATCATAATATTGGAATTTTATTTCCACAAAGATTAGAATCATCAAGAGAAAATTTTTTTTGGATAAAGTATAGACAAGAGATAAAAAGAAAATGAGATTATATTTAAATATATTTTTAGTTTTCATGATTTTATCATTGTTTTTATTTAATAAAAAACAAAAAATTATGGCAATTTCAGAAAATCAATTATGTTCAACAAAATTTGAAAAAGCAACAATTTATCATGGCCCAAATAATAAAAATATAGCTAGGTTTGTTCTTAAAAAAGGATATCCTCTTTTTGTATTAGAACGTAGAAAAGGCTGGATAAAAATAATTGATCCTGAAAACAGAGTTGGCTGGATAAAAAAAGACAACCTTTCAAACGAACCAAGAGCTTTAACAAAAAATAAAATAATTATTGAAAATGAAGATATGGTAATAATGCCAAACGTAAGTGTGAAATTAATAAAAGTAAAAAATAACGAATGTATAATTGAAATTGAAAAAAAACAGATAAAATTAAATAAAAATGATTTATGGATTTGCCCATAATTAAAAAATTTTGAAACTAGTCTTTAAAAAAATAACCAAAACCAAACAATTTAATAAATAAGATGATTAATCTGAAAACAAATATCAATGTTGTAATAAAATTCATCAAAATTAATTTAAAAAGATAAAATCTGCTATATAAAAACAAAATCAAAAACTTTGTAATGAACAATATAAAAAGAACTAACACACTAATTTAAAAGCAAAAAATTCAAATTTATAACAAAAACACTAAAAAATTAAAAAAAAAACAACATTTTTCATTTTGGCAAATTATTTTTTTGATAAGATTTAACAACGTTTGATAATAAACAAGCAATAGTCATAGGACCAACGCCACCAATATTAGGAGTATAAGCTAATGAGTCAATATAACATTCAGGATCAATATCTCCAAAAGTTTCTGATTGATCCTTTGTAACACCAATATCAATCAAAACAGATCCTTTTTTCACACAATCACTTTTAATGAAATGCTTTTTACCAACAGCAGAACAAATAATATCACAGTTCAAAAGTTCTTTTTTCATTAAGTCAAAATTAATTTTGGAATGTAATATAGAAACTAAAGAATTTTCATGCAAAAACATCAAAGAAAGAGGCTTCCCAACCAAAGAAGATCTTCCAATAATTGCAACTTTTTTTGAATTTAATTGAATATTATAAAATTTTAATAATTCTATAACTCCCAGAGCAGTACAAGGAAAAAGTCCAGAATACCCCAAACACAATCTTCCTTGTTGAATAACGCTTAAACCATCAACATCTTTTCGATAATCAATTAATTGAGTGATATCAGATAAATGAAAAGGTAAAGGCATTTGAATAATAATACCATGAATGCTTTGATCATAATTTAAATTTTCGATATGTTTTTTTAAGTCTTCGTAAGAAATATTTTCATCGAATTTAAATAATTTAGTAGAAATTTCGACCTCTGTTGCCTTTTTCATTTTAAACTTGATGTATAAATCGCTAGCTGAATTATTACCAACTTGTACAATCGCCAAACAAGGCTCAAAATTAAAAGCCTGCAGTTTAATAAAACTTAAAAGATGCTCAGAAGCTGGCTTTCCATATAAAATTTTTTGAAAATTCATAAATTAACGACGAGAATATTGCTGAGGCTTTCTAGAAGTTCTAAAGCCAGGATGTTCTCTTTCTTTCTTTCTAGAATCAGAAGTCAAAAAGCCATTTTTTCTCAAAATAGATCGCATGTCAGGAAACAATAAAGTCAAAGCCTTAGAAAAAGCCAGTTTCAAAGCGTCAGATTGTCCCGATTTTCCACCACCAATCAACTTAAACTTAATATTAAAATTAAAAGCAAAATTTTGAGTTTCATCCAATAAAATCAAAGGACTAACAGCATTGTGAGACAAAGCTTCATTATTAAAATAAACATTAAAACCATCTTTAATTTTTTGAATAGAAAACTTTTCTTTTCTATTAATCGTCAACCAACATTTAGCAACAGATTCTTTTCTTCTACCCGTTGCATAAGAATCAGTTAAAGATACAGATTCAGAAATTTCATCAAGAACAGGAACCTCAATCATAGAAGTTAAAGTTTCATTATTTATATTTTTTTCAATCATAGAATTTCTCTCTTATTTTTGGTATTTTCTTCATCCAAATTCCAAACCTCAGGCTTTAAGCTTTGATAACAGTGCTGATCATCAGCAAAAACCCTTAAATTTTTCATTTTAGCTCTACCCAAGGGGCCACGAGGAATCATTCTCTCAACAGCCTTGTAAACAACGTGAGTTGGATCCTTAGACATCAATCTTTCTTTAATCGTCCTTTGCTTCAAGCCACCAGCAAAGCCTGTATGCCAATAAAATGGTTTTGCAAGTTTATCACCAGTAACCTTTATATATTTTGCATTCAAAACAATAACACCGAAACCATTGTTAGCATAAGGAGTATAAAGAACATTGCTTTTTCCATTTATAACATGTGCAATCTTAGATGCCACTCTACCCAAAATACAATCTTTAACATCAACAATCAGCCATTTTCTTTTATCCAAGCTACCTTTGGGATAAGTCGTCTGTCTCATGAAATATATCCTTTTCAGTAAAAATTTTATAGAAAAAACAAAAAAAAGTCAACAAGAACAAAAAATAATTTAACAAATTAAAAAACGCTTAAAAGAAAAAATAATGAAGTGTTTTTTTTACAAAGCTTTGAAGATATAAACAAAAGCCCCCCTCACAGAAACAACATAAATATAACAAAATATTTTTTTTCAAACCAGCCAATAAAAAGCTTTCAATAAAAAGCACCACAAAACATTAATTATGCTTTCACCCGCTTATTAATCAATTGTTCAAAAAATATAAAAAAAATAAAATAGTTGAAAACAATCTTCGACGTGTAAAAGAAACACCTTTTTTATTCCCATCAAAAAACAAGAGATAAAAGAAATCTTCAGCCAATATATTAATTTAATTTGTATAAAAAAAGTTACATAAAATTAAATTAAATCATCAACAGTATAATTTTCATCATCAACAATTTCTTCATATTTACAATTAAATCTTTGAACAAGTTCATCTTTATAAACTTTTGTTTCTTCAAGGTTGGAACAAATTTTATCAAAAGCAACCATAGCAACCTTAGGCTTATAACGAGAATTAGACAACAAAGAAACCCCAGATAAAACAATATCAGAAGCCTTACAAAACGAAATAAAAGCAATCTCATAATGACTAAAATCATTAGAGAGCTCTTCAAAAGTAACCCTATTAAATTTTTTCGACATACTCAACCCTGTTTTGCATTAAACTTTCTATTTTTTTTGCAAATATAAAAAAGCCTTCCACGTCTTTTAACTAAAAAACCATCTCCACGAGTTTTCAAACTTTTCAACGAACTAACAACCTTCATAGCACAACCTTCTTAAAAAAGCTGGGATACTAGGATTCGAACCTAGGAATGGCGGGATCAAAACCCGCTGCCTTGCCACTTGGCTATATCCCAATGAAAGAACTTTATTATAAAAAACAAAAAAAGTAAACACTAAAATTAAAAATTTTTTATTAGTTGAGCAAAATCAATATTTAATTGAAAATTTTCAGAGGCAGCTTTTTTAGATAAAGACTCAATAAGAAATTCAAGAGCAATAATTTCAGAATCTTTTTCCTTGTTTTTTTTCATTAACATAATTTTGTTTTTTTCATCATTAATAAAAGCCTTATAAGCTAAATGTTTTTGCGTGTAACAAGATAAATATGCGTACTCCGCCTCCTCCTGCCAGTCTTCGGTTTTATGTTTATCAACCAAATATTCCTTATAAGATTTTTCACGGTCTAATTCAACAAATTTCAAATCTTTTTTTAAAGAAACAGTAGAGCTTATAATAAGTTCTCTACGAGATTTTAAAGCGGCAAAAAAAAGATCTTTAAAAGAAAAAAACAAAATTAAACAAGCAAAAATAAAACTAAAAAATAAAAATAAATTAACACTCATATTTTGATAACACCTTATTAAAAATTGAATTTATAATATCATTATCAACAACCTTATGGCCCGAAGTAAAAGAGTTCAAGGATTTAAGCTCCACCTTCAAAGAGACAAGCTCTTCAGACCACTCCTTTTCGTCTTTAGATAATTTTTTAACAACATAACTATCAATTTTAGCTTTTTTAGATTGCTTAAGCTCTATTCGACGAGTGTCAAAAAAACATTTGTCTGATTTTTTTTTCTGAATCAAAGTTTTAAGTAAATGCTCCTCTGCCGACCTCAGCTTCAAAGCCCCCATAATTGGATAACGAAAAAAACAATAAAAAAAGTAATAAAACAAAGCAAAAGACAAAAAAGTCCAAAAAACCTGATGAAATATTTTTCCGTATAAACAAATATGATTGCTCATAAATTAATGATTTACTCCCAAAAGAGAAAAAGCAATAGCAAAAGAAAGTAAAGCAACTAATTCAACAGTGGCAATACCAATAAGAACCATAGTTTTTCCATTCCCGGTTTTGTCCATCTCGGGATTTCTACCCATAGCATCAACATAACTACAAATAATTTTCGCAATAGAAAAAGCAGTTGCAGCCATAGGCAACAAAGCTAAAGCACAAGCATAATTCATATCTATTCTCCTTTCCCACACCTTATTAATTCAGTGACCAAGACTCATTTCTGCAATATATATGCAAGCCAACATTATAAAAATATAAGCCTGTAAAAATGAAACTAACACCTCAAATATACTAAATCCAATAGAAAAAACAAGAGTGATTAATTTATCACCAGAAAAACCCAAAGACATTTTTCCCAATATGTGCAAAATCAAATGACCAACAATAACATTAACACTTAATCTAACAGCCAAAGTTAAAGGCCTAATGGAAAAAGAAAGTAACTCTAAAATAAACAAAAAAGGCTGCATAAATAAAGGAACATCAACCACAAAATGCTTCCAAATATGAATTCCATAATGCTTAAACCCCATAAAAAAAACCATAAAAAAAACAATTATAGCCAAAGAAAAATTAACCATAAATTGGCTAGTAGCCGCATAGTTCCAAGGAAAAAGATTACTAAGATTCAACAAAACAATAAAAACAGCCAAAGACATCAAACAAGGAATACACCGTTCCGCCTTCTTGCCAACTTGCCCTAAAATAAAAGAATATAAATTTTCATAGATCATTTCATAAAAATTTTGAACCCCTTGAGGATAATAACCAACATTTAAAAATAAATAAAAAATAAAAATAAAAAAACTCGGATAAAGTAAATTTAAAGTTAAGTTAGAAATAGAAAAATCTAGCCCGGCAAAATAAATTTCAACAAAACGATGATACTCCTTCAAAAAATCCATGAATAAATAATATCAAAACCAGCTGATTACATCAACAACACGAAACATGCTCAAAAAACTCTCATTAAAACAAAACTTCAATATTAAAAACTTAAATTAATTAAAAGATCGATTAATTCATCACTAAAAGTAAAATCTCTACCCAATGAAAAAATTACATCATAGGAGGCATTCCACCACCCATAGAATGATCAGAATCTTTCTCCGATAAGTTAGTAACAAAAGCCTCACAAGTCAAAAGCATACCAGCAACACTACCAGCATTCATTAAGGCACAACGAACCACCTTTAAAGGATCAATAACACCAATTTGAACTAAATCACCAAAGACATCATTACGAACATCTAAGCCAAAATTCAAATTTTTAGCAGCTTGAGAAGAATTAATTTTATCAAGAACCAAAGCAAAATCATCCCTACCAGCATTTTCTAAAATAGTTAACAAAGGAGCCTTCAAAGCCTGATAAACAGCATAAAAACCAATTTTTCTATCTCCAGAAACAGAATCAAGATGCCCCTTCAAAACATTTCTAGCATATAATAAAGAAACACTACCACCAGGAACAATACCCTCAGAAATAGCAGCTTTAACAGCCTGAACAGCATCATCAACTCTATCCTTACATTCTTTAGCAGCCTCTTCAGTAGCCCCACCAACATTAATAACAGCAACACCACCAGCTAATTTAGCCAATCTTTCAGCAAATTTTTCCTTGTCATAGTCAGAAGTAGCGTTTTCCATTTGATAACGAATTTGGTTAATACGATCTTCAATATCAGCCTTTTCACCCAAACCTTCAACAATTGTGGTTTCCTTATCATTCATAACAACTCTTTTAGCCTGACCAAGCTCATTAATAGTAACTTGATCCAAACGATAACCAGCCTCTTCAGAAATATACTGACCACCAGTTAAAGCAGCAAGATCCTGACAAATCTCTTTCCTGCGATCACCAAAACCAGGAGCCTTAACAGCAGCAACTTTCAAAACCCCCTTTAACTTATTCAAAATCAAAGATTGCAAAGCCTCACCATCTAAATCTTCAGCAACAATTAATAACCCTCTGCCAGCAGAATTAACAGCCTGCAAAACAGGTAAAAGCATCTGCATAGAAGAAATTTTCTTATCATAAATTAAAACAAAAGGATTATCTAACTCAACAACCATTTTTTCAGTGTTAGTAACAAAATAAGAGGAAATATACCCACGATCAAATTGCATACCTTCAACAACCTTCAAATCATGCTCTTTTGTCTTTCCCTCTTCAACAGTAATCACACCGTCTTTACCAATTTTTTGAAAAGCATCAGAAATTAACTCACCAATATGAGAATCACCATTAGCAGAAACAATCGCTACTTGCTTAATTTTTTCAAAATCGTCAGCAACAACAACTTTCAACTCATTCATAGCATCAACAGCAATTTTAATAGCATCATCAATACCAGATTTCACCAAAACACTATTAGCCCCATAAGTAACACCCTTTAAAGCAGACTTAAAAATATTAGCAGCCAAAACAATAGAAGTAGTGGTACCATCACCAGCATTATCAACAGTGTGAACAGCGGCAGTCTTAAAAAAAGAAGCAACAGAATTTTCTTCAGGATCTTTAAGATCAATAGCCTTAGCAATGCTAACACCGTCTTTAGTCATCTTAGTGGAATAACCTTGATCCAACATAACAACCTTACCAGCAGGACCCAAAGTAGTCTTAACAGCCCCTTCAATCAAATTAACAACACTTAACTTAATCTCATCTAAAGATTTTTTATCAAAATTAACTTTTTTAGCCATAATTTATTCCTCCACTCCTAAAATTTCTTCAGCTTTAATAATAATCAATTCATCTTCACTAGCCGGTGCAGAAACAATAGTACCACTCCAACTAGGAAAAACAGCAATATCTCCAACTTTAACGCTAAAAGACTTGTCTTTTTCAAATTCACCAATAGCTAAAACTTCACCACGAGAAGATTTATCTTTAGTAGCCTCAGCGATAAAAAGACCGCCAACCTTTTCTGTCTTAATTTTCTTGATTAAAATTCTACCTGTCAAAGGCCTAATACCCATAAAAAATCTCCTTAAAAATTCGATTCAAAAAAGAATCCAAAAAAATTATATCAAAGAATACCCCTCGAAGCAATTTAATAAAAAATTAATAATTGCCGCATATAATCATAACATCATAGCAGAACAGCTTTGCTATGAGCAAAAATAAAAAACATCCTTTTATTATTCGTATCGAAAGCTCTTCATTTGAAGTGCTTGAGGTTTTATATTTCTTTATAAAAAACCTCGAAAAATCAAGATTTTTAAAATATAAAATAAAAATAAATAAAAAATAAGTAAATTAATTAATTTGTTTGTTGTTTTCTTTAAGCACTAAACAAGTGATTATTAAGCTTGAAAAACACAAAAGCAACCATCAAAGAAGCAACAATGACACCCCAAAGCAATCATAGATAACTTAGAACTCTTGTCGCGAAATGCACGAAAATCACTACGCAACTCTGTGTTTTCCTTGGCAAGATTTTGCATTCGTTCTTGATTTTTGTCAGCATCATCTTTAGCATCTAATTTCGCTTTAAAAAATTTATTATTAGCAAATATTACCTCTGTTCGTAACGCTTTAACCTCTTCCTCAAGAGTTGAAAAACAATAAAAGAACAAAAACAAAGAAATAAATTTTAAGTTTTTCATTTCACACCCCTTATCTTACTTATATCCATACGAAACTGAAGCCCTTCTTTTTCGTCAAGAGTCAAATCTCTCACACGACCATCTTTTCCAACAGCAATATAACGAGGCGGAGACACGCTTAAAATACAAGGCTCATCACCTCTTTGTTTTTGCGCCGAAAATGCTGCTTCCTTATATTTCACAGTGTCCGCTATATCTTTAGGCACATCATACCAAACAGGCTCTTCCTTTGTAGGAGCAAGCAAATTCGAATGTTCTGATTGAAATTTCAAAACATTTTTTTGTAGGGCTCGAAGTTCTTCTTCGAGACCAGCAAAACAAAAAAAACATAAAAACAAAAAGACAAATTTCATGTTTTTCATAACGCACCTCTTATTTGGCTTAGATCTGCTTGATTCTTATGAACATCTTTTTCTTTTTGGTTACAATCTCTAATTAAGCCATTAGGTGCAACCATGAACATACGCATAGTACCACTACTACCAGAAATATACTTACAATCTCTTTTAAAATCCATAGCATTAGCCAATGCGGTTCTATAATCAATGCCATTAACAAGATCTTTGGGCGGATGATAATAAACATACTGCACCTGCTGATCATCGGCATCCTTTGTAGGAGAAAACAAACTGGAGCTATATGCCAAAACTACAAATAAAAGCATCTTTTTCTTCATGCCCCAATTTTATCCCACGCAGACAAAACGAGCAATACCTAATACACAAAAAATCAACCCCTAATTTTCCAGTAAAAACCAAGAAAACATATTTGTAAATAACAAAAATTATAATCGCACAATCAAATTCTAACGGTAATTATAACAAAACAATTTTCATTTTTGAATTGAGCGCGAGACTAAGGCAAATTCAACAAACAGTAAACATCTGTCAACGCAAAAAACAATAAACAATTTCTATTTTGATCAAAATTTTAATAAAAAACAGATCATTTTTTAACGTTTTTTAACCTTTTTTGATAGTTTTTTAAGCCTTTTTTAACTGTTTTCAACACGCTTTTTAACAAAAATTTAGTTAAACCTTAAAAAAATAATATAGAAAATTAAATAGAAAAATAAAAAATCAATCTTTTTTTTCTAAGAAACAATTAGAATAATCAATTTCAAGAACATCATAAGTTTTTTCGCCAGCAGGAGGAGTAAAAGAAAAGGAATCTCCGACTCTTTTACCAGCCATAGCCTGCCCTAAAGGTGAGTAAAACGATATTTTATTTTTACTAACATCAGATTCAGAATTATGGACTAAAGTATAAACAGATTTTTCGCCATTATCATCTTCAAGAGTAACCGTTGCATTAAAGCCGATAATATCGTGATTTATAGACATAACATCAAAAATAACAGAAGAAGTAATTTCAGATTTTAATTCGGCAATTTTACCCTGAATTCTTTCTAAATCATTTCTAGCTGCATCAAGCTCAGCGTTTTCGCTAAAATCACCCAAACTTCTTGCAAAAGACACCGCCTGCAAAGTAACTTGTTCGTCTTCTTCTAGACTAGCTAATTCTTTTTTCAGTTTATTCAGCCCATTTTCAGTAATTAGCGCCATAAAATCATTCCTCTAAAACGCGGAGAGAGAGGGATTCGAACCCTCGGTACGAATTAATTTTCGTACAACGGTTTAGCAAACCGGCGCTTTAAGCCACTCAGCCACCTCTCCAACGAAACAATACTATAATTTTTAAAAATTTTTATCAAGCGTGATGGTCGAAAATATTTTTCAATAAATAATATGCAAAAAACAACAAATTATTCGTGAAATTACAAAAACACGAAAAGATTTTATTAAAAAAATTTTGATGTATAAAAATTAGCACAATCATATTTTTCTATGTTGACTTAACACAAATAAAAAGATAAAATTTTACAAGAAGGAAATGTATTATGAAAAAATATTTATTAATTGTAGGAGCTCTCTTTTGCTCAAACTCACTTTTGAGCGTGCAAACAGGCGAAACAACAAGCGAATGTACAAGAAGATTTGAAAAACAGATGCAAGAAGAAGTTGGTGCCTTTGACAAACAACAAAGAGAAGATGCTAAAAAATTTCAAGAAAAAAGCATTGTCCGTGAATGTTGCACAGTCATGTAATCTTTTAAAGATTTTACATTCAACATTTCAAACGTTTTTAATGTGTTTTAAAAAATTTTTTCAATATTTAATAATCATTAAGCAATTTCAACACCAATCGACTTTAATTTATCAAAAAGGGAGCAATAGCCTCTTTCTACTATGTCTATTGAAGATATTATTGTTTCTCCTTTTGCTACTGTTGCTAAAAGTAAATTTGCCATACCGCTTCTTACTGTTTTTGCTTTTATTTCTTTTACAGAACGTATATTTTTAACTCCTTTTATTACAACAGAATGCAAATAATTGCATGAATAGCGGCATTTATTACCTATACACTCATTAAACCCAACTAGATCACAGCCAAATTTATTAAAATCTTCTATGTAATCTAATCTATTGTTGTATACTGTTTCATGTATTATTGTTGTTGTTCCATTAGATAAAGCCGCCATAACTGCTAAAAAAGGCTGGAGATCTGTTCTCAACATAGGGAACACACCGGTTTCTAAGAACACAGATTTTCTAAAATTTTTACCTTTAAAAAAAGCGATACAATCATTGGAAATTCTTTTGTACTCTCCTCCTAACATAGAATAAGCTCCTAAAAAAGAACCTATCAATTCTGGAATCACCCCTTCGACTTCTATGTATCCATTTGTGATTGAAGCTAAAACAGCCCAAGTTGCAGCCTCTAAATAATCACCATGAATAAAACCGTTTGAAATTGTATTAAAAACAGCATCGCCAATCACCCTAACAGATCTATCTGATTCATAAAACACATCAACTCCCATTTCTATCAAAAGAGTTATTAATGCATTTATTTCTGGTTCTATCGCAATGTTTTTTATAATAGATGTTCCACTAGATATAGAAGCCAAAAACAAACAGGTTTCAGTTGCACCAACAGATGGATAAGGAAGCTCTATTTCACATCCCAACATTTTTTTGTTTTTTTTTATATGATATACATCTTTCTCCTCATAAAAACTTATTCCAAATTTATTGAAAGCTAAAACATGGAAATCAGTTAATCTATCGCCTAAATTACATCCCTTCATTTTAGGAAAAGATATGAAGTCAAAATATTTTAATAAAGCAGATGCTATTAAAAAAGTTGTCATGTTTGTGTTGGAGGAATCTGATAAAATGTTTTTTAAGTTCGTTGTGTTTACTCTACACTCTCTTGCCTCAACATTAAAATCACACTGAACACCAATTGATTTCAACATTTCTAACGTTTTTTGAACATCAAGGTTATTTGGAAGATTAGAAAAAAAAGACTCTCCTCTAACTAATAAAGAAGCTGCCAATGCTTTTATTGAGAAATTTTTCGCTCCAGACAAGCGAATTCTTCCACTTATTGCTTTTCCTCCAATTATTTTATAGGAATTATTAATTTTCATAGTATAACAACAATTATAATAATTTTACACAACATTAAAAGTTAGTTTCAAAAAATTTTACAACTTTAAAAAAAAATGATAGCATAAAACGATGTCGGATCAAAGTGCAAAATGGTACATAGTAAAATGCCCAACTGGAGTTGAAACAAAATTTGAAATAGAATTTAAAGAAAATTTAGGAAAATATAAGTCTTTAGATTTGTTATCAGATATGTTTATTCCAGCTTTAACACAACAAAAAACGACAAGTAGAAGAGCAATAATGGCTAATTATATTTTTGTTAAAATGATATTAAACGAAACCATTGATAAAATTTTTGATAAAATAAAATACGCCTCTTTAATGAGAGATCAACATTTAAAAATTGTTGAAGTTGACGAAGAAACCGTTAACAATTTAAAAATTAAAGATGCAGAGGAAAAAGAAAAATTAGAATCTAAGCTTGAAGTTGGAGAAATTGTTAAAATATTAGAGGCCCCATTTATGGATTTTGAAGGAAAAATAGAAAAAATAGAAGAAGCAAGCGAAATGGTTTCTGTTTCTGTTAACATCCTAGGTAACCCTATTTTCATAGAGTTGCCATTTTCAGCAATAAAGCGTATAAATAATGAGTAAGAGGTTTTATGAGTAAAGCAACCACAAAAGGAAAAGAAATTGCTGGCTATATTTGCTTATGCCTACCCGCAAGAAAAGCTACGCCTGGTCCTCCAATTGGGCCTGCGTTTGGTCAAAAAGGGGTAAGCGGAGCTGAATTTGCTAAGCAATTCAATGAAGTCACTAAAAAATTAGAAGAAAATACTCCAGTAAGAGTAAGAGTTTCTGTTTACACTAACAGAACTTTTACGTTCGTATTACTAGGTACTCCCGTCTCTCACTATCTAAAGCAATCTGCAAAAATTGCTAAGGGTGGTTCGGAGGCTGGAAGATCAGTTGCTGGAACAATTACAAAATCTGATTTAAAAGCTATAGCTGAAATTAAAATGCAAGAAGGATTAAGCGCAAGAAGCATTGAAAGCGCAATGAAAATTATTGCTGGATCTGCTCGAGCTATGGGATTAACAATAATAGAAGAGAGGTCAAATGGCTGAGTTAAAAAAAAATTGTACATTACCAAAGAAATTACAAAACAAACATGGAAAAAGATTTTTAAATTTATATGAAAAATTTGAAAGAAAAATTTATAATCCTTTGGAAGCTTTTAATTTGTTGGTTAATAATGTAAAAAAACACGAGTCTATAGATGTTGTTTTTATATTGGGTATTGATCCTAAAAAAACGGATCAAGTTATTAAGGGCGTTTTAAAAGTTGTTCCTAATGGCCTTGGTAAGGATGTTAAAGTTGGCGTTTTCACAAAAACAAACATTCAAGATTATCTTGACAACGGCGCTACTTATGCTGGCTTTGAAGACTTAATATCTGATATTAAATCAGAAAAAGTTGATGCAGATGTTTATATTGCATCAAAAGAAATTATGCCCGATTTAGCTAAGTTGGGACTAGGAAGAGTTTTAAAGGGAAAAATGCCCAATCCAAAACTTGGAACTGTCGTTGAAGAAAAAGATTTAGTTAAAGCTGTTAAAGAACAAAAAGCTGGACAGCTGACATTTAGATCTCAAGCTACTTTAGTTCAGTCTAATATTGGAAAAGCATCTTTTTCAGGAATTGCACTATATGAAAATTATATCGCTTTAAAAAATGCTATTATAGCTGCAAGACCTCAAGTTGTTAAACCACATTCATATATAAAGAGAATATTTATATCTTCTACTATGAGCCCTAGTTTACAACTGGAAATAAATGAAAATAAGGATAACAAGCAATGATAAAACTAGAAAAACAAGAATTAGCACAAAAGCTAAAAGAAAAATTTTCGGATAAGTTATGTGGATTGGTTTTGTCTCATAAAAAAATAACTTATGAACAAATTGATCAAGCAAGAAGATCCTCTACAGGAAAAACCACTGTTATAAAAATTAAAAATAAGTTAGCACAAAAGGCTTTTGATAATACCACATACAATGATGCTGTATCAAACCTTAAGCTTGAAAATTTATTTATTTTTGGGGATGATTTTTTCGAAGCTAGTAAAATTGCGGCAACTTTAGAAAAAGACGTTAAAGATGTCAAAATAATTAAAGCTGCTTCTAGTGAAAACAAAAACCATGATTTAAACTTTGTTTATGAGTTAGCTAGCATCGGATCTAAAGAGAACTTGCAATCCAAGGTGTTAAGTGTTATAAGTGAAGTAACAAAAAAAGCTCTTCGTGTTGTTAATGCAAGGTGCGAAAAATTAAGAGAAGGAAATTAAAAAATGAGTGTTTCTAATAAAATCGATGATATAATTAAAGGGTTAGAAGGATTAACTATTGCAGAAACGGTTGAATTCGTTAAAGAATGTGAAGATCGTTGGGGAGTAAGTGCGGCTGCAGCTACTGTTGCTGTTGCTGGACCAGCTGCTGTTGCTGAAGAAGAAGATTCTGAAAAAGAGGTTCTTTTAACTGCTATGGGAGAAAAAATTAAAACAATTAAAGCTCTTAGAGAAGTTAACCCTGATTTATCTTTAATGGATGCAAAAAAAGCAGTAGAAGCTATAACCGATGCTGCTCCTTACTCTTTAGGAAAGTTTGAGAAAACTAAGGCTGAAGAGTTATTAAAGAAATTTCAAGAAGTTGGGGCTGCCCCAAAAATTAAATAATTTTCTAAATTTCAAATTCAGAAAATTTTCTGTTTTTAAAAAAGTTATAAATAAATTTGAAACCATAAATAACGATTCAAAGTTATTTTTTATTAAAAAATGCAATTAATTTGCACTATAAAATTTTTATTAAAGTTAAAAAAAAACAATGTTTTTTTCAATAATTTCTAAATCATTTTTTTGTTTAATAACATCCAAGGAGAAATATAAAAATGAGTAGCGTGCAACATGCCTTGCTGAGGATAAGACCTCCACGAGTTAAAATCACTTATGACGTAGAAAAAGGTAATGCGATTGAAAAAGCAGAACTTCCTTTTATCGTTGGAATTTTAGCTGATGTGGTTGGTGATAATGCAGAAGCCTTAGAACATATTAAAACACGTAAGTTTATTGAAATTAATAGAGATAATTTTAATGCAGTCATATCTTCATTAAACCCTAAGATCTCAATTTCAGTAGATAGCGTAATAGATAAAAAAGTAAAAGTAATTAGAGTTCCATTAGAATTTTCAAGCTTTAATGATTTTACTCCAGATTCCATCGCTTCTAAAGTGCCTGTTTTAAAAAACCTTTTAGATAGAAGAACCGCTTTAATGGATTTATCTTCAAAATTAGATAGTAATGATCCATTAAATGATAAAATTCAAGTTTGGATGACCAATAAAGAGGAAAGAAAAGCTTTATCCCTTGATATTGAAACAAAAAAAATGGAAGCAACCACAAAATGGTTAAACGAAATAAAATTAATTAAACCTGAAGTTGATTCTAGTTTTATTTTGAATTTATTTGTTGAATTAAACGAAGCGTTTAAAACAATTGATGAAAACAATGCTATAACAACTGATCCATACTCTTTCTTAATTGGATTGGTTGCTAATATTGATGCTCAAATTTCTGCCCAAATGGATGCTATAATTCATAATCCTGTTTTTCAAAAATTGGAAGCATCTTGGAGAGGATTGCAAAAATTAGTATTCAATACAGAAACTGGTACTCATTTGAAATTAAGATTGTTACCAATCACAAAAAAAGAGCTTTATAATGATTTAATGAGGGCTGTAGAGTTTGATCAAAGCGCATTATTTAAAAAAGTATATGAAGATGAATATGGAACATTAGGTGGAACTCCATACTCCTGTTTAGTTGGAGATTTCGCATTTGGTCGATCTAAATATGATATTGAATTATTAAGAGCAATTTCCACTCTTGCAGCTGCATCACACGCTCCTTTCATTGGCGGAGTTAATCCAAATATGTTTGACATTGAATCATTTGCTGATTTAGGGGTTCCAAGAGACTTAGCTTCTATCTTTGAAAGCTCAGAATTAGCTGCATGGAATAGTTTTAGACAAACAGAAGATTCAAGATATGTAAGCTTGGTATTACCTACTGTTTTAATGAGATCTCCTTATGATCCAGAAGAAAATCCTTGTGAATCATTCAATTATGAAGAAGATGTTGAAGGAACAAACAACAGTTTGTTTTGTTGGGGAAATCCTGCATATGATTTAGCTTTGAAAATTACAACTGCATACGCTGAATTTAGCTGGACAACTGCTATTAGAGGTGAAGAAGGTGGTGGAAAAGTTGAAAGTCTTCCAACCTTTACCTATGAAACAGATGGTGGAGACGTTGAATTGAAGTGTCCTTGCCAAGTTTCTATTACAGATAGAAGAGAAAAAGAATTAAGTAACTTAGGATTTATTTCTCTTTGTCACTCAAAAGGTAATGATCATGCTGTGTTCTTCAGCGGACAAACTTCACAAAAAGCAAAAAGATATAATACGCCTGATGCTTCAGCAAATGCAGTTATATCCACAAGATTACCTTATCTTTTGAATGCGTCTCGATTTGCTCATTATATAAAAATGTTAATGCGAGCTAAAATTGGTTCGTTCTTAACAGCTGCAGAAGTACAAGTTTACTTGCAAAACTGGATTGCCCAATATGTCTTGTTATCAGATATGGGAACTCAAGAAGTAAAATCTAGATATCCTTTACGATTGGCAAAAATAACGGTTGTAGATTCTCCAGATGATCCTGGTAGCTATAAAGCAATTATTTTGCTAAAACCACATTTTCAATTGGAAGAACTAGCTGTTTCCCTCAGATTGGTAGCAAAGCTATAAGAGAAGAAAGGAAGAAAGGAAAAACTAAATCATGAACGCGCCTTATAAACAACTTTTTGACAAATTATCTGTAGCTAACGATGCATCAAACGTGCCCTCGGGAGTAAATGATCCAAATTGGCTAATGGGAATTTCAAAGTTAACAAAAAGTAAAATCGAAGGATTTAAAAATTATTGTCAAATCATTGATCATGAATTTGCAATGAACAGAGGGGTTGAATCTTCTATCGTGAAAGATGTTATGAAACCAAACGGTGGATTAATTGGATATGACTTAAAAGTTATAGTACCATCATCATCTGTAAACGCTGATGCACATCTATATTTTTATCAAAATCACCCAATAAAGACTGTTTCAATAGTAAGAATAGGAAGAATAAACACAGATACACCACAAACATTAGAATCATATACGTTCACACAATGTTATATAACAAGCATGATAACAAAGGGTGATGTTTTAGCAATAAGCTTTAGATATTCTGCTGTTGAAAGAAAAACACCTGAAATCAAAAAAAATGGAAGTGCTAGAGGTATGCATGCTGCTCAGCATAACTTTATGACCATAAAATCCGATCAAGGAACTCCAGTCAAAAAAGCCGCTCCACCAAAAAAGAAGAAAAAAGCAAAGAAAAAGAACAGCAAAAAAAAATAAGTGAATAAACCATATTTCTTCTTTTGAACTTATTTGCTTAATATAAAATTAACTGTTTGTTCACCTTTTGTATTGACTTGTTTGTTTTTATGATCTACCATTTGCATAATAAGATTAAAAACATTAGGGGGATTTTTATGTCAATATATAGCAAATATCTTGATGAACTACACGAAGGTGAAAAGAATTCTGCTGTCATTACGCCAAATTTTTTAATAAAAATTGCGCAATCCAGTGGTTCAGATACAAACTCAACAGGTACAACAATCACAAGCAGTAAAATTCCAAATTTCACAGATTACTGTCATTTGGAAGAGTTTAGAACAAAAATGGGAAGAGGCATTCAAAAAGCAGCCTCAGAACCTGTAAAGCCAGATGGAGGGTTAAACGCAGGAACCTTGGATATTGTTATAAACGCTTCCTTTTTAAATGCAGATTTTAACAATGTTTTTCATCAAAATAATTGTGTAGACATTGTTATAGTAAGAATTCAAACTATAAACGCAGAAAGTCCTACTGTTTTAGAAACCAATACATTTACAACAAGTTACACAACAAATCTTATTGTACATGGTGATATCTTGGCTGTAAGCTTCAGATATTCAAGCTTCACAAGAACAACAACTTCAACAAACACAGAAGGTGGAAATGAAGGAAATGTTTCTTCTTCTTATAATTTCACAACAACAACAAAATCAAGCACTTAATTTTTATAAGCTTATTGTTTTTTTTTCTAGTAACTTGTATTTATTAATTTAGTATGAAAAAATTAAAAGCATTCTCACTTTTAGAATTAATGATTGTTTTATCAATTATGGGAATTTTAATGATATCTATTTCTCAAGGAAATAAATTGATGAATTTAGCAAAAGTTCAAAAAACAATTAATCAGATAACCTTACTAAAAAACATAGATAAAAACGATTTAACAATTGATGCAAAAAACGATGAAATATGGAACCAACTAATACAAGCAAACCAAATTTCTAAAAAAGAACAAAAACCCGCTGTAGGAGGAATCTTTTTCTTCGAAGATTTATCAATTGTATATTTAGCAGCAAACAAAGATAAAAAAGGAATTTTAAATTTAGAAACTGCTCAAAAAATCAAACAAGAAATTGATGGAACTTTAGAAGAGGACTATGGCTCAATAAAAATTAAACTAGGCTCTAATTTAAACACATATCCTGATGATAAAAAAGAAAAAGCTTATATATTAGAAATATCTATATGAAAAAAATAAACGCATTCTCATTACTAGAGTTAACATTAAGCCTATCTATAATGGGTTTAATGCTAACCAGTTTAACAATTTTACATACTCTTATTTCAAAAATGAACAAAAAAGATATAAATGAAACAAAATATCACCATATAAGAATAGCGATGCAAAATTATCTTTTGAAAAACGGTAAATTACCATATGCATCCAAAAACGAAGATGGTAATTCATCAATAACTCTTTATCAAGGATATGTTCCATATAAAACATTGGGAATATCTAAAACCTATTTATATGATGCAAATAATAGGGCTTTTTTATATGTTGTAAATCCGTTATTAACAGACACCAACATCCCGATTCAAACACCATTATCATATTACCCAAAAGAAAAAGAAAAATCTTTTTTAAGATTATATAAGCAACATGAAAATATTTTATATCATGATTATTACTCACAAGAAAATCAACTTGAAATTTTTGATGAAAAAAATATATCAGTAATAGAAGAAAATGATTATTTTTTTGTTTTAACACAACAGCCAAAAAATTTTAAGACCCAAAAAGAGCTTGATCAATGGGTGGCAAGAAATATAGATAATAAAGATGAACAATATAAAGTGCAGAACATAATAGCTTGGCTGATAATCACAAATAATCATAAAAAAAATGATAAAATGAAATTTTATATTAATAAACAAACATCAATTTTTTTTCAAACAAGGTTTGATATGGCAGCACAAATAGGTTTTTATTGCTCAGCTGAACCATTAATATATTAAAACTTTTGAACCTGAGACTAAACTAGAAAATATTAAAAAAGATTAGAAAACAAACCTAAACATCTTTTTAAATTAAATTACTTTAAAAAATCTCTTAACTTTTTACTTCTTCCAGGTAAACTTAACCGCCTCAACAATTTAGATTCTAGCTGCCTAATTCTTTCACGAGTCACTTTAAACTTGTTTCCAACTTGCTCCAAAGTGTGTTCTGTTTTTGTGCCAATTCCAAACCTCATTCTAATAAGCCTATCTTCTCTTGTGCTCAAAGTAGATAAAGCCTTTGAAATTTCCTCTTGCAAAGCAGAAGTTAAAGCCGCATCAAAAGTAGACATTACAGATTTATCTTCAAGAACATCACTTAAACTACTTTCTTCATCATCATGATTAATAGGAGCATTCATGCTAACAGGATCTTTAGCAATTCTCAAAACTTTTTTAATTTTATCTAAAGACATATCTAACTTCTTAGCCAATTCTTCATCAGTAGGTTCTCGTCCATGAACATTTACAAACTGTCTAGATAATCTAGAAATTTTATTGAAAGTTTCAATCATATGAACAGGAATTCTAATTGTTCTAGCTTGGTCAGCAATAGCCCTAGAAATAGACTGTCTAATCCACCAAGTTGCATAAGTAGAAAACTTGAAACCTCTTTCAGCATCAAATTTTTCAACCGCTTTCATTAAACCAATATTTCCTTCTTGAATTAAATCAAGGAAATCTAAACCTTTATTCGTGTGTTTTTTAGCAGAAGAAACAACTAATCGTAAATTAGACTCAACCATGCTTTTTTTTGCATTTGCAACTTTTTCAGCGTTTTCATTAAATTGCAAATATAGTTTTTTAAAATCATAAATAGCCATAGAAACTTTTGATTCAAAAGATTGAACAAAAATTTTAATATCCAAAAGCATAGCTTCATTTAATTTTTTAATAAAATCAGACCAATCATCACTCCCCTCTTCAAAAAAACCACCAAATTCAAACTTTCCCTTCAAAATTTTAAAAAAAGTCTCTTTAGAATATCCTAGTTTTAACGCATATCCCATCAACTTAACATCAAAATTATTTAATAAGACGGAAATATCTTTAATGTTTGCAACAAGTTGATTTAAAAAAGTGTAATCTAAGTTTTTCAAAGCTTCAATCAAATCTAATTTAATGTTACTTATTTTTTCAGAATCTTTTTCTTCTTTTAGTGAAATACATAATCCATAAATTTTTTTTGCATCTTCTAAACCATCAAGAACAACTTCATCCTCTTCAGCTTCTTCTAAAAACACCTCAGAATCTTCAGCTAATTGATGAATAATTTCTTCTTCAACAGGATTAGAAGCCTCCTCCTTCATTAAAACAAAATTTAACAATGTTAAAATATGGTCAATAACAAAAGGGAAATTAACCATGCAAGATAACATTCCGTTTTTACCATTCACAATATCATTAGCAAAAGAAACCTCCTCTTCTCTTGACAGCAAAGGAATAGAGCCCATTTCTTTTAAATACAACCTTACAGGATCCTCTATTCTAGCATTATCAGTAAAAACTAGATTTGATTTTTCAGGATCCTCTTCCTCTTCAACAACCTCTTCTTCAAAATCTACAGACTCATCATCCTCGGAAGCAAATTCTTTAGATTTATCCTCGATATCATCATCCTCGTCTTTAGATTCATCATCCACAATATTAATATCATTACTAATAAAAAAATCAGCAATAATATCAACATATCCAAGATCAAAATCTCCTTCTTCAACTATTTCACGAATTTCAGAAACATTTATAACCCCTTTTTTTTTAAAAGTATCATTAAATAAATGAGTAATCAGAGTTTTAAGCTCCTCATTAAAATTATAATCAATATGATCCAAATTCAACAAAACATCATTTTTTTTATTCATTATAGTCCCTCTGACTCAACCATTGTTTATACAAATCCCATTCCTCTTCAGTAAAATTTTTCAAAAATCTTGTTTCTCGCTCTTTATTAGAAACATTTTGAATATGATTAAATATTTTATACCACTCTTCAAGAGCAGTGTCAAAACTCAACCCATCAAGACCAAAATTAATTTTAGCAACCTCATCCAAAAAAGAACAAGACAAAGAACTTCCATTTAATAAAAGCAAAAGCTCTTTTTTTAAGCTATTATCCATGTTTAATTTTAAAAAATCCTCTGCAACTTGATCCAACAGTTCATTATACCCCAAAATCAACTTAAAAAGTAATAAAAAAAGAGTTTTTGTCTCATAATTTTTTAATTTTTCAACATTTTGAAATTTTTTTTTACTCCACCTAAATTGATTCCAACTTTTTTTATATTCAATTTTTAAAAAAGGATCACACATAGAGCCTAACAAATCAAATAAATTTTTAAAAAACAAAGCTTTTTTATCTGGATTTTCAGGGATTTTTTCTAAAATTAAAAAAAATTCAAAAAGAGGATAGGTTTTTAAATCACTCAAATCTTTATTGTTTAATAAGTAACTAGCAGGATCTTGATTTGAATCCAATAAAATAAAATCAATTTCTTTACCAGTCCTAATTAATTTTAAAGCAAGTAAAGCAACTTTATGAGAGGCTTTTCTTCCAGCCTGATCACCATCTAAACAAATAATAATTTTATCAGTATGCTTCCAAAGCTTTTCTATATGCTCTTTTGAAACCGCCGTTCCCATACAAGCAACAGCAGAAAATCCATTCTGCTGCATTAATATAGCATCTAAATACCCTTCAACTAAATAAATAACATCTTTTTTTTTAATAAAATTTAAACCATATAAAATTTCTTTTTTGTGAAAAACAAAAGAATCAGCACCATTAATATATTTACTATCCCTTGAATCTAAACACCTTCCACCAAAACTTACTAAATTACCATAATCATCAAAAATTGGAAAAGTGACCCTGTTTTGAAAAACTTTAAAAAAAACAGATTTAAAACCAAATTTGGAAAAATTTAATTTATACCGATTTAAAAATTCTTGAACCAACTGAAAAGAAGGACACCAACCAAGATGAAATTTCTCAACAAATTCTAAGTTAACCCCCCTATCTTTCAAAAAATCAATAGCTTCATTATTAATAGAAAAAAAATCTAATAATTTATTTAAAGAATTAGATACATTTTTTTGTTTAATCTCAACACCAACAATTTCACACAAATCATTAAAGGCTTTTTTAGTATCACAGTGATTATATTCTGAATAAAAAGAAATTAAATCTCCTCCTCGACCGCATCCAAAACAATGAAATAAATTATTATCAGAATTAACATGAAAAGAGGCTGTTTTTTCATGATGAAAAGGACAAAGGCCAACAAACTTTCCATCTCCAACACTTTTTAATTTAACAAATTTACTTATATAATCTAAAAGTTTAATTTTATCTTTTATCAAAGAAAATTTATTTTGCATAATTATCCTTATAAAAATTTAACAACTCAGTTTTAGATAACTTTCCAAAATTCTGATACCAAAAAAACTCTATTTGTTTCAAAGCATCACCAATTTGCTTACCCATATATCCAAAATCAATCAAATCTTGCC
Source organism: Alphaproteobacteria bacterium endosymbiont of Tiliacea citrago (assembly GCF_964031065.1). Taxonomy (NCBI): domain Bacteria; kingdom Pseudomonadati; phylum Pseudomonadota; class Alphaproteobacteria; species Alphaproteobacteria bacterium endosymbiont of Tiliacea citrago. The sequence goes on along the minus strand of NZ_OZ034995.1, from coordinate 326,121 downwards.
CAGAAATAGGAACACAGTCTATTTTAATCTTTTCAAAAAAAACATTTTCTAAAATCATTTTATCATTTAAAAGTTTTTCTCCAAATTTATTAAAAATAATGTTAGCATCAGTTTGATTTTTTAAAGAAACACCTTTTAATAAATTAATATATTTTTTCTGAGAATTAGATAAACAAATCAAACTTTTTTCATTCAAAAATAAACTAGTAAAAGCCAAATCTGAAAGATTGAAAATATCAATTAAATCAATTTTTCGCGAACTTTTCAGATTAAGAATATCCATAATAGGAAGAAAATCTTTAAAAAATTCAGAAAAATACTTGCCATTAATAATTTTAAACCACTCTTGAGTAATTCGTTCTTTAGAAATAGTCAACAAACCTTCTTTCAATTTAAGACAAGCAGCTAATCCAAAAGAATCAGCATTACGAAAACGAACGGCAAATCTAAAAAATCTCAAAATTCTTAGAAAATCTTCCTTAATTCTCATTTCAGGGTCACCAATAAATTTAACAATGCCATGATCCAAATCTTTAAGACCATCAAAATAATCAAAAATTTCACCAGAATAATCACAATAAAAAGCGTTCATAGTGAAATCTCGCCTAGCAGCATCTTCCTCATAAGTAGTACCAGAAAAAGAAACCAAAGCATGCCGCCCATCGGTTTCAACATCTTTTCTTAAAGTGGTTATTTCATATTTTTTTTCACCAACAATAGTAACAGTACCATGTTTTAACCCAGTTGGAATAATAGAAAAATGCGATTTAAGCAAATCATTAACTTCAAAAGGTAAAAAAGGAGTGGCAATATCAATATCATCAACTAAAGTATTAAATAAAATAAAATCACGAACACATCCACCAACTAATTTGCAATTATAATTTAATAATTGAAAAATTTTTTCCAAATCTTTATTAAAAGGAAAAATTATTCTCATTAATAAAAAAATACATTTTATAAAATATTTTTTCAAGAATTATTGATATTTTAATCAAAATCTAAGACTATATATATTATGGAACATTTTAAAGTTCAAAATGCAATAGACTCTCTGCTAACAAAAATTTGCCATGATTTAATAAACCCATTAGGATCAGCGCAAATGGCAATTGAAGAAAATGAACCCGAATATCTAAACCAATCAATAAAAGAAGCAATATTAAAAGTTGATATGTATAGATTTTTATATAGAACAAGTATAGATAACGAATTACAAACCAAAAAATTTAAAGAATTTTTAGAACAAACAAAATTTAATATATTAATCAACTTTCAACACACCAAACTAACTCCATTATTATTCTTTTTATCTCAAAAAATGCTTACAAAATCTGCAATAATAGTAAACGAAAATGAAATTAAACTAGAGTATATGTTTTTTAATGAAAGAGAAATAAAAGCAATAAATGGAATTTTCGATACTATAGATACGTTTAACATAATGTTATATCTAGCATATTTACAATACAGCATATATTATAAAATCAAATTAACGAATTTAGAGAATAATAAATGGACAATGCAAATCAAAAATATATCAAACTTGAAGGAGTTAAAACACACGGATTAAAAAATATTAACCTAGAAATTCCACACGATCAAATAACCGTTATAACAGGAGTAAGCGGATCAGGAAAATCTTCATTAGCAATAGATACAATTTTTGCAGAGGGCCAAAGAAGATACTTAGAAAGCTTATCAAGTTATGCAAGACAATTTTTAAACAAGTTTGAAAAACCAGATTTTGAAAAAATATCAGGGCTAAGACCATCAATAGCAATAGAGCAAAAAACCCAAGGATATAACCCAAGATCCACAGTTGGCACAGTAACAGAAATTTATGATTATTTAAGGGTTCTTTATGCAAGAATCGGAACACCACACTCTCCATTCACAAATTTGCCATTAAAAGCCTATAGCCCAAGCGAAATCACTAATCATTTATTATCAGTAAACATAAAAGAATTTAAACTAATATCTTCAATAATATATAAAAGAAAAGGTAGTTTTAAAGTTGAATTATTAAAATTACAAAAAGAAGGATTTAGTGAAATAATAATAGACGATAAAATTTACTCTTTAGATGAAATTCCAGAATTAGACAAAAACAAATTTCACACAATAGAACTATTAATAGGGCAATTTAACACAGAGTTTAACGAAAGATATGAAATAGAAAACGCAATAGCAAATGCATTTGAATATAACCAAATAATAAAAGTAACAACAGAAGAGAAAGAATCAACATTTTCAAAAACAGCAATTTGCCCAGTATCAGGATTTAGCTTAACAGAATTTTCGCCAAGATTGTTTTCATTTAACAGCCCAGTTGGAGCATGTAAAAAATGCTCAGGATTAGGATACACACAAGATGACTGGGGAATAAAGGAACAGTGTCATAAATGTCTAGGTTTAAGATTAAACGAACAAGCTTTATGTGTAAAATTAGAAAACAAAAACATAGCTGAAGTTTGCCATCTTTCATTAAATCAAGCAAAAAACTTTATAGACAACCTAACCCTATCAAAATCAGATCAAGAAATCGCAACCTCATTAACAAACGAAATAAGCAAAAGATTAGAGTTTTTACTCGACGTAGGCCTGCATTATTTAACAATGGAAAGATCGGCAGAAACATTATCAGGTGGAGAAAGCCAAAGAATAAGATTAGCATCACAAATAGGATCTGGTTTAGAAGGTGTTTTATACGTTTTAGACGAACCATCAATAGGTTTACACCCACAAGATCAAGATAAACTAATAAACACATTAAAAAAGCTAAAAAACCTAGGAAACACAATATTAATGGTGGAACACGATGAAGAAACAATGTTAGCATCAGATTATTTAATAGAAATAGGTCCAAAAGCAGGTGTATACGGAGGAGAGGTGGTTTTCTCAGGCACATTGCAAAATTTATTAAAACAAAACACCCTAACATCTCAATATCTTAAAAAAGAAAAAGAAATAAAAATTGAAAAAACACCTTTTGATTTTAAAAACTCAAAAACAATATCAATTAAAAACGCAACATTTAATAATTTAAATCAATTAAACGTTGATATTCCATTAAATTGTTTGGTAGGAGTCTGTGGAGTATCAGGAAGCGGAAAATCCACGTTAATTATGGAAATTTTAGCAACAGCACTAAAAGCAAAGCAAGATGACCTAGATTCTTCGTTGTGCTCATTAGAAGGAGAAATTCCTCCATTTGAAATAATTAATCAAGCTCCAATAGGAAGAACACCAAGATCAACTCCCTCAACATATACAGGAATATGGAGTTATATAAGAGATTGGTATGCGCAACTTCCAGAATCAAAAAGCAGAGGATACACAGCAAGTAGATTTTCTTTCAATGTAGAAGGAGGAAGATGTGCATTGTGTAAAGGAGAAGGAGTAAGGCATATAGAAATGCACTTCTTACCAGATGTCGAAATTCAGTGCGAAGAATGTCAAGGAAAGAGATTTAACAAAGAAACATGCGAAATAAAATATGAAAATCTTTCAATAGCTGATGTTTTAAATCTTTCAGTAGAAGAAGCATTAAATATTTTCAACTTTATACCACAAATGAAAGAAATGTTACAAACATTAAAAAACGTGAAATTAGATTATATAAAACTAGGACAAAACGCAATCACGCTCTCAGGTGGAGAAGCTCAAAGAATAAAATTAGCAAAAATTTTAGGGCAAAAAAAGAAAATACAACTATCAACGCTTTATATTTTAGATGAACCAACAACAGGTCTGCATTTTGACGATATTCAAGCACTAATGCAAATATTAAACAAATTAAAAGCAAAAGAACACTCAATAATAATAATAGAACATCACTGTGATGTATTAAAAAATTTAGATTGGTTAATAGAATTAGGGCCAGAAGGTGGTAAAAACGGAGGAAAAATAATAGCAGAAGGAACGTATGAAGAATTAAAAAATAAAAACACACCAACAAGTAAATTTTTTAAATAATTCTTCTTAAAATAAACATTTTCTTAAAAATTTTGTAAACTGAAAATTATGAATAAAATTTCAAAACTAATTCCAAATATTTTATCTTATTCAAGAATTATTTTAACCTTAATTATTGATGTTTTTTTATACAAAAAAAGCATAAAATTAGCTGTTTTTTGTATCTTTTTAGCATCAATTTCAGACTTTTTTGATGGTTTTTTAGCAAGAAAATTAAATACAACAAGTAAATACGGAGCAAATTTAGATTTAATAGCAGACAAAATTTTCTCTATAAACATGCTATTATATATTTTTTTCACCAATAAATATTTTCCAATTTTCTTTATTGTTTTTCTATTAATTTCAAGAGAAATAGCAATGGTAATAATAAGAAATATATATAAAAAAGACATACCAGCATCGAAATTAGGGAAAATTAAAACAGTTTTTCTAAACATATCATATGTGTTTTTATTAATAAACTATGAAATTTTCATAATATTTTTTATTTTAGGCTTTTTAACATCTACATTTTCACAATTTAAATATCTAAAAACATAAAAACCTTTATATATAATGAATTTGCAATTAAAATGTAAAAATGAAATATAAACTAAACATAATTTTATTTATTTTATATGTTTGCGGCTCTTTTTGCGTTAAATATTTCGGTTTTTTCATTCCTTACAATAATTGTTATACTTATATTGAAAAAATTGCCAAAAAAGAAAAAAACAATAGAATTGCTGGTGTAATAATAAAAAACAGAAAAAATTTAGAAGTTATTCCCGTTCAAAAAAAAATTATTGGAGTGTTTTCAAAAAATAATAAAATTTTTTTTATGGATAACACAGGAAATACATTTGACTCTGAAAATGATGATCCAGATGATTACATTGCAATATCTGGAAACCTTAAATATTGGCCAATATATTATAAAGAGCTAGAAAAACATCCTAAAATTTTAAAAAAAACATTTGCGGCTACTATTTTTCATTATAGAATTGATCTTTATTTAAGGCCTGGAATTTTAGTCAAACTAAATAGATCCATTAAAGATTTAAATGATTTTCATGAAATTTTTCCTGAATATTTTTTAAAAGAAAATTATTATATCGATTTAAGAAACACGAAAAAAGTTGGATATGCAGAATATAATATAATATTTTATTGACAAGAATAATTATTTTTTTTACTTAAACTAAAAACACCAATTTAAAATTTCTTTAATTCCATCTTCAAAATAAGGCTCCCATTCCGATATATTCAACTTAGATAGAACATAACTACTTACATCTAAATTAGGATTAAAATTTTTAGGATGATCTATTCCAATTTGCAACTTAGCAAATTTTTTACCTATATTATTAGCAATATCACGTAATCCATTATGCCCACCTAAACCTTCTGTTGTTTTTAATTTAAAAGTGAATTTTTTAATACTTAATTCATCGTGTAAAACCAATAAATCTTCAGGCTTAAATTTAAAAAACATATATAATTCTCTTAATGCATCAAAGGAAACGTTCATAAAAACCTTTGATTGAATTATGTTCACATTATTAGGTGTTTTATAAAAAACATACCTATTCGTTTCTTTTTTTTGTATATAACCACACTTTTTTAATAATGCATCAGATAAAAGCAAACCAAGACTATGATATGTGTTTTTATAACATAAACCAGGATTACCAATTGCAAAAACAAACTTCATTTTTTATAAATTTATAATATTAGAAGCAACCCAATCACTAAAATCTTCTTGTATTCCAATTTGCCTAGCGCACTCCACACCATTTCGAAAAATAATAAAAGTAGGGATAGATAAAATTCCATAATCTGCTGATATTTTTGATAAATTATCAATATCAATTTTATATATTTTTACTTTTTGATCTTCGGACATTGTTTGATATTCCTCACAAACAGATTCAAAAACACTAGAAAACATCTTACAAGGCCCACACCATTGAGCAAAAAAATAAACAACAACAAAAATATCTTTTTCTTCTAAAACAAATTTATGAAAATCGTTTTCTGATTTAATTATTAAAGACATATCAAAATATTAAAAAAATTTTTTTATTTTGAACAGCCTCTGTTTTATTTCATATACGGAGGCACATCGGAAGCTTCGTTTTCATCTTTGCTGCTACCAAAAAAGAAACTAAATAATCTTTTAAAAAAACCTTTCGGCTTCTTTTTTACCACATAATCCTCGGAGGCTTCATTAACTGCTGCAGAGTGAGGTTGTCCTATTAGATCATCCTCTTGCAAGCTTAATAATTCATCAAAAGATGTTGTATCAAAATCTGATGAATAACTATCATCAAATTCGTTAAAAGTGTTTTCAACTGGCTTGTTTTTTTCTGTGTAATTAGAGGTTGTTGCGAAAATAGATAACTCAACTTTTCCGCTTAAGTCATCATCTAATGTTGCTCCAAAAATAATGTTTGCTTCTGGAGATACTGATTGTCTTATATATTCAACTGCTTTGTTTATATCTGATAAAGTCATATCTTTACCACAACGAATGCAAATAATTACTCCATCAATATCTTTAGACATCATTCCGCCTAGCTCTAATAATGGACTAGCCATAGCTTCTTGTGCTGCTTTAATTCCTCTATCTTCACCAGACGAAAATCCGGTTCCCATTCTTGCTCTACTTTTTTTACCCTTCATAATTGTGAAAAAATCAGCAACGTCAACATTAATTCTAGCTGGCTCTTTTATTGTTTGAATAAAACTTCTTAAACCTTCGCATAAAATTTCATCTGTTAATCTAAAGGCGTTCTCAAATGTGGTTTCTGAATTAGATAACGAAAATAGGTTTTGATTACTAATTACAATTAAAACATCTGAGTTTTTTTGAAAAATTTCTACACCTAATCTCGCACATTTCTTTCTTTGCTCACCTTCAAATTCAAAAGGAGTTGTTACAAGACCAATAACCAAAATGCCAAGATCTAATGCTATTCTTCCAATTTCAGGTCCTGCTCCTGTTCCTGTTCCTCCTCCCATACCTGAAACAATAAACAAAACATGTGTTCCTTCTAAATGTTTTTTTATTTCATCTTCACTTTCAAGAACTGCTAATCTACCCACTTCTGGATCTGCTCCTGCACCATGTCCTTGTGTTAACTTTGGACCAAGTTGCATTTTAACTTCAGACTTCGCTCCTTTTAACACTTGAGCATCAGTATTGTAAATTATAGTTTTCACTCCTTTAATACCGCTTTCAATAACGGCATTAACAGCATTACCACCACTTCCACCGACACCAATTACCGCAATTTGTGGAGTGAAATCTTTTAAATCTGTTCTTTTAGAAAGAATATCACTCAAAGAGTTTTTGGGAGGACAATTAATATTTTCTTTTTTTAAATCTTTTGTTTCAAGATTTTTTAACTCCACCTCTACCTTTTTTTTTTGCCCTTTTTTTAGATCGTTTTCTTTTTTGATCCCCTTCATATCAACTCCCTTTATTATGTCATATTTTATCACAAAAAAAGAATTTTACACAATGAGGTAAAAAACCAATTAAGCATCCAAAAAATAACCAATAACTCTTTTCAGAAACTTTATAATTCTATTTAAACTTTTTTCATTTTTAAAATTTTTAAAAAACAAATCAGCAACTCCAAAAATATCATCCTTACCAACTGTTTTTATTTTTAATGTGGTTCCTTTTTGTAAAGACTCTATTAAATCAGATAAAAAAGAAGCGTTACCAAAACAAACTACATTATAAATTTTTTGATTTGAAAATAAAGAAATTGTTTTTTTTATTTCGTTAATAAAAATTGTTATTTCTGGTAAAATTTTTCTAATCATTTCTGATTGTAAAATAAACTCTTCGTTTGAATCTCTAACAATTCTAATCCATGAACAAAAATGTTCTGGCTTTAAAGCTGCAGCCAATGATTCGTGTTTAATTCTAGAAGCTTCTTCTAATGAAAGGTTTAGACTGCGAGCTATTTTATAAGTTATAGACTCTGATCCAAAATTAATATTTCCAGCCTTCACAGGAGCACCTTTATAGTAAAAACACCATTGCATTTTTGAATGACCAATATCAAAAACCAAAGAACCTAATCCCTTCTCATCTTCAGATAGATATCTATCTCCTAGTGATAAAATTGAAGGCACTAAATCTATTACATTAAAATTTAATTGCTCTAATAAATAAATTAAATTATTAATTTTACTTTTAAATGCATAACATATAAAATATTGAAAACTTAAATTATCACAAAACAAACCATATGGGTTTTCAATTGTAAAGTCATCTAAAATATATTTAACTGGAAAGCTTTTTATTAATACTCCGTTTTTGTTTTTTACCCACTTTTTAATATTGCGACTAATCATATCTATTTTAAACTGATCAATAACACCTTGAATTTTCAGGTTTTTCACAGATAGTGTTTTATATTCCAAAATTTTACCGCTTAATAATAAAACAATATTAACTATTTTTTTATTAATTTGAGATTCTATTCTTTTTACAAGATTTAAAACAGAGGTTTGAAATAAAAAAACATTCACAACGTACCCATTAAAAATTCCACTTTTTTTTTCTTTCACATTAATCGTTTGTTTTAAATTATCATCAAAAAACATACCTTTTATTTCATAACTTCCTAAGTCTAATAATAAAGTATCTTTTGGGAACATATCTTGTTATTATAACCACAACAAGAGAAATATTGCAAAAAACATTTTGATTTTTTTTTATAAATTTAAAAATTTTTCGACAAAAACAAATAAATTTTTTCAACAAATTTATTCATGTTTTCAAGGCCTTTTTCTGTCCAGCCCTCTATTAACACTCTCAGAATAGACTCTGTATTTGAACTTCTAATAATTAAACATCCTTGTTCTAAAAAAACTTTTATACCATCAAATTCTGTAAAGTGTATCGAATTTTCTTTAAAGTATTTTTTTAATAAATTCATTTTATTTTCTTTATCTGCAGAATCCACACAATCAATATTGGGACATTTTTTTAAAAAAGTTTTTGGAATTAATTGTAACAACGAATCTAAAGTTAAATTTGATTTTTCTAAAAGAGAAAGAAAAATTAAGCTTGAATAAATTCCATCATCTATAAAAAAGTGATCTTTAAACATATAATGACCGCTCATTTCACCTGCTATAAAACAATCTTTTTCAACTGCTAAGTTTTGAATATTAGAATGACCCGTTTTTGAAAAAAAACTTTCACTAAATTGGGAGCACCATTTTTTGATAGATAAACTACTAATATCATCCCAAATCACCTTGCTTTTTGTGTTTGTTATTTGATGATTCAGGTATAAAATCATTGCAAGAAACACATCTCCGGATATTAAGTTTCCTTTATATAATAATGAAGTTCTATCTGCATCTCCATCAATTATAAAAGCAAAATCTATTTCATTTTTTTGCTCTATTTTTTTTATTTCTTCCAATCTTTCAATACAATTTGGATCTGGTGGAAATCCGCCAAAATCTTCTTTTTTTTCCTTGTTTAATATGATGTTTTGACCTTTTAAGTTTAAAAAATCAATTATATCTCCTCCACAACCGTTTAAAAGATCCCACCCTATGTTAAATTTTCCTTCTAATTTTATTGAATTTAATCGCGCAAGATATTCAGTCTTATCTATGTTATGCTCTGTCCCTTCTTCGAAATTTTCAAAATTTTTTTCTAAACATCTGTTGATTAAACTTGTTAATCTTTCTTCTGAAAAGGCTTTGTTTTCTACGAAAAATTTTATTCCATGATATTCATTTGGATTATGTGATGCTGTTATTGATACTGCTGCATCTATTTTTTTTTGTACCGCCATATATTGAACGACAGGTGTTCCCACTTGGCCTAGTTTATATACATTTATTCCTGTTGATAGTACACCTTTTATGAAAGAATTATAGATGTTTTCTGATAATTTACGCCTATCATGACACACACATAAACTTGATTTATTTTGTATTATTAACTCTGTTCCAAAACTTTTACCCAATAAAAAAGCATCTTCTGTATCTAAGTTTTTACTTCTTAAATCGTATGCTTTTTTAACACTATGGGCAAATTCACTTGATAAAATCACATTAAAATAATAGCAAAATTTACAAAAAAAATCAAAATTGCTACATTGGTTATATGATAAAAAATAAATTAATTGTTTTAATTTTTGCGTGTTTTAATGTTTTCTCCATGCAAAATAGTGGATGCGCCCAGACAAAATAAACTAACTAGGTTGCTAAATTCACTAAAAAAAATTTCATTTCCAAATGAAGAAGGATCACTTGAAGTAATTTATCTTCAGGACTATATAACAAGTCTTCCAATAGGTCACAAGTTCACAAACAACTTAGAAAAATATTACACAGCCTTGAAAACACAATCAAGTGAAAACAAAATTAAATTTTTTAAATATAAAATATACGTATATACCAGAACACCTCTTTCTATTGAGTACGATGGAATTAAACCAACAAGAAAGAAAAATATTTATTAATTATTTGCTAAATAAAAACACACTATATGAAAGGGAAATGAAATTTTTTGTTCAATCATTTTATCAATATTCCATGAATGAAAAAAAACCTCTTCTTATAAAGATGCTAACAAAATTCAATCACACCAGGCTTTCTCAAATTTTAGTTAAATTTTTTTATCAAGCACGTGAAAAAGAAAAATTATCAACATTAAAATTAATAGTTGATGAAAATTTAATTGGATCAAACATTGAGGATTATTTAATGTTCTTTGAAGAAGAATCCCATAAACACGCCGTTAAATTTATTAATAGTAATCCTGCTTATAAAAAGCTTTATTTAACTTTGCTAGAAGTAAGGCAAAAAAAAATAAAAAAAGAAATAAAAAACAAAATAAAAAGAGGATTGGAACAAAAACGAAAAAAAATAGAAAGAGAAATAAAAATAGCAATGGAACAAAAAACAATAGAAGAAAGATCAATAGAAAGAAACCAACAAAAAAAAGAACTAGAATACGGAGAATACGCAGACAGAGAACGGGAAAAAGAAATAGAAATACAACAAATAGCAATAGAAGAAAAAGAAACAATGAAAAAAAGATTTTTTTATAATTAAATTAATCAAAAAATAAGCAGAAACACAAAATTATAACTCAAAAATAAAACGAGACGGAATTTGTGAGAAAAATTTACCATTAATCCTTCTAGAAGTTGTATATAATATATCCAAAAATCTTTTGGCTCTTGTTATTGTTACATATGCCAATCTTCTTTCTTCTTCTAACTCTTCTGTTGTTTTTGATAACATTGATGGAAAAATATTTTCTTCCCATCCTGGCGCTATTACAATATCAAATTCTAATCCTTTTGCTCCGTGCATTGTCATTATTTGAACTTCGTTTGACTCCTCTTCCTCTGTTGTGAATTGTAAATTTTCTAAAAAGTCTGAAAGTACTTCATATTGCTTTAAATGATCTTTTAATGCATCTATATTTTTCATTTCTTTAATATCTTCTAATTCAATGTATTTTGTATCTTTTAAAATTGCTTTTAAAACTTCTATTGGTTTTGTTTCTTTTAACAGCGCTCTCCATGTTTTTATTTGCATTAAAAATATTTTACATTTTTCTGAGACAGCTTTTGGTAGTTGATCTAACAAAGCTATAAGAGCATTTTCAAAACCACAGTTTAATGATTTCATTGCATCTAAAAACATACTTTGCTTCGCTTCTCCTATTCCTCTTTTTGGTGTATTTATTATTCTTGAAAAAGCTAAAAAATCTTCCGCAGAATTTATTGCTCTTAAATAAGAAATTAAATCCAAAATTTCTTTTTTATCATAAAATTTCTTACCAGCTGAAAGTTTATATTTAATGTTGTTTTCTACCAATGCTTGCTCTATTGCTAACAACTGAAGGTTTGTTCTTACTAATACTCCGATTGTATAATCTGGATAGTTTTTTTGATAATCTATAACTTTTTTTGCTATATATGCTGCTTCATCGTATTCATTAAACACTTTATTAACTTTGATAAAACCGGTTAAAGTTTCATTTGCCGATATTAAATTTTTTATATATTTCTTTCTATTTTTACTGATTACGTTCACAGCTCCCCTTAAAATTTGGCTGCAGCTTCTATAATTTTCTTCTAATTTTATTATTTTTGCTTCCTGAAAATCTTCTTGAAATGATTGAATATATTTTATGTTTGCTCCTCTGAATGCATAAATAGACTGATCTTCATCTCCTACACAAAATAAACTTGCATCTTTGCTTAAATTTTTTATCCATTTATATTGCAAACCATTGATATCTTGATATTCATCTACTAATAAATGTGAGCAAATTTCTTTATTGGCATCTTCGTTGTTTGCAAATAAATCGACTGCTTTTTGTATTAAATCTGAATAATCTAAAAAATTATTTTCTTTTAATGTTTTTTGGTAAAATTCATATGTCTTTATAAACAATATATCGTCTTTTGTTTTTCCTGTTTCTTTATATTGAGATATTTTATCTAATAATACTTTTGGTTTTTCTTCACTTCCAACACTTTTTAAGTAATTTTTTATTATTCTTTTTTGATCATCCTCTGTTAAAAGTTGAAAGTTTGGCTCTAAACTTACTAATGAACTATATTTTCTTAAAATTTGAGCTGAAATTTTGTGAAACGTTCCACAATATATCGATTTTGCTTCTTCTCCTATGATAAGAGATAACCTTGTTAATAACTCTTTTGCAGCTTTATTCGTGAAGGTTGTGGCAACTATTTGATTTGCGGGTGTTCCTTCTTGGATTATTTTTACTATTCGATTTATTACTACGCTTGTTTTTCCAGTTCCAGCTCCAGCTAAAATTAAAATTCTTTTATTTTCGCTTTTAATCGCTTCTTCTTGTGCTTTATTAAACATGATCCTATTTATTAATTATTTCAAATAATTCTTTATTGTTTTTAGTTGTTTTTAATTTTGAAAGCAAGAAGGGCATTCCTTCTGATCCCATTGAAAGCATAATTTTTCTTATAGCCCATCTTTTATTTAATTCTGATTCTGCTTTAAAAAACTTATCTTCATTTCTGGTTCCACTTTGAATTATATCTATTGCTGGATACACTCGTTTATTGGCTAGATTTGGATCTAAATACAACTCACAATTTCCTGTTCCTGCAAATTCTTGAAGAATATAAAAATCCATTTGAGATTTATTTTTATCTAACGCAGTTCCTATTATTGTTAAAGAACCTTTTTCTTCTGTTTTTCTTGCCGCTCCAAATATTTTTTTTGGCCCCTCCATTGCATGAGCATCTATACCACCAGATAAAACTTTGCCTGATGATGGGGTAACTGTGTTATAAGCTCTTGCTAATCTTGTAATAGAATCTAAAAACAAAACAACATCTGAACCTTGTTCCACCATTCTTTTCGCTTTTTCTATTGTTAGTTCTGCTATTTGAATATGTCTAGAAGCAGCTTCATCAAAAGTTGAAGAAATAACCTCTCCTCGCACCGATCTTTTCATATCTGTGACTTCTTCTGGACGCTCATCTATTAATAAAACCATTAATTCAACTTCTGGATGATTTTTTGTGATTGCGTTTGCCATGTTTTGCATTAAAATTGTTTTTCCAGTTCTAGGCTGTGCTATTATTAGAGCTCTTTGACCAAAACCTATTGGAACAACTAAATCACAGGCCCTAAGAACTAAATCTTCTTTTGAAGCATCTTCTAATTCAAAATTTATTTTATCGATTGGATATAAAGGAGTTAATTGTTCAAAATTAACACGATTTTTTTTTGAATCTCCGTTTTCTCCATTTATTGTTAAAATATTTGCTAAATTAAAGTTTTTCTCTGTTTCTCTTGGATATTTTATAACGGCCTCTAAGATATCGCCTGTTTTTATATTAGCTTTTCTAACTTTTTGGCCAGGAACGAAAATATCAAATGAAGTAATTTTATAGTTAATATCTGGAAACCTTAAAAAAGCATGTCCAGCATCTGAGACTATTTCCAAAACTCCTTTAACTATTACAACGGATCCATTGTATATATATCTTTTTAAAATTAATGTGAACAAATCGTGTAATTTATATGAATATGGGTCTTCTATTTTTAATTGTTCTCCTAATTCTAGTAAATCAGCAAGTTTTTTCGATTTTAGCTCATTAAAATCTATAAACTTTGGAAGGCCTTTGACTTCTATTTTTTCATTATCTTTGATTGAAAATGATGGATCATTTGGTTGAGAATGTTTTTTTGGATCAAATTCAACATTTGAAAAAAAGGTGTCGTTTAATATTAAATCATTCATCTTTTTTTTTATCACGGTTTTTTTGATAGCCAAACCTTCTTTTTCACTAAAACTTTTTCCTTTTATTGTCATAAAAAATATAAAATCCCTTCAATTGAAAATTAATTAAATTTATATTGTTATTATAAAAAATAAAAAATTTTAGTACAATACTCAAAAATACTAAAATTTTTTTAGGAAAAATATAAGATTTTTTAAAAATCTTGAAAATTTTGTTTTAAGTTTTGGACCAACAAAGATAATTTTTTGACTATTGATTTGCTAGAATCAACGGCTAATTTTGTTAACCTTTGTTGTTTTTTATATTGTTCTCTTTTTAATGAGCAATACATCCATTCATTATTCTCATCGTGTTGAGATTTAAAAATATCTGATAAGGTCATTTAATTTCCTCTTTCATTTTCGCCTCTCTATTTGTAGAATAGACAAACTTTATTAAAAAGTCAATAATTGTGTTTAAGTTGTTTTTTTTACTTACCTTTACTTTAACTGTTTTGATAAACTGCTGTTAGTATGAACAAGGTAAATGAACTTCAAAAAATTATTAGAAACCTTCAAAAAATATATAATTATGCTATTCAATCTGAAAATTTAGCTATTGCTTTACAATCTCAAAAAGTTTTAGCCTCTATTATTAATCACAAAAAAGAAGAAGTGTCTCTTGCAAATTTAAATAAAGATCAAATAGAAAAATTAATAAAAGAATCAGAATCAAAACTACACAAATAATGTTAATTTTTTTTTTTTTGACTTATTATGATATATAAATGCTTATATCTGAAATAAAATCTAATATCGAAGTTCTTAACAATTTTTTAGAAATAAAACCCTTTGATGGAGAACCCAAAAAAGTTATCTCAGAAATTTTAAAAAAAATTGAACACCCTTTTACATTAATTTCAATTCATTTTGTAGGAAGAAGATTTGTTCATAAAGATAATTTACATCTTTTAAAAGGCAGAAGATTCAGAATTTATTTTGGACTGAAAATAAATAAAAAAATTTATATCAAATTTGGATGGCATAAAATAAAAAATTTAAACGATATAGAATTTCAAAATCTAAAAAATAATTGGTCTCAAAATTATTTCGAAAACGACGGAAGATGTTTAATTGAAAAATCTGGAGGCGTACTGTGTTATCATAACTTAATTTATGCTAAGGCGAAAATTTCTTGTTAGTTTTAATTATAATTAGCAAACAACAAATATTTTTTAATTTTTAGGTTTAGTGTTTTTATTATCTCTAAAAGTTTTTTTTCTATCTTCTTTAAATTTAGATGTAGCAAAATTTTTTTCAATTTGTTCTTTTTTATATGAAGGATTATAAGTTTTTTTCACTGCTTTTTTATTATCTAATTTTTTATCTGGACCTTTAAAATTTTTATTGTCATTGCTTTTATTATATTCATTCTTGTTTTTTGGTTTTACTGAAATTTTTTTCTTTTTTGTTTTATCTTTATTTGTTTCAATAAATTCACTTTGAACATTATCCAATAATGCAGAATCTGTTTCTTTTAATAAATCAACATTACCATCAAAATTTGAAACAATAGGTTTATTTTCTAAATCTAAACTTGTATTATGGCCATTTAAATTATCTTCATATTCATTTTTTATTTTTTTATATTGTTCTAGCAAAGAAGTTAGCTGTAATGCCGAAGCTTCATCTTCAACCGAATTCAAAGATGATTCAAGGTTCTCTATTAAGGAATTTAATTTAACCAAAACACCATCTGAGTTTTCAAAAAATTGAGTTTCATTTAAGTGAAAAGATTTATATAAAGAGTCTTCAACAAACCTTTCTAATAAATTTTCAAATAATTTTGATGCTTCAATTTTATATTCTGTTAATGGATCTTTTTGTCCATGTGCTCGTAATTCTGTGATTTGTTTTATATAAGATAAATTTAATAAATGAGAGCTCCATAAATCATCTAATGTTGTTAATAAAATTGTTTTAAAGGACTTCATGTTTATGTCTTTCATTTTTGAAACTACAACCTCAGATGCATTATCAAAAGAAAAATCAACTCCAAATAAGTCACTCATTGAGCGTACGGTTACTGAATTTGTGTTTTGTTCAAAAAAATTCAACTTTTCTCTTACAAATTTTTCTAAATGAGAAGTTAAATCATCATCAAACAAATATTTATTCCTAAATTCATAAATCATAGTCCTCTGCTCATCCATAACACCATCATATTTTATTAAATATTTCCTTTGATCAAAACTTCTTGCTTCAACCATTTTTTGAGCTTTTTCAACTTGACGAGTTATCCAAGGATCATATATAGGCTCACCTTTCGTCATAGCACTTTTTAACCAACTTTGATTTGAAAAATTTTTCATTAAGGGGTCATCCAATGAAATCATAAACTTAGATCTTCCTGGGTCACCTTGTCTTCCGGCTCTTCCTCGAGCTTGATCATCCACCCTTCTGCTTTCATTTCTTTCTGTTCCAATAACAAAAAGCCCACCTGCCTTCAAAACAATATCTTTTGATTTTTTTATTTCAGATTTTATAGCAGGCTTTTTAGCTTCAATTTCAGCTTCACTTAAACCTTGCTCTCTTAATAATCGTACATGCATATCCAAGTTTCCACCTAGTTGAATATCCGTCCCTCTTCCAGCCATGTTTGTTGCAATAGTGATAGCCCGAGGCATTCCTGCTTGAGCAATGATATCAGCTTCTTCTTTGTTTCTTTTTGCATTTAAAACGTTAAACTTCCAACCTAATTTTTTAAATTTTTGAGCATAAACTTCTGAAAATTCAACGCTACCAGTGATTAATAAAACAGGCTGTTGTTTATCCAAAGCCTCTTTAACTTCTTTTACAATTGCATTAAATTTATCTTCAAAATCAATATAAATTTCATCGTCTTCATCTTTTCTGATAACTTTTTTATGAGTTGGAATTGAAATAGTATCTACACCATAAATTTCATAAAACTCTTCAGCTTCACTTAAACAAGTACCACTCATACCTGAAAATTTTTGATAAAGACCAAAAAATTTTTGATAACTAATAGAAGCAGAAGTTCTGCCCTCTGAATTAATTCGAACCCCTTCTTTAGCTTCAATTGCTTGGTGCAAACCATTTGAAAGCCTTCTTCCATCTAAAATACGACCAGTATGTTCATCAATTAATAAAATTTCACCTCTATTACTCACAATATAATCAACGTTTCTTGCCAGCATATATTCCGCATGCAAACATTGATTTAATCCATGAACATAATTAAGTTGCCCACTAGAGTACAAAGTCTCACCCTTTTCAACAACATTATCTTGCTCTAACATAGAATTTATTTTTTTAAGCCCAGCTTCTGAAAAAGTAATGCTTTTTTGAGACTTTTCTATTTCATAATCTTCCTCAGTAAGTTGCCTGACTAAATCAATTAAATAAGAATAATATTCTAAAGAATCATCAGAAGGGTTTGTGATTATTAAAGGAGTTCTGCCATCATCAATTAATTTATCTGCTTCGTCAACCAAAACAAAATCCAAACCTCTTTGACGAATTTGAGATTTATCCATACTCATATTGTCATATAAATAATCAAACCCCAAAGTCGAACCGGTTGCATATACAATATCTAAACCATAAATAATTTGTTTTTCTTTTGTGTCCATTGATTCTAATAAAGCACCACAAGTCAAACCTAAAAACGAGTATAATCGACCCATTTCATCTGAATCTCTTTTAGCTAAATAATCGTTCACAGTAGCAACATGAACACTTTTACCATCCAATGCGTTTAAATAAACAGCTGGAGTCGCAGCTAATGTTTTTCCTTCTCCGGTTTTCATTTCAGTCATACAACCACGGTGCAGCGAAATAGCGGCCATTAATTGTTCATCATAATGCTCTAACCCTAAAACTCTTTTAGAAGCCTCTTTTACAGTTGCAAAAGCCTCAACTAAAATATCATCTAAAGTTTCTCCATTTTTTATTCTTTCTTTAAATTCAAGAGTCTTTTTTTTTAAATCAGCGTTTGAAAGATTAGAAAAATCATCTTTAAGAATATTTATTTTCTCTATTATAGGATATAAAACCTTAACTTTTCGTGCGTTATAATCAGGATAAATTAATCTGTGAACTATGCAATAACCATAATAAAAAAACAACCAAAAAAAATACAAAAAATAAGATGGAATAAACCAAACAATATTCCAAATAAAAAAAAACGCTTTTACAAAAATATACATAAGTTACCTTTCTTTAACCAAATGCTTTATAAACTTAATTGCATCTGCTAAATTTTGAGACTGTTTAGCGTGAATACACAATTGATTATGTCCTTTTACAGAAAAAGAAACGCCTAATTTTTTGGAAAGCCAAGTCACCTCAATATCCCTTTTTAATAAAACATCTTTTAAAAAAGCTGTATCAATATTAAGAACAACGTATTCAGAAGCCATTTTATTGTTTGCACAAACATCATTATTAATAGAAGATTCATCAGAAAAACCATCAAACTTAGTTGGTTTAACGGAATCAGAGCCAAAAAAAGAAGATTGATTAGAGATATCTTTTTTTGAAATATCAACCTTAGATTTTCCATAACTTCTTTTTTCTTTGTTGTGATGCCCCCCTTTAAAAGCAAAGTTTTTTTCTCGGTTGTAAAAACTTCTTTCATTTTTTCCATTAAAGACATCATCGCTTGTTAAACCATTTGACTCAGATAATTCATTAAGCTGAAAATTTATATCAACTTCTTGAGTTAATTTACTTTGGGTTTTAGAAGCTAATAAAGTTTCCATTGAGTTCAACACTTCATTAAGTTTTATAATAGAAGTATTTAAAATTTCATAAAAATCTTTAGAGTTTAAACATGTTTTTTTAGAGTCTAACTGAATAGAAGTAATAGAATTAGTTGTTCCAGTAACTTTACAATCGATCAAACTTAAAAATTCATCTTCCAACTGATTCAAATCAACAATAAAACTTGTTTTTTCTTCATGCTTAATTAAACCAATAGAAACACCAGCAATTAAATTTTTAATAAGCTTTTTTTGATAAAGTAAAATTGAAGTTCCGCAAACTGATGACATAGAACTACCGCCATCACAGCTAACAACATCACAAACAACTCTTATTACGTTTGATTTATCTAATAAACAAGATTTTATAGCTTTTTTAATAAGCTCGCTATGGCCTATTTCCCTTCTAGAGCCGCCAACACTTTTTTTATTACTTAAATGAGATAAAAAGTTATAGTTAACAATAAAAGATTCAGGTGTTTTACCATCAATAGAATCAATCCATTGAACATTCGAACTATCTCCTATAGATATTGAAGAAATAATTTGTGTGTTGCCCCTTGAAAAGAAATTACAATTAGAAACTCCAGCAACTAATTGATTAACTAAAGATTGCTCTCTAATATCCATTAGTAAACTAGATGGATCAAACAAACTTCTTCCATCTATTCTTTTTTTATTTCTTGTTATATGTTCTGCAAAACGATAAGAAACCAAATCTCTTACATAAGAATTATAAACATAGTTTTGACCACAATCTTTTTCAAAATCTTTAAGATTAAAAGAGCTTCTATCTTTTGCTAAAAAAGAATTAAAAAGCTTTTTTGAAAACCCCCAAGCACTTCTTCTAGAAAAAAACCCAATCGAATTAGAGTTAATAGGTTCTAATTTATAACTTGGGTGCCCCTTAATTTCAGAAATAATCTTATATTGAAGACGATTCATATCTTCAGCAAAAGAACAAGTTATTTTAAAAGCCTTATCCAAAATAGATTTGTAAGAATCTGAATTTTTTAAAACAAGATCAGAAAAACACTCATAATCAACCATTGTGTTTTCAGTTAAGTAATCTAAATTATTTAAACTTGAAGGCTGAGAAGAAAAAGAGGCTAAAAATCTAAATTTAACATCTTTTTTATTAGCCTTATTAATGTTTCCACCTGAAACTTTGCATAAAGAAACAGGAAACTCAGTAACGCCAAATAAAAGCAAAGATAAAGAAGAAGCTAAAACAGAAACAACTTCTAAAGAATAGTCATCATAACTTAAAACTTGAAAATATAAATTAACATCTTTATTAAAATCGCTTGGAAACAAAGGGCGAACACACCTATCAATTAATCTTGATAAAGTTATATCAAAGTCTGAGATAAAGTCCTTTTTTTTAAAACCACCCGGTATTTTATTAATCGAATTAAACCTAGATTCAAAAGTTACTTTTAAAGGTTTACAACCAGACTCTGAAAAAGAACAAGAAACATCTTCTTTTGCAATTGTCAAATGGCACATAACACTTGTTTTTTCGGCTGTTACGATAACTCTTTTATTTTCTAAGTCAAAAAAAAAACTAAAAGGAATCGAATTAAAATTTTCTTTTATAGATATCATTTCCTCAATCCTAATGCCTCAATTAAAGATGAATATTGTTGAGTGTTTGTACGCTTTAAATACTTCAACAATTTTCTACGAGTTTCTAATTTTTTTAAAAAACCTCTTTTAGAATGATGATCCTTTTTGTTTTTTTGAAAGTGAACAGTTAAGGAAGCAATATCTTCAGTCAAAAGAGCTATTTGAACTTGAGATGAACCAGTATCGTTTTCAGAAATTCTATGTTTTTTGATTATTTCTAGTTTATTCATGTAATATTTCATATCATAAAATGTCAAAAAAAACAGCCCCTAAAAAAAACAAAGGTAATTTTTAGAAACGTTTTTTTTAAATTAAATATAATTTTTTAATAGAAAAATTGGTTGTTTTCACTAAACCACGAAATTCTTCGTTTAAATTTAAACAATAAATAGCCCCACCAATTAACCGATCATCTTTTATGCTTAATTCACAGCCATTTTTTAATTTTTCAAACTGCTCAAATGAAATAAATAAAGATGGGTAAAATTCAAAAAAACAATCCAAACCAATACCTTCAGTAGCTTTTTCAATCAAACCTAAATCAAACCCATTGCTAGCAATTCGCCTTAATGTTATAACACAACCTAAAACAGACAAGCTATTACATAAATCACTAGCTAAAGTTCTAACATAAGTTCCTTTTTCACAAACAACTTCAAAGCTTGCAACATCCCCCTCAAAAGAAATTAATTCAAGAGAATGTATAAAAACATTTCTTTTAGGTATATCAAATAAAACTCCATTTCTAGCAAGTTTATAAGCTCTTTTACCATTAATTTTAATTGCAGAAAATTTATTAGGCCGCTGTTCAATTAAACCAATAAATTTATATATAGAAGAAACAATGTCTTTTAACTCTGGCCTTTTATTGTTTTTTTCAACAACCTTACCAGAAACATCGTCTGAATCAGTTTTAAATCCAAATTGAATAGAAAAAAAGTATTTTTTAGAAGTTGGAAGATATTGAATAAATTTAGTAGCTCTTTCTACAGCAACAACCAAAAGACCAGTGGCAAAAGGATCTAAAGTGCCACTGTGTCCAACCCTTTTATAATTTTTTTTAAAAGGTTTTATACAAAAAAAAGAAGAAACGTCCAGAGGTTTATCCAACAAAAAAAAACAACCAGACATTATAAAAAAATTTATTTTTTAGCAGCAGTTTTTGCTGAAGCAGAAGAACTAGAAGAAGCTTCAGACGAAGAATCAGAAGCCTTTTTTCTTAAAGAAGAAATACTAGCAATAGTATCAGTTGATTTACTACCAACCAATAAAACATTTTTAGGTATTTCAATAGAAGAGAGCCTAATTGGTGTTTTTGCTTTAGCATTAGATAAGTCACACTCTAAGCAATCAGGCATGTTTTCCGGAGTTGCTTTTAAAACCAAAGTGGATTTTACAATGTTTAAAATTGCACCTAATTTAATATCATTACACAATTCTGCGTTTTTATAAACAATTGGAACCCTCATCTTAAACTCAACACTAGGAACAACTATTTGGAAATCAATGTGTAAAATTTTTTCAGAAACGGAGTCTTTTTGTAAAACTTTTGCAACAACAATGCGCTTACTATTATTAAAATCAACGTTTGTAAATTTATTAAATAAAGTTTTAGACCTAATTGCCCGTTCAAGATCTTTTAACTCTAAGCAGCCAGAAAAAACTTCTTTTTGACCATAAAAAGTTGCAGGAATTAAGCCCTCACTTCTCAACTTTCTTGCTGCTTTTGACCCTATATCGCTTCTTTCTTTTATAACAAGCTCATAATCATTCAAATTCATCATATTACTCCCAACGCGATTCAGCTTTTAAAATAAAAACCTTTTGACTGTTTTTTCACCTTAATGATACTGTTTTTTTGAAAAAAAAAATAGTCCAGGCATAATGTTTTTTGTCAAAAAAAGCAAAACAACAAAAAAATTTAAATTTTTGTTGAACCAAACCCTCCAGATCTACTTTCTTTTATATCGCTTTTTTTTCTAAAAACAGATAAACCATCACTTAAAACCATTTCTGGCGCTTCAACCTTAGAAAAAACCATTTGAGCAACTCTATCTCCAACGCTCACCTTAAAAACATTATCAGATAAATTCATTAAAATCACAGCAACCTCTCCTCTATAATCAGAATCAATAGTGCCCGGAGAATTTAAAACAAAAACTTGATTTTTTAAAGCAAAACCAGAACGAGAACGAATTTGAGCTTCATAACCAACTTCAATTTCCATGCAAAACCCCAAATTAATCAAACCAACCTTTTTAGGCTCAATTTCTAAATCAACACAGGAAAAAAGATCATAACCAACGCTACCTTCCGTTTGCCGCTCTGGCAGACGGCCGCCAGTCAATAAATTAAAAACAACCTTCATATAATAAAATAATAAACAAATTTACAAAAAATTTATAGAATTAATTGTCAGAATAATTATGCCAACAAGCCTCAACAGATTCGTTTTCTTCAAGTTTTTCAATCAAAGCTTCCACAGCTTCCAAACTTCCTTTTGTAGCACAAGTATTAGGCTCATAAGTAATACCAGCAAAAATAATTGGCCAATTTTTTTCAAGTTCAACTTGAGCTTGATTATGCATGTCCACAGAAAACTTTGCAATATTTCCAGAAACATCCAAAGCACCAATCGAAGCTGAGTCTAATAAAAAATCCTCTTCTTTGTCTTTTGGAACCTCACATTCAACTTTTGAAATCTTATTAAACATAAAAACAACAGAGTTTGGCTCAGCAATTGATCCATTCGCACGACTAAAAATATATCTAATTTCAGGAGCGGTCTTATTCTTATTACAAGTATGAGCTAAAACAATGATAGCAACACCATCAAGATACCCCTCATAAACAATAGTTTCAACTTTTTCATTAGGATCAATCTTAGTCTCTATAGCTTTTTTAATAATATCCTTTGGAACATTAGCATTCTGTGCCATTTTTAAAGCTAGCCTAAGCCTAGGATTAAAATCAGGATTGTTTGAAGACCCCTCTTTTACAGCAACAGTTATAATTTTAGCAATTTTCATAAAAACCTTTGCTCTTTTTTTATCCATAGCGTTTTTTTTACCTGCTACGTTCTTTGCGTGTGAATGTCCTGCCATTAAGCCCAATATACACTTTTTTTTAAATTTTGTTTAGCTAAATAAAAAAACTTACCCCCCCCATCATCTATCTAAAAAGACAAATAAAATGATTAAATAAACAATAGTAATGAAAAAAACAACAGGAGAATTAATAGGAGAACACATAAAAACAAACAAAGAAAATAAAATCATTCTAGGAATAGATCCAGGCCTACACTTTTTAGGAATAGGCATAATTGAAATCGATCCAGAAATAATAAACACAATTGAAACAAACAAAAAAAACAAAATAAACCCAATTTCATTAATTCCAATTATAACAAATCATACTCATTTGTTTTTAAAATTAAAAACTAAACGAGAAACCACAGAAAAATTGTTTTTTATATACGAGCAAATAAATCAAATAATAGAAAGATACTCTCCAAATTTAATAATTGTTGAAGATTCGTTTGTGGGGCTAAACAAAAACTCAGCAATAAAATTAGGATTAGCTAGAGGAAGCATTTTAACAGCAATTGGAAAAAACAAAGGAAAAGTAGAAATAATAGCCCCAAAACAAATAAAACTAGAAGTCACACAAAAAGGAAATGCAGAAAAACAAGAGATAGAAAGTTTTTTCAAAAACAACCTAGAAAACTGGAAAAACAGCGAAAAATTCGATAGTACAGATGCATTGGCGGCAGCTTTTTGTGGAATTAAATTTTTTGTATAGCAACAATTAATTTTAGTTCCAAAAAGACCCTTAAAAAAGCACGATTTTTTGCGTTTTATCTATTATTTCTTCAGGTAAAAAAACATAGTCTTTTTTTGTGTTCAAACAATAACATCCTTTTGGCCCTGATCTTACTATTCCTATATCATTAATTATAATTTTTCCGCAATCTTCTTTAAAAACACCTATATCTTTACCATCATAAACGGGTAAGTTGTAATATTCAGACAAAATCTCTCCATTTTTTCCACTTTTTGGATAAACATATATTTTATCTTTTAATACTAATGCTATCATAGAAGCGTTCACCAAAACAAAAGGTTTTTTGTTATATGCACGAATTATTCCTATTAACAAAAACAAATAACCCAATGCTAAAAAAACATATCTAACTCTCTCTTTTATTATAGAAAAAATTAAAAAAAACGATAAAAAAACAACAAAAAACAGATAAAAAACAGGTAAAAAATGAATATTTCCAGCTGTTTTTGATAAAAAAATGATCAATTTTTCAAAAAAAATAAACTCATAATTAATAATTAATGCAAAATATTTAGCTAAAAAACTTGGCAAAAAAATATAAATTAATAGTGATGGAGTAATTAAAAAACTTAACAAGGGAGTTGTTATTAAATTAGATAAAAAAGGCTGTAAACAAATTTGTTTAAACTGAAAAATTGAAATTGGCCCGATTAATGACATAGCTGATAAAGTCGTCCAAAACGAAGATAACACCTTGTTTTTTATATTTTTGTTTAACGAGTAAATCCCTAAAACTCCACCAAATGAAAGCTGAAAACTCAAATCATATATAGCTTCTGGGTTAATCATTAAAATTATCGATGCGGTTAACAAAACACTTTCTACATCATTTTTTCTGCCATTAAACAACATAAACAGAGAAACAGACGACATAAAAAGAGTTCTTAACAACGGATACTCAAATCCAACCAAATAACAATATATCACTATTGAAAAAATCGAGAACAACTGAGCTGACACAAACAATGGAATTGTGAAAGCAGACTTTAAGTAAAAAGTTCCAATCATAAAATAGAAAATATAAAACAGTAAAATTAAAACAACACTCAAATTTAATATAGAAACACCTAAAACATGAGATAAACCAGCTTTTTCGTATACTTTTCTTCTTTCTTTTGAAATAGAAAAAGTGTCTGATAAAAATATCGCACAACAAAAATCTGCTGCATCTAAACTTAAATAAGTATGAAATTTTTCTCTTAAATAATTCTTTAAATTATGATTCTTGGTTTTTTTAATTTTAAATGTTTTTATTACACCTCTAGGCTTCATTCTTCTATCATTCATAAATTGCATTGGAATATGAAACCTACCTATTGCTTCAATTTTTCCTGCATTTTTTAAAGTCTCTAAGTCATCAACTGCCATAATTGCTTCTTTTGGAAAAGATGGATATTTGTCTAATTCATATTCAAACGAAGTTTTTGGGATATACTTGAAGTTTTTCAGCAATAAATAATTTGCTTTTTCTCTTATTTGATAATCGATTATATCGGCTTGAAAGCTTGTATATCTATAGGAGTAATTAGTTTCAGTAACTTTAAACAAACCACGAATACAACCTAATAAAAAAAAAATCAGTATTCTTCTTATTTTTGGAGTGATTTTTTTATAAAAAACTGTGAAAATAGAAATTAAAAAACAAATACTTTTAATTCCTAGCCCCAAATACAAACCAGCCGTTAGAAAAATTGGTGCCAAACTTTGTAGTTGATAAATATTTACCATTTATTTGATAGTATATACTAATTTTTTAGCCTGTATAGTTGCTGCCAATAATCTTTATAATCAAAAAATTCTGTCAATTAAAAAATCACAACTTCAGAATTTATCTCGAAGATAAGGTGATGCTATTTTATTTATTTTAAACAATAAACAGACATTCCTTAGGCTCGATGAAATTGGGTGCTTCTTTTACCCTTCTGGAGAAAACAAAAGATCTCCATTTGTAAATGAACCGTGTTTTGTTTTTTCTTTACAAATTTTGTTGTTTTTTATATGTTTAATAAACAGGTGAAAATTTTTGAAAAAGGGCTTTTTTTTGAAAAAATTGCAGATAAAATTTTAAAGCAAAAAGGGCTTTTGATTGTTGGGACAAGAATAAAATCTAAAACTGGAGAAATCGATATACTTGCAAAAAACAACGACAAAACTTTTTATATAGTTGAGGTTAAGCATAGAAAAAACATTGATAATGCAGCCTATTCAATTTCGCATACACAATGTAAACGATCCATAACAACCTTTTTTGAATTTATGAACAAAAACAAGCTCGAATATTCAAATTTATACTATATAACAATTTTATTTGATAACAAAAAATATAAAATAATTAACGTAGATTTTTCATTTTTTGTAGATTTTGTTTAGCTAAGCTTTGTTACATAAGAATATGGATTTCTTCGATTAAGTACTGGTTGTATTGCAGGAGTTTTTGATAAGTAATTACTCTTTTTTCCCACAAAAACGAGTAATTTGAACCACTTGCTTCAGGCTCTAATTGAATTTGAGAAATCGAATTTTTTTGAACGGAAGTTTCACTTACTGCTTGCTCAACCTCTGAACTATTTGACTGAATTGAGTGTCCCTCTTGTTTATTGTTGGCTACTTACTCAACTTTTTTTAATAATATATTTTGTAACTTTTGTTCATATGCTTGTTCTTGCTCTGCTAACCTTTGCTCAAACTTTAAAGACATATCTTTTAACTTTTTTTGATTTTCTTTTTGTTGATCAGCTAACTTTTGTTCTAAGTTTGTAATTTGCTCTTTTAAGCTTTTAAGACCGTTCTTATTAACGCTTTTCACATCAACCAACTGCTTTTTTAGCTCTTCATTAGCAGCACTTTTTTGACTCAAATCAAATAACTTGGCATCCATCTTATTTTCTATTTTTTTTTGCCAAGTAATAATTTCCTCCTTAAACTTATAAGTCCATAAATTCATAGAGTCCATCTCCTTTTTTACATTTGTATGAATAGACAAAAACATACTAGGAATTTCCTTCAAATCGCGCTGTTGTTCATTATAATTACGCTCAACTTTTGATAAACGGTCAAAGGTGTACAGAAATTTTTTTTCTAATTCTGTTTCTAACTTAGCCTTCCATTGTTTTTCCGCCTCAAAAATAGACACTCCTTCGTTGCTAGTGCTTTGAAATAACCCCAATTGATTTTTTATATCTGACACATCTTTTTTAAGATTTTCAACAGAGTCCAAAAAATTTGTGTACGAAAGGTCGACAATAGTTTTAGACTGTTGTATAAGACTTATCGAATCCTGCACTAAACTATTATTTACAGGACCTTCAAAATCCAACCCTTCTTTTATCTCCGCTGTTTTTGGTGGAGATAAAATCACAAAACTCAGAAATAAGCAAAATATTTGTTTTATATTCATGCTATTACTATTACACATTTGCTAAATTAATAGAAACATATTTTTAAAGCAATATTATATGACTTCTCAAAGCTTCAATAGAAACCTCTTCTTGGCTAGCTTTTTCAAGGTTTTTTAAAACAACTGAATTATTTTTCACTTCATTTTCACCAATAATAACAGCATAAACACTTGTTTTTGAAGCTGCCTTTAACCCTTTTGAAAGATCAACTCCCCATAGCGGATTAACAGAGAACCCAAAGTCCCTAAGCATAGAAACAACCTTATAAGTATATGCATCCTCATTTAAACTTATAACAGTAACTGTTTTTTTTACATTTTTATAATTTAAAATATCAACAACTCTATCAACCCCCAAGGCAAATCCTATTGCTGGAACTTTAGGTGAGTGAGCTTGTTTTTTTGCGTCTTTATTGTTGCTCAGCTGAGACATCAAACCATCGTAACGCCCACCACCTAAAACAGTTTTTCCTTCGTGCTTATACTCAAAAACAACCCCATTATAATAATCCAATCCCCGAACTAAATATGGGTTATGCTGATGTTTTATGTTTTTTTCTTTTAGTTTTTGCAATAAAAATTCAAAATTTTCTTGATCTTCAAAATTTAATTGCATTTTAGGAACCTTCTCAAACTTTTCTAGTTTATCCAAAATTTTAAAAGGATCTTCTTTTACGTTAAAATACTCGCGTAATTCAGCCCTATAAACCTCACGATCTTCTAAAGTTCCAATAGAGTTTAGTTCAACAGTATATTCAATCCCAATTTTATCCAAAAGCTCACAGCTAGCTAAGATTATTTCTAAATCTATATATTTATGGCTTATTCCTAACCACTCCCAACCAGCTTGGTTAAATTGTCTGTACCGACCTTTTTGTGGACGGTTATATCTAAACATAGGCCCATAGTAACCTAGCCTTAAAAATTTGTTATCTTGAAGAAGATTTAAATCCTTAACAGCTCGCACACAAGAAGCAGTTCCCTCGGGTCTTAACACCCAATTTTCAAAAGATCCTTTGTATTTTCTAACTTCAAAAAGTTCTTTATTACAAATATCAGATTCTTCGCCAGAAGTTCTAAAATATAAATCCGCAGATTCAACCAAGGGCAAATCAATTAAGTCTACAGCATAGCTTGAAGAAACTTCTTCGAAAATTTTTTTTATATATTCAAATTTATGAGAAATTGGAGGTAAATTATCTTTAAATCCCCTCATATAACAAACATATCTCCTTCTTCAATTATATCCTCTTTTTTTGCCACTTTGTTTTCTTCATCTTTAAATAAGGGTGCAAAATTTTCATATTTTATTTCTTGATTTTTAGGCTCAGGAAGAGACCCTATTAACTCTAATATATTGTTAAAATCATTAATAAGATTTTCTTCGGCCTCTGACCAATTTATCATAGATTTTTTTATTAAAGATTTTATATCCATGAAATAAGTTTTACCTGAAAAACCAATCTCTTTCAAGATGTTTTTTAAATCGTTTTATAGAAAAATCATAAAAAACTATACTCAAACAATGTTAATGGCGGGAACAACGGGTCTCGAACCCGCGACCTTTGGCGTGACAAGCCAACGCTCTAACCAACTGAGCTATGTCCCCTGTCCATAAGTTTATTAATTTTTAAAAAAAAAGACAAGAAAAAAAATAAAAAAATTTTTTAACACAAAAAAAACAACATATGCTTCTATGTTTCGCAAAAATCGATTTGACCAACAGGGTTTAATCAAAAACACCGAAAAAAACAAGAAAAAACAACTTAATTACCATAGATTCTTAAGTTTTTTTATGCTAAAAAAAAAGGATAATGATACTAATCTTTGTGGAGTCTCCAAATAAAGCTAAGGCAATTAAAGAATATTTAAAAAATCAAAAAGAAAACTATAAAGTTTTAGCCACGGTTGGACATATAAGAAATTTATCAAAAAAATCTGGCTCAATTAAAACAAATGAAAACTTTGAATACATTTGGGAATTTACGCCACAGTGGAATAAAAACAAATCTGAAATTTTATCAGCAGCCAAAGAAGCCGACCTAATATTAATAGCAAGCGATCCCGATAGAGAAGGAGAAGCAATTGCTTGGCATCTTAATCAAGTCTTAAAAGAAAACAAAATAAAAACACCAACTAAAAGAATTTTATTTCATTCTGTTTCAAAAGAAGCAATTTTAGAATCTATAAATAACACAATGGAAATAAGAAGCGGCTTAGTGGAATCTTACTTAGCCAGAGTGGGATTAGATTATTTATTTGGATATTCAATATCTCAATTATTATGGAGAAAAGTTCCTTGCTGTAAATCTGCTGGTAGAGTGCAATCTGCAAGCTTAAAGTTGATTATAGAAAGAGAAAACGAAATTTTAAATTTTCAAAAGAAAAAATATATAACAATTCACAGCGAATTCAAAAATTCAGAAGGAATTGCGTTATTAACAGAAAATAACGGAGAAAAATTTGAAAATGGAAATATTTTTGAACCAGATAAAGTTAATTTAGAAGTTTTAAAAGAAAGCGTGTTTGAAATAAGCAAAATAACAACACAAATTCAAAAACAAAATGCGCCCGCCCCATTAATTACATCTAGCTTACAGCAATTAGCCTCATCTCAATTAAACTTTCCTCCTAAACTAACAATGCAATGCGCACAAAAACTATATGAAGGCTTTTCAATAAATGGAAATCATACAGGTCTTATTACATATATGAGAACAGATAGCTTCAACATTGAAAAGTCAGCGCTTGATAAAATCAGACAAAAAATAAAAGAAAAATATGGAAACGAATATCTATCAGAAAATATAATAGTTCATTCTAAACAAATAAAAAACGCACAAGAAGCACACGA
Source organism: Alphaproteobacteria bacterium endosymbiont of Tiliacea citrago (assembly GCF_964031065.1). Lineage (NCBI taxonomy): Bacteria > Pseudomonadati > Pseudomonadota > Alphaproteobacteria > Alphaproteobacteria bacterium endosymbiont of Tiliacea citrago. The sequence goes on along the minus strand of NZ_OZ034995.1, from coordinate 295,372 downwards.
AGCTATTAGACCAACAAACATAGATTTAGATCCTGAAAAAATAAATTTTCCAGATGTTAATTTAAAAAAATTATACACATTAATATGGAAAAGAACCTTAGCATCTCAATGTAAGCCAGCATTAAGCGAAAAAACTAATATATTAATAAAAGCAGAAAACAAACCTCAAAATAATCTATCGTCATTTTCTATGACAAACTCAATAATGATATTTAATAGCTTCAAAGATATAATTCAAAATGAAGATGAAGAAGAAGAAAAGAAAAATTTAGTTAATTTGAAAAAACTAAAAGAAAACCAAATTTTAGATTTAAAAGAAATATATGAAAAAGATCATGAAACCCAGCCTCCAAAAAGATTTTCAGAAGCAACATTTATTAGCCAATTAGAAAAATTAGGAATAGGAAGACCAAGCACTTATGCAAAAATTTCATCCGTCTTGATTGAAAGAGATTACGTGGAAAAACAAAAAAAAATAATAATTCCAACTCAAAAAGGTTGGATAGTTACAGCTTTTTTATCATCCTATTTTAAAAACGAAATAGCTTATGAATTTACATCCAGCATGGAAGAAAAATTAGACGAACTGGCAAGCTCAAATCAATCCTTTCTCCCCACCCTATCAACTTTTTGGGAAAATTTACAAAATTTAATAAATAATGCAAAAGACTCCTCTCCATTAGAGGTTTCAAAACTAATAGATAAAACATACTCTAATTATTTTTTAGCAAATCAAGAACTATGTGTTTGTGGTAAACCATTAATGTTAAAGGTAACAAGATATGGAGCAATGAGAGGATGCACAAATTATCCAGATTGCACGAACACAATTTCGTTAATAGAAAAAAAAACAAATTCAAAAGAAGCTATTGCAACAACAAAAGAAGGATATGATGTTTTTGTAAAAAACGGCCCATACGGTATGTATGTGCAAATCGAAAATGAAATACAAAAAAAAATTCCAATCCCAAAACAATGGCTAAAAGAAGCAGAAACAATTACTCAAGAACAAGCCTTACTTTTGTGCGAACTACCAAAAGAAATAGGATCATACAATAACAAACCGTTAAAAGTTTCAATTGGAAGGTTTGGACCATACGTACAACACGAAAAAACATTCGTTTCAATTCAAAATTTAAACATAAAAGAAGAAGAGGCTATAAAAAAATTGGAACAAAAACTAGAAAAAACAAACAAAAAAACAATTACCAAAAATTAAAAAAAATCTTTTCTAGAAACTAAATCCCATTTCTTTCCTTTTTCAACCCAATATTTTTCATTATTTTCAACAAAATCAACAAACTTTCCAATAAAGAATTTTTTATCGCACTTATAAATATTTTTAAAATTACAATCTTCAAAACAAATAACCATATCAGCTGGCATTTCCTGATCACTAACAAAAATATGATTTTGATCAAGATAAGGATCATCAAAAACAAAATGAGGAATAGAATTATTCCATAAAAACTTAGAAACATCGTCAACAACAAAAGCATCTTTACACAAAACATTGATTGTTAGTTGCTCTGTTCTTCCTTTTTTTATTAAAACCTTTAGAAGATCTTTATTATTAGAACAAGAATAAAATTGATTCATATATGTAATATAAAGATATCAAAATTTTAAATTAAAAAGGATATAGTATAAAAAATTAAAAAAATATTATAGAATCATAAATGATGAGTAAAAACACAACAAAACAACCAGAAAATATATATGTACATCAAAGCGATCTTCCAGAATGGGTAAAAATAGAAGATTATCCATCTGTTGCAATAGATACAGAATCAATGGGATTATTTCATGAAAGAGATAGATTATGCTTGATTCAACTAACATTTGATGGAAAAAACTGCCATCTAGTTCAGTTTCAAGCGAATAATCTGCAAGAATCACCAAAATTAATAAGGCTATTAGAAAATAAAAAAATTCAAAAAATTTTTCATTTTGCCCGTTTCGATTGTGGATTGTTATTTCATACTTTTGGAGTAATGACAAACAACATTTATTGCACAAAAATAGCGTCAAAACTAGCAAGGACCTATACAGAAAAACATGGATTAAAAACGTTATGCAATGAATTATTAGGAATGGAAATTTCAAAAAAAGAACAATCTTCTGATTGGGGAAAAAGCGTTTTAACACAAGAACAAAAAAACTACGCAGCAGGAGACGTGTTATACTTGCACGAAATAAGAGATAAACTAAATGAAATGTTAGAAAGAGAAGGAAGAAAAAACTTAGCAATAGAATGCTTTGAAGCTTTGAAGTGTATAATAAAATTGGATGGCTCAGGATGGTCAGAAAACCTATTCGCCCACTTATAATGATAAAAATAATTTTTATTTTAATAATAATAAATTTAAAAACAGAAGATATAATTTCTTCAATAATTAACGATGTACAACTAACACTAGAGAAACAAAAAGATATTGAAGTTTTAATAAAAAAATTACAAACAAAATATAATACATCCAGCTCAAATATAGCATTTTATTTATTTGGAATAAAAATAATTTCAAAAATGCAAAAAACACCAGGAACTGTGTTATTGGAAAAATTAACATTTTCTTTTCAACAAGATCAAATAAAAAAAGAAGAAATAACAACTTTTCAAACAATAGGATTCGGAATATCCGCAACAACGCAAGATATTTCATTAGAAGCAAAAAAAATAAACGCATATATAGATCTAAAAAACCATGAAAACATAGATATTACATTTGAATCTGATTATAAGCTAAAATATCAAAATTTTGAATTAGGCAGCAATGAAAGTTTACATTTTAAAGATATGTCTTTGTGTGGGTCAAATTTATGGGGAAGCAATACAACTTATAATATTCAAATCAAATTAAAAGAATTAAACCTTGATTTAAAAACAAAACAAGCAATTTTATGCAAAGCAAAAATAATATATCCAAACCTTGAAATAGAATCAATAATTGAGAAGATAAATGCAAATGAACAATATGTAATATTAAACAACATATTAATATCAATAAAGAATAAAAAAATAAAAATAGAACAAGGAATAATAAACATAAACAACAAAGAAGAAATTCAAATAAAAAACATAAAGTGCAACGAAAAACAAATGCAAATATTTGCTCCAGATGGTGTAATAGAAATAAAAAAAGAACAAATAACACTTAAAAACGTTATAATATATTTTAAAAAATCAAAAATAACGATAGAAAAAGTAATAATTTATCCCCCCTCAAAAACAAAATCAGAATTATTAAATATAAAAATAGAATCAAAAATAACAAAATCAATATCAACAATAAAAAAAGGTTCTTGGAATATTAGTACCAACACATTTAAATTCTCAGAGGGAAATATATAGCTTTCAAAGGTTTTATATAGTATTAATAAATAGATGTTTGAAGCAAAAAATTTAAATGTACTAAATAAAGCTAATAATTTAATTTTTGTAACAAATGTAAACTTTAAAATAAACTCAAACGAAATATGGAGATTAAGAGGACCAAATGGAATTGGCAAATCATCATTTTACGAAGCACTAATAGGATTAAGAGAAATAAACCAAGGAGAAATAATTTTAAACTCATCAATAACATTAAACAATCTGTCATCCATAAAAAGAATAGAGCTAGGATTAAAATATATTCCACAAAAAAATTCATTCTTTCAAGATCTTTCTGTTTATAACAATTTATGTATTTTTGCAGAATATTTAGTGCCCAAAGCCAACGAAAGAGAAGATACGATAAACAAAGCAATTTCAACTTTTCAAATAAATGAATTTGTATATAAAACCCCAAACCAACTATCAGGAGGACAATTAAGACTGTGTGAACTATCAAAACTAATGGTAGGAAAATGTCAACTGGCCTTAATAGACGAACCATTTGCGGCATTAGATATACCAACAATAGAAAATGTATGCGAAATATTTATAAAATTAAAAGAAAAAGGACTAAGTTTTTTAATAAACGATCATAACCTAAAAGCATTAGAATCAATATCAGATTTTGATTTAGCCATAACAAAAACAAACGTCAAAATTATATCAAATCACTAGATTTTTTAGCAAAAACTAGTAGCCTAGAAAAAGGAGGCTCAGATGAAATATATTTTCATTGCTTTTGGATTTTTCATAAACACAACCCACAATAAACAACAATACTTAACATTCAAAATACAAGGTGTTCATATCTTTTAAAAACATATAAAACATATAAAACATATCTAAAAAAATTTCAAATAATTAAAGCAAAAAGAATTTTAAATATTCTTCAAATATATTAATTCAAACAAAAATGCAAAGAAATTTTAAAATAAAAAAAAAGCAGTTTTTTAACGTTTTTTAATCATTTTTGAGTGTTTTTTTAATGTTTTTTTATCATTTTTTAAGCTAAATAAAAGCAAAAAAGAATTCCCAAAATAAAAAAAAGGAACTACAATATTATGTATGAAATTAACATATAATGACCCTGAAAAATATGAGTTAATACAAAATCAAGCAATTGAAATTATTCAAGAAACAAAATCAATTCAAAGTTTACACAAAGTAAAAGCAGAATTAATCGGAGAAAGCGGGTTTATCACAAATGAATTAAAAGGCTTAGGCAAATTAAGCTTAGAGGAAAAAAAATTTTTTGGCCCATTATTAAATGGGATAAAAAACAAAATATCAACCTTAATAAAAGAAAAAGAAGAAGAATTTTCTCAAAAAAACTGCGAAAAAACAGACTTTGGATTGTTGCCAGAAACAGATATTGGCCTAAAACACATAGTTTCAGAGTCAATCGAATTACTACATACAATTTTTAATAATATTGGTTTTGAATTTTTTGAAGGCCCAGATATTGAAAAAACATATTATAATTTTGATGCCTTAAACATGCCAGAGGACCACCCTGCAAGAGATAATAATGATACTTTTTACATGTCTAACGATAAATCAGAACTATTAAGAACTCAAGTTACCGCCGTTCAAATTAGGCTTCTGGAATCGATTTCGAGAATTAATAAAGATATACGAGCTTATTCTATTGGAAATGTTTTTAGAAATGATTCTCATGATGCTACACATTCATGTCAATTTCAACAAATAGAAGGAATAATTCTTGAAAAAGGTGTCACTATGCAACATCTTAAAGGCTTTTTAGAATATTTATTAGAAAGTTTTTTTGAAAGAAAAGTCAAGGTTGAATTTAGACCTTCCTTTTTTCCTTTCACAGAACCTTCTTGCGAAGTTTTTGCATACGCTAAAGTTGAAAATGGCAAATTAATCTTAAGCGAAGATGGTGAACCATTAGAGATTGGTGGATGCGGTATTATTCATCCAACTATTTTAGAGCGATTTAATAAACCAAACGCACAGGCTTTTGCATTTGGTATGGGCTTAGAACGTTGGATTATGTTAAAATATGGCATAAAAAACATCCACTCTTTATACAATAATCAGATAAACGAATTAAAAAACATAAAAAACAGCCTATAAACCATGTTATTATTTTTAATTTTTTCTATTTTCACTTTTTTTTTAATTTTAGTTCAGAGAAAAACACAAAATATAAATTTTTCAATCGACTTTGAAAAAGATCAATTAAAAAGTATTGCTGGCTTTTTACGTTCTCATGAAAATTACGAAAAAATTGATCAAGAAGAAGATCTTGGTATTAGCGAATCTTTTTTTTCATCAAAAATTAAATTAATAAAAAATGAAGAATGTTTACCTTTTGATGCACCATATTTTTTGTATCCAAATTTATTTAAGAATAATTCACAAATGAAAAAAACAACTTTTTTAAACTCTTCTAATCAGGTTTTTCTCAATGAAAGGCTTGTTTCAAAATATGAAATTCAATATTACTCTGGGTTTTTAAGAAATGTTCCATCTGATATTGTTGTTTTTCGTTTAATTATTTTGCCTAACACTGAAGCTTTGATTTTAAACTCAATTATATAGTTTTATACTTCCCTCTTTTAAAATGTAGCTCCTATATTTAATAGCTTTTTTCATTTTCATAATAAAAATAAAATTAATCAAATACAGAAGAAATAGCAAATACTTTATCAAGAACCTTAACTGTTAATATTCCATCACAATCTAGAATAAAATCAACATAAAACTCAACATCAGACTCCAACACAAACTCTCCAAGTTTTTTACATTCAGATGCTATGATGGAAGTACCTTGTAAAATTTTTATTACTGTTTTTTTATTTATCGGAAGGAATTTTTCTGTTTTTTTGACAGGGATTGGAGAGTTTTCTGGAATAATTACTTCTAATTTATCTCCTAAAACTTCAATTCCTAAATTAAAAGGAGTCACGTCTATTAAAAATTGAGACTGATTCAAAAAATTTTCTCCGTATAATGTGGCTCCTTCTGAAACTAATACTTGTAAGTTTTTAGACGAAATAATTTTAAAGTTTTTTTCAAAATAATTATATATATTTTTTAAATAAGATGATCCTCCTGTTAAAATAATAGCTTCTATTTTTTCTTCTAATAATTTTTCTACTATTTTATATGTTTTTTCTAAAACTATATCTAAATCTTCAAAATATTGTGTTTTTTTTAAAAATTCAGCTTCTTTTTCTGAAATTTTCAATTTTTCTGCAATATATTTATCAATATCTATTCCACCAAAGTTTTCTAATCCATCAACTTTTAAAACGTGAAAAATATCTTCATGTTTTTTTATTAAAGTTGCATCAAAAGTTCCTCCGCCTAAATCGTATACTATATATTTTCCATTTTTTAACTTGTTCTGATTAATAACAGAAATTGCTGCCGCTATGGGTTCTTGAATCAATTTAATCACGTTGAAACCAGCAGAAATTGCCGCATATTTTATAAAATATCTATTTAAATCGTTAAATCTTATTGGAACTGTTAAAACACAATTTATTAATATATCTTTTTCATTATTTTGATAAATAATTTGATTTCTTATATAAATAAAAAAATCAACTAAAATTTTTAAAATTTTATTGTTATCAGAAAAAGCCTCTTGGTTTAATTCTTTTAATAATACTCTTTTTAAATGTTTTATTCTGCTATTTTCAGTTGGCAAAAAAATAGAATCTTGAAAAGTAATAAATTTTATTTCTTCGTTTTGGAAATATGAAACTACCGTATATGTTGTTCCAAAATCTATACCGTATATCATCTTTTTATTCTAACATAAAATTTTTATTCTGATCTAACTATTTTTCGATTTTGGTCTGACGTTGCTTTTGACTCTGACCTCACTCTCTTTGTGCGCTCTTGTACTATAATATGCTTCAAATTATTTACATGATATCTATTTATCATTTGTAAATATTCTGAACGCTCTTTTGAATTTTCTAAATTAAAAAACTCTTTTTCTTTTTCCTCTTCTTCATTTAAACTATTTGTATAATATTTTACATAACGAAACACAGCATTACATTGATCAAAATTTTCTTTATTGCGAGAAAAAAAACGATTAAACATAAACACTGAATCTTTAATCATTAAATATTGAAAATTTTGAATACCATAAAAATCTTTAGAATGAGTTATATCAAAAAGATTAATAAAGTAAATATGCAGCTTCTGTTCATTTGCAGCCAACAAATGATCTAAACCAGGTTCAATATTATTTTGATTTTGATTCGCTAAACTGGGAGAGTGAACAAAATGGAATAAAAATAAAAAAAATCTCATGGACTTACAATACACTTAAAAACATAACTGATTTTATAAAAACTCAACTTTTCCAATATAACTTATCAAAATTTTTATTTACAATTTCAGAAAAAACTTCTTCTTTTATATTTAAAAACTGAGAAATAAATTCACCAACATATTTAACATATGATGGCCTATTTATTTTTCCTCTTTTAGGTACTGGCGCTAAGTAAGGAGCATCTGTTTCTATTAAAAAATTCTCAACAGGTAAAGTTTTCATTAGGTCTCGTATTGCTTCTGCTTTTTTAAACGTTATTATACCTGAAAAAGATATAAAAAAATTTCTATCAATTGCAAATTGTGCTAATTTTTTACCACCAACAAAACAATGAAAAACTCCTCTTAAATTTGGAAATTTTTTTAATTCTTGCATTGTTAATTCTTCTATTTTTCCATCTCCAGCATCTCTTATGTGCAAAACAACTGGCAAGTCATATTTAAGCGCTAAATTAGCTTGTCGTTCAAATGCTTCAATTTGTGGCTCTATTTCTGACTGAAAATCAAAACCCGTTTCTCCAATTGCATTATAATTTAAAATTACAGATTCTAAAAAATTCCAGTCTGTTTTAGCAAAATCATTCGTTGGGTGTTCACCAATCACAATCGCTGTATTATATTTTTCTTTACATTTCATTAAAAAATCATGCTCTGCAAAAGATTCTCCAGCTGCTACACAGCATATTTTTGATATACCATTTTCTAATGCTTCCTCTATAGACTCCAATCCTAAATTTTCATATTGAGGATGACAATGCGAATCTACCCATAAAATTTCTTTCATACTTTTTTACCCTTTTTTTTAATTTATTAACAAGATCACATCTAATAATCAGATATAATGTGCGCGTGTAAATGCATTACCTCTTGGCCAGCTTTTTCACCTATATTAAATTGAACATTAGCATATTCCACCTTATTTAAAAAATTTTTAATACAATCAAAAAAAGCCAATTGCTCATCTTCAGAAGCGTTGTTTAAAAAATCTTTTAAATCAGAGTAATTATTTTTAGGTAAAATTAACCAATGGTTTTTGGCTTTAGGGGCAATATCATTAATAACTAAAACATACTCATTTTCAAAAACAACTTCAGAATTAATCGCTTTTTTAATAATTTTAGTGAAAATATTTTCAGAATACATACAAGAATTATTAAAAATATAATAAAAAAAAACAATAACTAAGAAATTATATTAATATCTTACTCGCTTACGTTTGATGCTTGTGTATCGACACCTTCTTTAGAAGCTTCTTCTTCAGGATTTTCTGAATAAATAATTTTTGATTCAGGATTTTCTGAATAAATAATTTTTGATATTTCTTCTTGTAATTTAGATGTTTTTTTTTGCAGTTCTATTGCTTCTTTTGTTTTTGGTGTTTTTGTAAGAGGATTTGCAGATTCTACTTCTAGATTCTTAAGTTCAACATCTTTACTTATTAAGTTATTTCTTTTTTCAATGTTTTTTATAAGATTTTCAAAGGCTTCTTTTATATCCGCGGTAATATATTTAATGTTGTGTTTATGAAAGTATTCTTTTAAACCTTGTTGTAATTCTTCATAAGTCCAACCGCTCTTATATACAAATGGGTTTGTAAAGAGGGAAGAAGCTTCTGAAATATTTTGTCTCACCTCTTTCTCAAAGTCTATAGCATGAAAAGTGTGCTTTCCATCTATGTGCATAGATCGAATTCTATCAATCATTGATTGAATAGCAAAAAACCTATTGTTTTTATTTTGAAGATTCGAAAAATCACTAAAACATTTTTTTAATTTTGTCAAATCAATGTTGTCTGGAAAGCTCAAAATTCCCTTATCATCTTCTTTAAACAGCTCTGTATTAATATCAAGCGCATTATTATTTTCATCTGATATAGATAAATCAAGAGTTTTTATTCCTGATTCCAATTTACTAGATAAATTCACAATGCTCTCTTCAAGCTTCTTTTTTTCTTTTTTATAAAACTCTCTTAATTCATTTATTTCAATTTCAGAAACTTCTGGTTTTATTAAAATAATTCCGTTTTCTTTTACTAAAGCAATTTTTCCATTAGAACTTAAAACCTGTTTTATCTCTTCAATTACATCTGAGGATATGTTGCTTAATTCTCTATAAGTAAATGTAGCGTTATCATTTTTTTTGTAATCTAAAATTTGATAATAATAATCGTCAATAGAACATCCGCGTATTTTTATTTTTTCATTCTTTTCCAGATTGTTAAGCAACTCCCCTAATTTAGAATTTTGTAAAAACTTTTTAGCAACACCAACAGATGGATTCATTATATAGAAATATTTTGTACCTCTTCTTAACATTTCTTTTCCCATACCAGATTCTTGAAGACAGTATAAAGGATGACTCAATTTATAGTTTTCAATCGCCAACTCAACAATTCTAACAAACCCTTCTGGTTTATCTGCTAAAAACTCAAGCTCTTTACCATATTTAATTACCCTGCTATAAACATCATAAAAAGCTTCTGTTTTAATAGAATCTTCTAACTTTTTGAATGAGCCAGAAATTTCTTTTGAAAGAGCTAATACCTTGTTATCAGTAGAAAAATCTGAGAAAACTTTTTCTTTTTCTAAACCAGCAATAATTTCTTCTACTGATTTTGGGTTGTGATCATTAGACAAAAGCTCGTTAAAAATCGGGTTTTTCTTTAAAATAGTTGTTACTCTTTCACTAAAGTCTTTTGTCTTAGTTTTTAATTTATTAAACAGCTCATAAATTTCTGGATTGAAGCCTACTATTTTTTCTTTTTTAATATAATTATTTAAAGGTTTAATTAAATCACCTAACATAGTATTAGACAATAAAACATTTTCAATAACCTTTCTCTCTAACTCTCCTGACCTGCTTTCGTATGCACCTGGAAGCAATTTAAAACATCCATTAACTCGAATTTTACCAATTTTTGTTTGATAAAATTTTTTACCCTCAATAAACTCTAACAAGTTTTTTTGAACCCTGGTATAAAAATCATCGGCACCACCACGAATTCCTTTATCAGAAATACAATCAATTTCATCAATTAAAATAAGACATCTAGAAAGAGTTATTAGGTTATGTTTAAATTTATTATCCTCTATAATTGTATTATATCCATTTTCAACCTGTTTGTTTGCTTTTCCTCCAACATAACCTTCTGGAGTGAAGTTGTCTGCGCTTAGCTTAAATAAAGCAATACTATTTAATTCATTTTCTTCAATAAATTTTTCGATTAAATCATATATATATGTTTTTCCTGAGCCTGATCTACCAATGATAAAAATAGAATCACTTTTTCCTTTGCTATAATCACTTATCTTCTTATCGTCTATATAATAATCTGCAAGCGCAACGTTATAAGAACAATGATCAAGAAACGCCTTTATCATTTTTTCTTGTTGCTCATTAGGTGCGTTATTTTTTAAACAATATGTTTTGAAACCAGAAACAACTTTTTTATTATCTTCTCTCCATTTTTTAAGTGAAACTTTTGAAAAAGAGCTTTTTGAGAAAAAGTCATTTTTACCATAAGCATGATAATTTATAGATAAATCAAAATCATCATGCACAATGTTTACAAAAACAGAAACCAAAAACTTCTTGTTTAACGATAAGGCAACTGATGCTCCAACATTGAAGCCCAAAATATTAGTAGCAACACTTAAGCTTACTGGTACTTTTGAAAAATATTCTCTGCTAAACTCTTTGTTTTCCCAATCAAAATAATAAAGAATAGCTCTAAACTCTAATGGCCACCCTTGATATTCTGTATTATAAATTGCACCTGCACCAAGATAAACGTTTAAAGTTGCATCAACTCCAAATACAAATATCGAATATGGTAAAAACAATCCTTTATAACCAACCTCTGCTCTACCCAAAGATAAATCCGCAGATTTCATGCTTTCTGCTTGATTTTTCAAAGAGTCTACATCTGATTTAGACGGTTCGGAACGCATGTCAAAAATAGAGGCTAAAATTAATAAACTTTTATGTTTCATACCTTCAAATATAAATAATAATTATAAAAAACACAAACCCAACTAAATAATAAAAACAGAATAAAGCAATATACAATTAACCTTTTTTTATTGTAAAATATAGGAAATGAATCCTAAAAACGTATGCTCATTTTGTCAAAAAGACAATTTAAAGGTTGAGAAATTAATAGCCGGTAAAAACGCATCAATATGCAACGAATGCTTAGAGTTAGCCCTAGAGGCTTTAAAGCAAGAAAAAAATGAAGCCAATATTGATGAAGATTTTTGGGATATCTCTCCTAAGTTTTTAAAAAATGAGTTTGATAAGTTTGTAATAGGACAAGAAGATGCAAAAAAACAGTTGGCAGTAGTCGTTAGCAACCACTATAAAAGACTATTGTTTCAAAGCTCAGATGTTTTACAAGAAGGCAAGGTGAATCTTCTTATGATTGGTCCTACCAGCTCTGGAAAAACATTATTATTAAAAGTTCTTCAAAAATTATTTTCAAAAAAAGGAATTCCAATTGCTTTTTCAGATGCAACTACATTAACAGAGGCTGGATATGTTGGAGAAGATGTTGAAACAATGCTTTTAAGGTTACTACAAGAATGTGATTTTAACGTTGAAAAAGCCCAAAAAGGTATAATTTTTATAGATGAAATAGATAAAATTGCAACTAAAAATTCAGCAGGATCTTTATCTAGAGATGTTTCTGGCGAAGGAGTTCAACACGCTTTATTAGGTATATTACAAGGAAAAATAGCAAACGTAACACCTGGAAGTAAAAAATCAATTGGTCAAGAAACAATTCAAATAGACACTTCTGATATTTTATTTATTTGCGCTGGAGCTTTTTCTGGTTTAGAAAAAATAATTGACAACAGAACAAACATATCCTCTATTGGTCTTCATGCACAAATCAAAGAAAAAAATGATTTAAAAACATATTCTAATGTTGAAACAGAAGATTTAATAAAATATGGCATGATCCCTGAGTTTGTTGGAAGATTGCCATCTGTTGTTACTTTACAAGAACTATCTAAAGAACAACTTATTAATGTTTTAACAAAACCAGATAACGCTATTATTAAGCAATATCAACAACTATTCAAATGCTCAAATTGTGAACTTATTTTTACAGATGAAGCATTAGATGAAATAGCAACTTTAACACTAAAAAAGAAAATTAGCACAAGAGGATTAAAAGGCGTGATTGAAAAAATTTTAACAGAAACGATGTTTGAGTTAGAGACATTAAAACCTTGTAAGGTTGTTGTGACTAGAGAAAGCGTTCGTACTAATAAAGTTGAGATTCAACATGTTAACGATGGTTTTATAGAAACATTAGAAGATACAAAATCATCTAAAATTTTTAGATAACTAAAAATAAATTATAATTGTTCTAATATCATATGAAAATTAAATAAAATAAATGTTCCAAAAAAAGCATTGAAAAGAGGTCGTTTTAACTATACAGTCTATTTAACAGGACGGCCAATGAAAAAAGTTTCTTTAAATTTTCGCTCTGTTTTTTACTTGTTTCAACTGTATTCACCTCAAGGACAAAAAAACAATGAGTATAAAGAACATACAACACGACAAATAAATATAGAAGAACAAGAAGAAGAGATAAAACAACAGAAAAAATTTTTAAAAAGAAAAAAAAAAGCTTTTTTACTATGGAAAACACATCTAGAATCTTTGGAAAATCAGATAAAAAAAAAGAAAAATATTTTAGAAGCAATAATAAACGATCTAGCTTTACAGAAAACCTCTTTGAATGCTTTGACGAGTTATCTGGAGGAAAAAAAAAATAATGTGGATCCAATGGAAAAAAAACAGACTCAGAGGAAAAAAGGCTGGAAACAAAAAGAGAATATTTATCTTTTTGGAATAAATGTCTAAATGAGCGAGAAAAAATTCTAGATCTCTCAATAAAAAATCAATTAATAAATCTTTCTGATAGGTCAGATTCTGAGAATGAATTTATAGATAAAATCTTAGATTGCTCGTCATATTCCACATTAGATGAAATATCAGATTACACATCAGATGAAAACTCAGATGAAACCAGATACAAAGCTAATGCAACGCAGATAAAATAAAAAAATTACCCCGGGATAAAAAAGAGCTCTTTAAAACATAGGAAAATAATAGCACATAACTAGTAGAAAAATCATTAAAAAGTTTAGCAATATATTATTTTTCAAATTAAAACTATTTAAACCGACTCTTCTGTTTCTGTTACTCTCAATACCTGAGTAATAAAATCATTGGCTGGAAGTTTTATTAAACAAACACCAGATGTAACACGTCCACTTTTTCTTATATCGTTTAAACTTATTCGAATTGTCTGACTATTGTTACTCATTATCAATATTTCATCGTTAGGCTCAACATACACAGCAGATACTAATTCACCTGTTTTATTGTTTATATTCATAGCCTTAGATCCTTTTCCTCCTCTGTTTATTCTCCTATATTCATCAAAAGAAGATCTTTTTCCAAATCCATTTTTTGTTACACACAATATTTCTGCACTAGAATTTAAAATTTTTTCTTCTATCTTATCCACTGAAACACTTTGCAAATCATTTGAACCTAGCTCCCCATTATTTTCTTCAACATTTTTTTTATCATCTTGAACAAAATCATTTTCAAACTCAGTATGAGCATCTAGCGCCACTTTTGTTGCCCCAACAATATGCTCATCATCTTTTAAATTCATTCCACGAATCCCTTGCGAAGATCTACTCTCAAAAATTCGAACATCATCAATAGAAAATCTTATTGCATTACCAATAGAAGAAGTTAAAAGAACGTCATCTCCATCGTTTACTAGCAACACACTATGTAATTTGTTTGAATCGTTTTCTTCAAATTTCATAGCTATTTTTCCATTAACCCTTATATTTAAAAAGTCTGACGATTTATTTTTTCTAACAGTTCCATTACTTGTAACAAAAAATAAATATCCATTATCTGTTTCCATTGGTAAAATCGTTGAAATAAATTCATCATCGTCTAATTTAAACAGGTTTACAGCGGCCCTTCCTCTTGCTGTTAACGAACATTCCGGAATTTGATAGCCCTTAATTTCAAAAACTTTTCCTTTATTTGTGAAAAACAAAACAGAGGTCAAGGTGTTAATCATAAATAAATTAATAATTGGGTCTTCAACTTTTTTATTAGATAGCTTTCCTCTGCCTCCTCTATTTTGAACCTTATATTCTTCTAATTTAACCCTTTTAATGTAACCAGCTGCGCTTATCATAATAACAACATCTTCAGCTTCTATTAAACTTTCTTCACTTAAATCATCCAACATAGTTAATTGATTGGTTCTTCTTTTTCCAGCAAACTTTTCCTTTATCTTTACAAACTCATCTTTCATCAATGACAATCTATATTGCCTATTAATAATAATTTTGTTTTGTTCGTCTATAATAACTTTTAATTCATTTAATTCATCTAAAAGAAGATTTTTTTCTAATTTAGTTAATTTTTGAAGTTTTAAATCTAAAATACCTTTTACTTGCTCTTGTGAAAAATAATATGGATCATCATTAATAAAACCATCCCCTAAAATATCTAAAATAGGAGAATAATGATTTTTGCTCCATGGAAGCATCATTAATTTTTCTTCAGCTTCTTTTGGGTTTTCTGATTCTCTAATTGTTGATATGATCTTATCCAACATATTGGTTGCTAAATACAACCCCCACACTATGTGTGTTTTTGCCAAAGTCTTTTTTAAAATAAACTCAGCTCTTTTTATAACAACTTCTTCTCTAAATTTTAAAAACTCTCTCAAAATTTCTAATAATCCAAAAGTTTGAGGTTTTTCATTGTTTATTGCAACCATGTTAAAACTAAATGAAGATTGAAGCGTTGTTAAAGCAAATATTCTTTGTTTTATAATTTCAATATTTGCATTTTTTTTTAACTCTATAACAATTCTGATAATCTTACTCGATTCGTCTCGAACGTCTGAAACATCATCTAAAACACCTTCTTCAACTAACTCAACTATTTTTTCTATAATTTTTGCTTTAGAAGCTTGATATGGAATTGAAGTTATAATTAAGTTGACTTTTGAACTTACTGCTTCTTCCTCTATGGTGCCCCTTAAAATAACTTTTCCACGCCCTGTTTCATAAGCTCTTTTTAAATCTTTACCACCAAAAAATTCACCACCAGTTGGAAAATCAGGACCCTTTATAAAAGCCATAATCTCGTCTAAAGAAATGTTTTCATTTTCAAGCAAAGCGATAGTAGCATCTAAAACCTCACCTAAATTATGAGGAGGAATATTAGTAGCCATTCCAACAGCTATACCGCTTGATCCGTTTACTAATAAATTTGGAAATTGAGCAGGTAAAACATCAGGAATTTTTAAAGTTGAATCATAGTTTAACTTAAAAGGAACGGTATCTTTGTCATAATCTTGTAATAAATATTCTGAAATTTGTTCCAGTCTAGCCTCTGTATAACGAGATGAAGCAGCCTTATCTCCATCTATAGAACCAAAGTTGCCCTGGCCTCGCACTAAAGGAGATGACATTATAAAACTTTGAGCTAAATGCACCAAAGCTTCATAAATAGGAGCATCACCATGAGGATGATATTTACCCAAAACATCACCAACAATACGACCACATTTCTTGAATGGTTTGTTGTATCTAAAACCAGATTCAAACATAGAATAAAGAATTCTACGCTGCACAGGCTTCAAACCATCCTGCAATCTAGGAAGGGCTCTTCCTTTGATAACACTCATAGCATAAACACCATATGCGGTTGCTAGCTGTTCATTTAATAAAAAAGTTGATGACATATTCATATTAATTAAAACATAAAACTGCTTTGTTCTCAATAAACCAAATAAAAAAGTCATTAAGATTTATTAAATAAAAAAATGCGAGTCATATTGAGTTAAATGTCATATTTTGCATATCATATAACATGATCTTATTTATAAGCAAGAAAAATTATATAATATGTTTATTTTTTTTATTTTCAATAAAAGCACCTAACTACTATAGAGGCGTGGTTTTAGAAATAAACAGAGTAACAAATGATGAGCCAATTTTAGGAATAGTTGAAACAGGATATCAAACACGAGGATTAGACGCCCAGACAACCGAAGACTCCCCTTTCTATCAAGAGATAGTAATCCCAGAAATAAATTCACATCTAAGCAAAAATATATAAAATTACTTATAAGAACACTTCTTTTTTCTTTTGATAATACGGACTTAACTCAAGAGCAGATGCTTGAAATCAATAAAGTTTTAAATCATACAAAAGCATCTTTATATATTTCTATTTATTCTGTTAATTTGTATTTATTAAATTCTCACGATATAAAAAAAAATTCACGAATATTTTATAACCTATTAAAAGAAGATCTAGATTTTTTAGTTTCTTTTGTAGAGGACATATCTATAGACAGCAACGAAGAAAACAGACAAATCAATATCTTTCTTCAAAATAAAGAAAAAGAACTAAAAAAATTAATTAAAGAGTACAAAAGGTACTATAAACCAAGCCTTTGGTAAAGGATAAAAAACAAAGTACAAAAAGAAAAATGTTTTCAGTGTTTAAACTAAAAAAAAACTTTTGCTTGAAATAAAAAAATCCACAATATGAATTTTATAATCGAAACAATTGAAAAAAATAGTTTAATAGAAAAAATTACATTTCTCACACAACATATTACGAAAATTTACAAAACGAATACAAAAACCTTGTTGATTCTTGTTATCCTTTTTTATAATTTTAAGCATATGAAAAATATTTTTTTAATTTCTGAAAAAACGTTAAATCAAATTGAAGATAAATCAAATTTTTTTGAAAAAGCACTTGTGATTTTGTTTAAAGAAACCTATAAAACAAACTTTACAAATCAAAAAGTTAAAGAGGTGATTACTTCAGCTCAAATTGCACAAGATTTTTTAAAAGCAACAAATAAAAAAATATGGACAAACAACACAGAAAAAGCAAAAGAAATTACTGAAAATTTTGATAAGGAAAATTTCGATATATTTTTAGTATATGCAGATAAAATTTTAAATGAAACAAAACTTGAAAACAAAATTGCATTAATTATTGAAAAAAACAATCAAATTAATGATATAGATTGCGCAAAAATAGTATTACTACCACCTTCTCCTATAATAGTTGAAAAAATATTAAGCAAACATCCTGAATCAAAAATAAAAACGATAAACGAAAAAGATGAAGGCCTTTTTCAACTTAATTATTACTATCAAAACATAAATAAATTAAGCTAAAATTTGTACGTTCACAATAGGATTTTTTTTGATATGATTCCAAACAAACTTTTTAACCATATATATAATTTTTTTGCGAACTTCCATTAAATTTTTATGAGCACCTTTTTTTAAAAAATCATTAATAGAACATGATTTTAAAAGCCTATCTAATTCAATTTTGAGATGTTTATTTAAAGTATCCTTATTCTTAACATCATGTTTATCATCAAAAACACCAATATTAGAAAGCATAGAAATTAAAACCTTACCCCTCAAACCAACAGAAACAGCAACCATACCAGATGAATTTAATTCTGATCTTTTAAGAAAAACTTCACTAGTTTCATCAACCAATCTTGAACCATCAACAACAAGTTTTTTTGTTTCTACAGCTCCAAATTTAAAAACACCTTTTTTTGTAATAGAAATGATAACACCATTTCTTAAATTAAAAGTAGCAAATCCTTTTGATTTAGCAAAAGCAATATGAGAAACACGATGCTCAGCTTCACAGTGCACAGGAATAACACAAGCTGGCTTAACAATATCTAATAATTTTGCAACATCAGGTTTTGATGGATGACCAGAAGCGTGAATACAAGATTCTGAATTCCAAGGATGAATAATTTTAACCCCTTTTTCAACCAATTTATTAATAATTTTTCTAACTGCTTTCTGTCTACCATCAATAACTCTTGCAGAGAAAACTAAAGTATCATTTTTTTCTAAAATACTTCCAGCAGACCTCATTTCATTAGCCATCTTCCATAAAGCAGAGTTTTCTTCAGCTTGAGATCCAGTTGAAATAATCATTAAATTTTCAGGAGCAATTGAATTAGCCTCTTCATCTGAAACCAAAAGATCATCTTTGATATAATTTAAATTAGCAGAAATTTCAACAGACTTTTTCAAAGAAGTACCAAGCACCAAAATTTTTCTTCCAGCAGCCCTAGCAGCCTCAAAACAACCTTGAATTCTTGAAACGTTTGAAGCAAAACAAGTTAAAACAAAGCGTCCTTTTTTTGAACTCAAAACAAGATCTTTCAAAGATTTTGCAACAGTAAGCTCAGAAACAGCAGGATTATCCTGATGAATATTAGTAGAATCTGAAACTAAAGCTTGAACACCATGTGAAGAAAAAGCCTGAATAGATTTAAAATCAGTGGGTCTTCCAACCAAAGGAGAAGGATCATCCTTCCAATCTCCAGTATGCAGAACTCTAATACCATCAACTTCTATAGCTAACATTGTATTATCAGGAATTGAGTGAGTAGCATTAATCCATTGAATTTTAAAAGGACCAAGTTCTCTAGTTTCTCCAGCAACAACTCTTTCAACCTTATAATTTTTCTTACGAATATAATCCATCTTTTTTTTGATTAATTCAGCAGTAAAAGAAGTTGCGTAAATAGGAACCTGCAAATGATCATAAAGATAAGGAAGAGCCCCAATATGATCCTCATGTCCATGAGTTATAACAATAGCATTAATTTTAATACCTAAATCTTTTAAAACGCTTAAATTTGGCATAGAAACACTAGCACCAGGCAACTCTTCAAAAGTAACACCACAATCAACAAGAATAGCAAACCGTTCATTGTTTTTTTGATAAAAATAAACAGTCATATTCATACCAATTTCTTCAGCGCCAGCTAAAGGAACCATTTTCAACACGCCATCTTCAAAAACATTCACCTTCTTTTTTTTATCATCATCCAGCACAACGCCAGCATCCTTTAACAAGCTGTTTAGCTCATTAATATCTTTGCTAGCCTTCTGGATAGCACCATCTTGATATGCCATACCCATTCTCCTAAATAAAAAAGCAAAAAACCAAATTAAAGAAAAACAATGTAATATTGATTTAAGCTTAAAATATTACATGAATGGTAACAGAAAAAAGAAAAAAAAACAATTTAAAAATAAAAACCCCATTTTGACAAAAAGAAGAAATGATTGTATTCTAGAATCATATGAAATACTTTTTTATTTTCTGCTTTTTAATAAAAATACAAACAACTCTAGAACCAAAGGATCTAGAGATATTATGTCGTTACACAGAAAAAACACCAGTGCAATGCTTTATTGGCTTAGAAAAAAAGAGAGTTAAAAAAGAGTTAGAAAGAATGGAAATAACGCCACAAGAAAAATTTGCTGTTATCTATTAATACACTTTTTTTAATGCAAAGATACTCAATAATCAACGAGCTTGTGAGAGTCTCTTTACCCCAAGAAAATAGATTAGCTCTTGTTCGGAAGATTAGGAAGAAGATCTTGGGGATGATTGTGGCTCTTGCTCGAAAGAAGCTCTTATTGAATATACAAACCCAGATAAATTTTTCATTAATTTTTGGTTTTCTATAGTAAATAGAAGGCCTAGATGTGTCAAAAAAAACGAAAATTACAATCTTTTTCGTTCCTTTATAGAAGATATAAGGCTAGCAAACATTTTTTTTGAATTAAATTATAAATTAAAAATAAATCTTGCTAAAAAAAACGTGCCCAGAGCCGGAATCGAACCAGCGACACGAGGCTCTTCAGGCCACTGCTCTACCAACTGAGCTATCTGGGCTCTTGTCTTAATATATCAAACCAAAAACAAAAATAACAGCTTAAAATTATTCAAAAAAATATAAATTATGCAAAAATTAAAAATAGAACTGTTACAAAGTTGGAGTAAAACGTCCACCAAACTTTCATTTAGGTGACCGTCACAATTTTCATTTAAAAAACGCAATTTAATTTCAAAAGGCCGAACAAAATGGTTTTAAGTTATACTGACTAGAGACAAAAAACCCTTTTTGAAAAAACAAATCTGCTACAGCTGCAATCATGACCCCGTTATCTGTGCACAATTCAACTGGAGGATAATAAACAAAAGCACCAAACATTGAAGCTTTTTCTTCAATTAGACTTCTAATCACTTTGTTTGAAGCAACTCCACCCGATATTACCCAATTTTTAATTTGATTTTTTAAATAAAATTTTGCAATTTTTTCAATTAACAAATAAGCAACGTGTTTTTGAAACTGATCACAAAAATCTGCTTTTTTTTCATCTGAATCATTAATTGAAATTTGTCGAATAGCTGCTGTTTTTAAACCAGAAAAAGAAAATTCATCTCTGTCTATCATGGAGTTTGGAAAAGAAAATTCAAACAAATGAGAGGCATTTAAAGCAGCTTTTTCAATATGAACACCACCAGGATAATCAAAACCAAGGTGCCTAGCTACTTTATCAAAAACTTCACCAACAGCATCGTCTAAACTTCTCGAAATAATTTTGTACTTATCAACATCATAAACTTCAATCAAAAGAGAATGTCCTCCAGAAATTAATAAAGCTAAAAAAGGTAAATCAAAATGATATAACCAATAAGGAAGAAAAAAATGGCCTTCTAAGTGATTAATACCAATAAAAGGAATGTTTGAGCCATAAGCTAAACCTTTCGCAAATGAGGATCCCACAAACAAACTACCAATCAAACCAGGGCCATTAGTATAAGCAATTAAATCAATGTTTTTAAAAACAGATTTAACTCCTTCAAAAATAGCAACGTGATGTTGTCTTGCTGCATATTCAGGAATTACTCCGTGTTTATGATCTTGTTTTAAAACAATGTTTTCTAAAATTTTGTTATTCTCAATAACAGCAATACCTGTATCATCACAACTCGATTCAATTCCTAAAATTCTCATATCAAATTATATTATATTCAAAAAATAGTATTATTAAAATTTTAGATATACCTATAATATAAGTTTCTTGTTGTAAAAATAAAATTTACAAGGGCACTTCAAATATGCTTTAATTAAAAGCATGACAAAAATTTTTAAAAAACACTCTTTTATCGTATTAGGCACAATTTTAAAAGCTATTGAAACGCCAGCTCCCAGTTTGCAAGCAACTGAATATAAAGTTATAAACTATACCGAACAGGAAAAATATTTTCTGAAAATTAAAAAATATTCTCAATATTTTTCTCCTTTAACCACAAAATCTTTTTGTTTTTTTTCAATTTTAAAAGACTTGGATAAAATTGATTTACAAGAATATAAAATAAAACAAGAGAAATTCATTTATATTAACCGAGTCATTCAAACATTAACCGATAAATATATGTTAAATTATTATGTTCAAAATGATTTTAATATAATTTTAAAAGAGCTTTGGGATCAAGACACTTCAAGAACCGTTGATCAAATTACTCAAATTTTAAAAACACATAATGTTCTTGACAACGAAAATAATCTTAATATTGAGTTTTTAAATACGATTTACAAAGATTTTTTGCTTACACAAATCATGATTAAAAAATATCTTTCAGTAACAAAATATGGCTATTTAGATTATTTTTATTTAAACGATCTTTTATCTGATTTTTACAATAATCAGTTGTTAGATCAAAAATTATTAAAAAATTTTTTTAAGTCAAATTTAAATTTTTTTTCTAGCCCAGAAAAACTATGTTCTCTTAGCCAAAAATTTCCTTCGAAAATAAAACAAAATCTTGAAAATTTTATGATTTCAAAAAAAGATTTAATAAAACAAAACGAATTAAACAAATTCCCAAATTTTATTAAAACAAAAAAAGAAAAATTTTAATTAAAAACCAAGGCTCTTTTGTTATAGTTGAAAGTTTTATATAATAATTCGAATGAATGTGCTCATATTAGCTGGAGGATTAGGAAGTCGTTTTTTTTCTAATAATTCAAAAATTTCAGTTAACTTTTGGGGAATTCCTATTGTAAAAATGCTTTGTTTAAACGCACAAAAAATATCAGAAGAAGTATATGTTGTTTTAAGAAATGAATTTAAAGATTTACCTAAAAATACAAAAATAATATATCAAAAAGAGGCCTATGGAACAGGTGCTGCGGTACAAAGTTATTATGAACAAATTAATGAAAAAAAATCTGTTTTAATAATACCAGGAGATGCTCCCTTAGTTGATCATGAAGTAATGAAAAAATTTAAAGAAGAAAAAGAGAACGCAGATATAATATTAGGAATAATGAAAACACCAAAAGGAATGGAATATTATGGTAGGGTTTTTATAAAAGACGATGAAGTTGAAAAAATTTTAGAATACAAACAATATAAAGAAAAAACAAAATATGTTAATACGGGTATAATTTTATTAAATCCAAAAGTTTTGCACTTATTAAACGAATTAACAGAAGGAAACAACAAGGAAACATATTTAACCGAAATTATTGCAATTGCAAAGACAAAAGGTTTTAAAGTTAAAACATTAATTTTAACGCACGAAGAAGCGTTGGGTTTTAATACAATCTCTGAATTTCACAAGCTATTAGGAATAGCTCAAAGCAAATGGCGAAAAAAAGCATTAGAATCAAAAGCAATATTTTTTGATATTAAAAGAGTGTATTTAAGTTACGATACAGCTTTTGAATTAGGTTCTGTAATTGAGCCTTACACAAGATTTCTTCCTGGTGTAAAAATAGGCCCCAAAGGAACAGTAAGGTCGTTCAGTTCTTTAGAAAATTGCTATATTAACGGAACGGTTGGTCCATTTTCAAATATAAAATCAGGAGAAATTCATGAGGATGCAGAAATAGGATCTTTTGTAGAAGTTAATAGATCTGTGATTGGAAAGAAGTCAAAAGCAAAGCATTTATCTTATTTAGGAGACGCAAAAATTGGTACAAAAGTAAACATTGGTGCAGGATGTGTAATTTGTAATTATGATGGCAAAAATAAACATAAAACAGAAATAGGCTCCAACTCACTTATTGGAGGCAATACCACATTAATAGCACCTATTAATGTGGGTGAAGGGTCGTTATTAGCGGCTGGAAGTACATTTACGGAAAATGTAGAAGACGATACCTTAGCAATTGCGAGGTCTTATCAAACTAACAAACCCAAAAAAAAATAAAAAAAATATTTTGATAGAAGCAAACTTTTTTTAATAATTGAAAGTTTTAAGTCGTTCTTTAAACAATGAAAAAAATACAAAACGCTCTAATTGCTGTTTGTTTGTCAAGCATAAAAGTCTTTTTGAAAATTTTTAATATTTACATAATTTTAAGCTGTTATTTTTGTTTTTGGTTTGATATACTAAGACAAGAGCCCAGATAGCTCAGTTGGTAGAGCAGTGGCCTGAAGAGCCTCGTGTCGCTGGTTCGATTCCGGCTCTGGGCACGTTTTTTTTAGCAAGATTTATTTTTAATACACTTCAAAAACATCGCTTTTTTCTATGTTTTAATTTTTTGCAGTTTGATTTTTAAGATTGTTTTTTATTTATTAATCAAAATCAGCCACAGAGTTATAAATATACAAAATACATTCGAAATCGTAAGTTTTTTAGTTGTTTTTCAAGCTTTTTTGATAGTTTTTTAATAATCTTTTTTAGGCTTGATTAAGTCGCACGCTTGTTTTTTTTTGCATTAAGACACCTTCTAGCCTTATAAAGTTTTGAAAATTTGTTTTATAATTTTCGTTGTTTTGGAGTTTTACTTCTATTATTGTTCTTATTGTGTTTTGTGTTTCTAGGGGGGGGCAGACAATGTGTCAACGGTTAGATGGGTTTCAAACAAACCTTAATTTCTCCTTGATTCTATCAATTTTATTATTCTTGAGTTTTTGCTCGATATCATCTTTATATTTCTGCATCACAGCTATATCCAGAATATATTTTTTTTCTCCGTTTTGTATTTCGAATGTAGCGGAATAGTCGCGTTGACGTCGCTTTAGCGTATCAAATGTTCTATATGTCTCTGTATTTTTATCCTGATGTGCCAATATAGAATCTATACAAATTCTTTTTTTATATCTTCTATTATAATTTTATTGTACAAAAAATGAACCTCATGAACATAATTTTTTGGATTAATTTTAATCTTAATATTTCTGTTCTTTATTATTTCAAAGTCTTTTTTGGCCCTTTCCAAGTCCATAAAAAAAACCTGACTATAATATTTATCTTCATTTGATTTAATTTGAGAAAAAAGGTTGTGGTGCCTTATTGTTGCTTGTAAACACAAATAGCCGCTTATAAGGGACACTATCTTCAAGGTTTTGGTAAGCATAAAGCTTGTGGTATATAACAGAATGCCAAAGATGAATGAAAAAAAGTTATCTGGATCATTTTGATCATTAAGGTTGGCTTTTGTCACTTTGCTCTTGTCAAGTAAAACATCATATGTAACTTGAATTGTTAAATTATGCTTTTCACAAGCTCGTTTATTATTGAATCTCTTTTATTTAAGAAGAGACCGCTGTATAAAATGGCAAGTTTTTCTTTTGGTGTTATTCGCGTTGTTTCTAACATTTCTTTAATTGTTTCTTCTGTTAAACCAAGAAAGCACCGCACCGGTGCTTCTTTTATGCAATTACACAATATCTCTACATCCTTTAGTTCTAGCGTTGTTTGTACTTTTTATTTTTGTTTTTCTTTAATTTGAGTCTTTTTTAATATTTTTTTATACTGAAATAGTATGTTTTTTTTTAATGTTTACGCCGCGAATTCGTTTTGCTCAAAACCATATATATATGCGTATTCCGAAGATTTAGAAAAAAACACAGTAGTATCAATAAGCTTTGGAACAAAAACATGTTTTGGAGTAATTATTTCAAAATCCACTGAAATTCCAAATTATAAAACAATTATAAAGGCTTACAAATTTATTTTAAAAAGCACTTTTTTTTCGTATCTTTTGAATTTTGCATCATATTACTATTTAAATATAGGAGCGGTGTTAGAACTTGTTTTTCCATCAATTGCATTTCAAAAAGGATATCCAATATTATTAGAATATAATGAAAAAAATTATGCTTTATATCAAATATTAAAAATATTACCACTAAAAAAAATTAAAGAATTAAAAAAAATCACTTGCCAAGAAAACATAAAAAACATCGGTACAACTATAGATATTAAATTATCTGAAGATCAAAAAAAAGCTGTATTATTCATTAAAAATTCTAAAAAAACATGTCTATTAGAAGGCGTCACAGGATCAGGAAAAACGATAGTAGCACTAAAATCAATTAAAGACTTTTCAAAAAAAATTTTAATATTAGTACCAGAAATTAACCTAGCATATAATTGGGTAAAAACAATTGAAGAAACTTTTAATATTATACCATTTGTTTATAATTCTAAAATTTCCAAATCATTCAAGAAAAGCTTTTATAATTGGGCTATTTCAGACGATCCTGGCATAATAATAGGAACAAGATCAGCCCTAATGATTCCATATTCAAATTTGGATTATATAATAATAGATGAAGAGCATTCAACCTCATACAGACAAGATGTATATCCCTATTATAACGCTAGAGATATGGCAATTTTACTATCTAAAAACTTACAGATTCAAACTTTATTGCTAAGCGCCACACCATCATTAGAGACCATTTACAACATAAAAGCGAATAAATATGACCATATTAAATTAATTAGAGAACCAAAACACGGACTAGCAAAAATTTCATATATAAAAGGAAACGCTAATGAAATTTTATCTGCAGAAATTTTAAGTAAAGTAAAAAAAACATTTGAAAAAAATCAACAAGTTTTATTTTTTTTAAATAGAAAAGGCTATTCTCCATATTGTTACTGTAATAAATGTAAGAATATTTTGATGTGCAAAGACTGTGAATCTGCATTAACTTTTTATTTGGGATACAAAATAATTTGCCACAAATGCAACAAAAAAAATTATCTACCAAAAACTTGCCCAGATTGTAATCAATCAACAACTTGGTCATTTTGGGGGCTGGGAGTCCAAAAATTAAATGAATTTTTACTTTCTATTTTTCCTAACAATGTTTTTTCAGTGATAACTTGCGACTCTGAAGATATATCTGAACAACTCAATAATATATATGAAAATAAAATAAATGGTATCATTGCTACACAAATTTTAGCGCAAGGGTATGATTTTAAAAATATTGCATTAGTTATAGTTGTAGATGCAGATATGGGCCTTGTTTCAACAGATTTTAGAGCTATGGAAAAAATTTATCAGCTATGGCAACAAATTCGTGGAAGAAGTGGAAGACATGACATCCAAGGAGAAATGATTCTTCAAAACTTTAAGAAAGAAAATAGATTTTTAGAACTATTTAAAAAAAACAATGTAATTTCATATTTATTAGAAGATAGATATAAATTTGACTGGCCGCCATTTTCCAAAACTGCATTTTTAAAATTTAAAGGAAAAAATCGAGAAAAACTTGAAAAATTTGTAGATTCTTTGCAATTTAATAACCCAAAAATATTAGGTCCAATGTTTTTTGGGCTTCAAAACAAAATATTTGAATTTCGTTTTCTTGTAAAAGCTAAAAATCATTTAGAAATAAAAGAAATTATAAACCCTATCTATAAAAAATTCAAAACAAAAATCGAGATTGAAATAGACCCTTATTAAAACAAGTACCCATTATAAATATAATAAATATAGATCAACGTAAAAGTTAAAATTATACTAAAAATAAATCCACATATAATATTTGCCTTTATTTCAGATAAATCAACATCCGGATTTGTTTTTTTTAAATTTTTTTCAACAGATTTATTACCTATTGCATTATAAAACAAATAATTGGTGAAACAACTTATTACAATTGAAGTAGATAAAACAAAATTCAAATAAGGTTTTATAAAACTATTTGAAGAGTCTTCTTTATTTTTAGATTCTTGACACATAAAATTTCCTTGACTATCAAAAAAACTAGCATTTAATTTGAAAGCACAAAAAAACAAAATTTTTTTATTCATAATTTCATTATAAGTGAGCTTACAATTGTTTTTAAAGACTTTTTTTTAGATGTGAAACATCTTCAAAAGAAGCTTCATTAGGTGTTTGCTCAAGATAAGCTTCATTAGGTGTTTGTTCAAAAGAAATATCATTTGAAGAGTTGCTCAATGTTTCTTGGTCTCCAATTTGATTTAAGTGTGTGATTTTTTTCATATTACCTTCTTCATCGATAACAACTCTATATGTTTTACTAGAAAAAAAAGAATAAGGATTATGAGAGCTAACGCACTTATTGAACAAAAAAGATGAAGTTTTTGTGTTGTCAGTTGCCAATTTCGGCAACTCTTCTTTCTCTTCATTTGCTAAAGATTCTATCTGGCATATCTTTTTTGATAAAATAAGCCTCTTTAAAACAACGTAAATCATATTAGATAAAACATTAAGCACATTTTTTCTTACAGATTCTTCTTTTATTTTTGAAATTTTATCAGCTATTTGTAAGAAAAGGAAATTTTCTTTATTTAAATCTTCTTGAGAGGATTCATCTTTGGTTTTAACATATAAAAAACGAACAAAAAGACTAATCATATTTTTTTTTATATAGGCTTCTCTTATTTGTGAAATTTTATCAGAGACTTGCAAGAAAAGAAAATTTTCTTTTAAACTTTCTTGAGAGTATGTATCTTTATTTTTAACATCTAAAACTTCTTTATAAGGCCTATTTTGTGCTTTATTAATAAGCCCCCAAAAAAAAGAAAAATAACCTTTAGGAACAACTTTGAAAAATTCATTTATAGGTAAAGGAATAGTTAAAATATTATATATAATAAATGATAAAAGACTAAGTTGATTGGTTTTTATCGGATCTTCTTTTGTTTTAGATGTTTTTTGTAAAAGGCGTAAGAAAAAGAAACCCTCCTTGTTTAAACCACTTAGCAATAATGGGTTGCTGTTATTATACAAAGAAATAATCCGATTAGCTCTTAAAACTTCTCGACTTACTTCATTTTTTTTTACTGAAAAAACATGAAAAATCATTGCAATATATATGTGTAACTTCATCTTTAGATTTTATATTTTTATAAATAATTTAATTAGTTTTTTTATATTCTTTTTAGCTGCCAAAAATCAAAATTTAAAAAATTCTAGAAATATAATATTTTTTTTCTAAGTTCTAAAATACCCAAGCCTGTTTTAACACTAACGAAAAAACCGTTGTTTTCTGGCTTTTTATCTTGTTTAGTGTAAATAATTTCAGTTTTTAAACCTTTAAACATTTCCATAATAGTTTTATCTTCTTCGCAAATATTTCTTCTGCTATCCACTAAAATAAACACAATTGAAGCTCTGTTTTTTTTTATATATCCATCTAACATACTATCCCAAAATTCTCTTCTACCTTGAGAAACTTTTGAGTATCCATATCCAGGTAAATCTATGATATTTATATTAGGTAATTCTAAAAAACCTATCCATTTTGTACATCCTGGATTTTTTGAAACTTTGTTTATTTTATAATTTAATAAAATATTTATTAACGAAGACTTCCCAACATTTGATTTTCCTATAAAAACAATTTCTTTTTTTTGGTTATCAGGTAATTGATTTGCATTATAAACTTTTTTATAATTCAAAACTTGTAATTCTTTGCCAAATTCCAATAATTCTTTAAAATTTAAATTACCCATAATATTTCACGACCCTACTATAAATATAAAAAGAAAAAATATTAAACCAATGTAAAAAAACAAAACCAATTAAAGGCAATTTAGGATATCCTAAAAAAAAGATAGAAAATAAAATTGTAATAAATATCTGATTATTTTTGAATAAAAGTGCGTTATATATGACAATTGTCAGCATTACCAATAAAATAATAGAGTAGTTTATTAATTGCGTATTAGGAATTAGATTTACAAATTCAATAGTACCAAAAACAGATTGAAAAATTGTTAATGAAACAATTAACAAAATCTGGCCTAAAAAATGAGTTATTTGAAAATATCCATATCTATTATGAATTTCTTTTATCATTAAATTTTTTTGATTAAAAGATAAGTTAGAAATCGTATTAATAGCATTTAATTCTGGTTGCATTGAATCTAATGTTTTTTGCATCTTAATAGACTCAATAGAAAAAGGTAATATAATCAAGCCAAAAATAATAAAAATAAGCAAAAGTGTTAAAAAAATATTTTTAGTTTTTTCTTGAATTTTTTTTGTAATAATAAAAATTGGTTTAGATAAAAAATAAAGATAATATCCAAAATCTATTATATCATCTAAATTAGCAAATAAAGTTTGATTTTTTAAAATAGAATATTGATTACAACTAGAATGCAATTGATATGTTTCGTTAATTTGCAAGCAATTAAAATTTTCTTTATAAAAAATCATCAAATCTTTTGTTATTTCTATTTTCTCATTGTTAATTTTAACAGCTAACACATTGTTTTCTGAAACAAAAGCTAGCCAGCCTACTTTGTCCGAGATAGAAAAAGAATTTACTTTTGATAAAATTTCATCAATTTTTAAATTTGACAAGTTTGTAATTATTTGGCTTTTTTTATTTTGAGAAATATTTTTAAAGATTACAGAATGTCTTAAATTAATTTTAACATTACTAAACACAGCAACATCTAAAAGTGGCTGAAGTGGGTTTTTTCGATTAATTTTTAGTTGATAAGTAACGTTGTTTTTCTTAGATTTGTATTCTAACATTTCGAATCCATCTTTGATCTTTTTAGTCCAAACTGTTTCTTTGTTAGGAACATCTTCATATCCAAAAAACTCTACAAAAACTTCTTGATCATTTAATTTTATGATTCCCCCTTTTTTTTCGAGTTTTATTATAGATGGAATAACTTCTTGTTCTTGTTCTAAGTTTAAGTTTTCAGTTAAAAAAAATATCCCTAAAACAGAAAACAAACTTAATAATTTTGCTTTAAACATAAACAAAGGTTATCATTTTATGTGATAATTTGGAATTAATGTTTTATTTTTTTTTCAATTTGATTAAAAACAAAATCAAACTCTTCAACCAATTGCTGAAAGTTCGTTAATAAAAATTCTTTTTTCAGAATTATCATAATATGAATTGCATTATTTAATTGTTTTTTGCTTAAAATAGCCCTAATTTGTCTTTTTATTCTGTTTCTCGTTGGAGAATTGCCAATTTTTTTTTTAATAATAAAAATAGCTTTATTTTCCTTTTGTTTTAAATATTTACAATGAAAAGACTTACTTTTTATAAAAAACCCCTTGCAATTTAAAGTTTTTTTTTCTTCTTTTTGAGCAAGAGATTGAAAAAAACCAAATTTCATCATAATTCCTTTCTAGATTCTAAAGCTATTGTTATTGTGCCTGAATCTAAATAATCTAAATCAGAACCAATGGGAATTCCCAAAGAAAGACTTGTTACTGTTACGTTGTGAAATTCTTTTAAAATCGATTTTATATAATGAATAGTAGCTTGTCCTTCTATTGTCGGGTTTAAAGCTAAAATAAATTCTTGATGATCATCTGTTATTCTTTTTTTTAATTCATTTTCAATATATTGATTTTCTTCAAGAATATTAGATGATTCTAAAACATGAAACACCCCCTCATATACGCCTATATTCTCTATTGCCCATAAATTAGATATATCTGAAACCACACAGATTTGATTTTTATCTCTTAAAGAATCTTCGCAAATTTCACAGTGTTGAAAAAAACTCAAATTATTACAAATTTTGCAAGATTTAACGTTTTCATTAATTAAAGTTAATTGTTGAATAAAAGAAGTTGTTATTTTTTTTTCTTTTGCTAAAGTAATAGCGATTCTTCTAGCGCTTTTAGGACCAATACTTGGTAGCAAACTAAGAAGCTTTACTATTGGCTGAAAAGAAAAATTTTTCATAATACAGTTTCAATTATATAAAAAAATAGAAAAAATAAACATTATTTCATCATTGCATAGTTTTAGTTAGAAAGTAATATTAATATATCATGTCTTACAATGAGAATTTTAAAAAAATTGAAACTATATCAAAAAAACTTTGGGATAAACTTGATGTTTATAGTGCAAAAATCGATAAAAAAAAAGAAAAAATGGTTGTTTTAGACTTTTTCCCTTACCCAAGTGGTGTTGGTCTTCACGTTGGCCATACTCTTGGATATATAGCTACAGATATTTTTTCTAGATTTTATAGATTAAAAGGAAAAAATGTTTTACACGCGATGGGATACGATGCTTTTGGTTTGCCCGCAGAACAGTTTGCAATAGAAAACAAACAACACCCTAGTATTATTACTTATAAAAATATAGATAACATAAAAGCTCAGTTAAAAACCTTAGGTTTAAGCCTAGATGAAAATAGAACTTTTAACACAACAGATGCTGATTATTATAAGTGGACTCAATATATTTTTTTAAAACTATATAACTCATATTTTGATGAAAACTTAAATCAAGTAAAACCAATTCAAAATTTGATTGAAAAACTTAAAAGACAAGGCAAAAACGAAGATGAAATATATGAGTTAATAAAAGATTCAAGGCTCGCTTATTTAGACGAAGTTGAAGTAAATTGGTGCCCCAAGCTTGGAACCGTTTTATCAAATGAAGAAGTTATTGGTGGATTAAGCGAAAGAGGTTCTCACCCAGTTATCAAAAAACCTTTAAAACAATGGATGTTTAGAATAACAAAATTAGCAGAAAGATTAGTTGAAAACTTAGATGAATTAGATTGGCCTGTTAGTGTAAAAGAAATGCAAAAAAATTGGATAAGTCTTTCTTACGGCCACGAAGTAACATTTGAATGCAGCAATGGAAAAACAATAAAAGCCTATACAACAAGATTAGATACATTAGGTGGAGTAACCTATTGTGCTATTTCAAAAAAACACCCAGATATAAAATATTTTTACGATGGAAAACTTCCAGAAGGAGATGAGTTTCCTGGAATTTTAACAAATATTTTAGTTAAACACCCAATAAAAAATGAAACAATCCCGTTATATATAGCAGATTACGTACTTTCATATGGAACAAGTGCCGTTATGGGGGTTCCAGCTCATGATGAACGTGATATTAACTTTGCACAAGAAAATAATTTGAAAATTATAGCTGTAGTTCAACCAAACGATCAATATTTATCTAAAAACAATATAAATTATATACAATACCTCAAAAATCCAAATCAATATCCTGCTTTTTGTGAAAAAAACAAAATGATAAATGGAAACACCACAGAAGAAGAAATTAATTTTTTAGAAACAAATATGTTTATCAAAAAAAACAAGTATATGAAACTAAGAGATTGGGTATTTAGTAGACAAAGATATTGGGGAGAACCATTTCCTATCGTGTTAGATGAAGCAGGAAACCCTTATGCAATAGATGAATCACAGCTTCCAGTTGAATTACCTTACACAGATAAAATAAAAACAGAATCAGAAAGTGATGAAGTTTTCAAACCTTTAGATGATTGTAAAGAATGGAAAAATATAAAATTTATAAAACTTGATAACTACACAGCTAAAATTATAAAAGAAGATGCCGAAGCAAATGGATCAAAAATTCACAAAGGAACAAGAGAAACAAACACAATGCCAAATTGGGCAGGATCTTGTTGGTATTATTTAAGATATATGGATAATAAAAACAAAGATGCTTTTATTGGAGAAGATGCAAAAAATTACTGGGAAACACCGAAAAAAATTGGTTCCGTAGATTTATATTTAGGAGGCGCAGAACACGCAGTGCTCCATTTATTATATGCTAGATTTTGGCATATTTGTTTGCACGATTTAGGAATACTGAACTCAAAAGAACCATTTCAACGTTTGTTTAATCAAGGAATGATTTTAGGTCCAGCATATTCAAACGAAAATGGAACCTATTTTAGTTATAATGATGTAAAAAAAATTGGAAACGAATATTTTTCAAAAAGCACAGAAGAAAAGCTAACAGAAACAATTGGTAAAATTGGAAAAAGATACAAAAATGGAGTAACACCTGAAGAAATTTGTAATCAATATAGCATAGATGGATTAAGACTATTCATGATGTATTTAGGGCCACTTGATCAATCTAAACCATGGGATTATTCAGCAATAAAAGGAATGGTAAGGCTTTTAGATAAAGTTTATGCACTAAAATTTGATAACAAAATTAAAGATACTGAAAAAACTAAATATGATTTTAATAATACGCTAAACAAAATTGAAGAAGACATAATAAATTTACGTTTTAACACAGCAATTTCAGCTTACATAATATTTATTAACTCATTAAATGATGTTATAAGTGCAAATTTATATAAAAAAATAATAATAATTATTTCAGCGTTTGCACCTCACTTAGCTGAATTTTTATACCAACAAAACATAAAAGAAAAACCATCTATTATTTTAGAAAATTGGCCAAAATCTTTTGAAAAAGTGAATTATACAGCAGAAAAAATTAATTTAGTTTTAAGTTTAAATGGAAAAAAAATAGATGTGATTGAAGTTTTAAATTCAGTTTCAAAAGAAAATATTAACTTATTAGTTGAGCAATACTGCAAAGAACATAAAATAAACTTTCAAAAAATTGTTATACCAGATAAAAGAAATTTTTGGTGCGCAAACATAGTTAAAAAAGTGTAAAAATCATATATACAAATAGCACGAGATTGCCTAAGTTAAATAATTTAATAATTTTCTCTAACGCTTTGAGCCTCCAAAGAAAATCTAGCTATTGGATTAGCATCTAACCTTTTAAAATTAATTTCTTCGCCCGTTTCTTCACAAATTCCAAAAGTGTTTTCTTCAATCTTTTTTAAAGCATACTTTATTTCATTTAAAATTTTATTATAATAATTTTTTCTTTTTTCTTGAAAATCAATTATGTTTCTTTTATCAATAACATCTCCTTCATCTGCATCTTCTAAATTTAAAAGTTCGTTTTTTAACTCTAATTCTAACTCCTCTTGCATTTCAGTTTCAATATTTAACTTCCAACTTTC
The DNA here is from genome assembly GCF_964031065.1 of Alphaproteobacteria bacterium endosymbiont of Tiliacea citrago. Lineage (NCBI taxonomy): Bacteria > Pseudomonadati > Pseudomonadota > Alphaproteobacteria > Alphaproteobacteria bacterium endosymbiont of Tiliacea citrago. Next base: position 260,703 of record NZ_OZ034995.1, on the reverse strand, counting down.
TAGTTTTTTCCGAAAGTAATACATTTGCTTTTTTGTCATGTTTTTTCCTGTAGAGTTATTATGCTTTCAAAAGATTGACAAAACGTAAACTTTTAAAAAATGTTTTATTGATATAGAATAAAACAATATGAATAATGATAGTTTTAATTTAGGGTCGCTACTCTCTCGAGTTTCTGAATTTAATATTCAGAACATAGAACTAAAAGAAAATAAAACATTATTATTAACAATAAATGTAATACCGGGTTTAGATCTAGAAAAAGCCGAGCAAAATATAAAAGAAAGATTTCAAGAATATGAAGTAAAAATTGTTTTTTGCGTTCAACAAATGCAAACAGAAAAGTTTAAAAAAATTATAGGAATTTCATCGGGAAAAGGCGGAGTAGGAAAAAGTATGACAGCCTTAAATTTGGCCTTTACATTAAGAGATCTTGGAAATAAAGTAGGCCTAATAGACGCAGATGCTTATAGCCCATCAATAGCAGGTCTATTAAACTTAAAAGAAGTTCCAAAATCATCAGATGGAGTAAACATAAACCCAATAAAAACGCATGGAATAGAAGTTTTATCTATGGGACTTTTCTTAAAAGAAGGAGAAAGCCAGGTTTGGCACGAAGGAACAATAGGAGCTGTTACTTCTCAATTTTTAGTGCAATCAAACTGGAACTGTGAATATTTAATATTAGACTTTGCAGGAGGTATGAACGAAGCCTATCAAGCTTGTTTAAAAACCTGTCCAAATGTTGAATTAATAATGATAAGCCAACCAAACAAAATGATTTACCGCGATGTAATTAGAATGTTTGCACTAGTAAAAGCAATGGGATTAAAAGTATTAGGATTTGTAGAAAACATGACAAATGATTATTACCCAGATGAAAAACTAAAAGAATTTGATATAAATATAAATCATATTAAAAGAATAGCAAAAATACCATTTTTAAAATCATATGAAAAATTCATTGAAAATGGATATCCAGAGGATTATAAAATGGAAGATGAGGAATCTATGCACTTTAAAACTTTAATTAGGCAAATAATATAAGAAAATTGCATATAGAGAATAAATTTTGAACTCACTATAAAAAAACAAAGTATTAAGAAAAAACATATATAATAATCAAAACATATTAATTGGATATAAAATATTAATATCCTTTGATGCTATATGCTGATATTTATGCATTAAAGAGACAGAAAAAGAATACTCAATATTATTTGTTTTATCTAAAGGAACCAAATCAGGTTTGTTAGAAATCCATTTATTATTTGATAAACAAAAATCATCTTCAAAAATAATTTCTTCTGTTGAATTTTTTTTTATCCATTTTTTAGTACCTGTAAAAAAAAAGATATCAGTATCAGGGTACTCTAATAACAAAATATCCCAAATTGAAATGCCTAATACTTGTATATTTTTATACAAAGCTATACCTTGCGCAAAAGAAGACCCAATTCTTAACCCGGTTAAAGACCCAGGCCCTTTATTAATAATAATCTTGTCGATATTGTTTTTAGTAAGTTCATTTATTGAATCAATCATTTCACAGGAAGCATCTTTACCGTTTTTTTCAACAAAAATTTCCCCATTAAAATAACCAATATTAAAATTTTTAGTAGAATGAGTATCAATATATAATATATTCATTTTCTAATCATTAAAAAAACAAATCCAGTCAATAAAGCTAATGCTGTAACCATAATAATAATATTTTTCAAAACTTCATTTGATGAATTAAAAGAATCTGTGTTGTTTAATGTTATGTTTTGCACAGGAATATTTATAGGTGGTTTTTCCTTTGTAATAAGGCTATTGTCAAAATCAGAAGTTAATGAATCATTAGTTTCTTCTTCATTTATTATTTTTTTTGGAGAATAATAAGACTTTTGTTCTAGAAAATTACAATGATTACATTTAAATTTATCGAAAGATTCTAATATTTCCTCTGGAATTTCATAGCTTTCATAGCATTTGGGACAAACTAGCTGAATACAACTCATATTGGAATTATATAAAAAACAAAATTTAAAAGCAATTTTTTTTTGTTTGTTTAAAATAAATTTAAATTGATTTTTAACTCTTTAAATGGAAAAAATCTTAACTTTTGTAATAGAGTTTGATATCAAAATATTAATTATTTTCAAAATTTCTTTTTCTTTATATTGCAAAACCATAGGATTATCCTTTGTTTTAAAAAAAACGGTCTGATTTTTAATTGAATAAGGAATAGCCTCTTTTGCCCAATCTGGAGCTATATCTTTCCATGAAGCTTTTAAAAAAATAATTGGATTACTAAATTTTTTTGTTAAATTTTTCACTGTTTTATAAATTGAATCATGAAAAAAAGTCTCTTTATAAGTTTTATTGGTCCACATATTATATCAAATTTTCCGTGTTTTCTGTTTTTTTAACATGCTTTTGAAAATTTTTATCTGCAAAGTTCCAATCAAAATATTCAAAAATTGTTTCAACAAATTTCTTTCTTTCATTAAAATAATCGATATAATAAGCATGTTCCCAAATATCACATGCTAACAAAGGTATTACCCCTTCTAAATATATCGGATTTTCCGCATTTTCTGTTTTATATAATTCTAATTCTTCCGTTGACTCATTGTAAATCAACCATACCCATCCACTGCCAAAAACACTTAAACAAATTAATTCAAATTGTTCTTTAAACAATTCAAATGACTCAAACGATGAATTCATTTTTTCCAACAAAACATTAGAAAGAGTTGTTTTTTCCGGCGTTATAGAATTCCAAAAAAAATCATGATTATAATGCTGTGCTGCATTGTTAAATAGTTTTTTATAGAATGGTTCCTTTTTCTTTGAATAAGATAATTTTATTAGTTCCTCCAATGTTTTGTCTTGTAACCCTGGATTTTTCGTGATTAAATCATTTAAATTATTTACGTATGTTGCATGATGTTTTCCATGATGATAATCAAATGATTTTTGTGAAAGATTTGCGAAAGCTGTCTTTTCATATTTTAAATTTGTAATTTTAAACATATTTTTATAGTATTTTTTATTTCAAATTTCTTCAATATTTTTGTTAAAAACAGCTTAAAAAATGATTAAAAAGGCTTAAAAAACGCTTAAAAAATACTAAAAAACGAATGTTTTTAAAGAGATTTTAAGCATAATTGTTAAATTTTTATTTATTCACAGATTAGTCCTATATTTTTTAGATATAGAGTTTTTTATCTATAGAGAAAAAATTTTAATATATGTATATAATTTAAAAATGTTCAAATTTATGGATTTAGCTATTCAAGAAGCTATAAACGCTTTTAATAAAAACAATGTTCCTGTTGGTGCTGTTATTGTTAAAAATAATAATATTATTTCTTCTGCTCATAATCAAGATTTTTGGCATGCCGAAATTTTATGTATTCAAAAAGCTCAACTTATTTTGGGTAAATTTTTGAATGATTGCTCTCTTTTTGTTACTTTAGAGCCTTGTCCCATGTGCTTATATGCTTGTAGCTTAGCTCATATTAATTCTATTGTTTGCGGTGCATCTAGAACTGATTATAGAAAAGATGAAAAAACAAAAAAAATTGAATTAATTAAAAATATTAAACAAGAACAGTGTTCTGCTTTGTTAAAAAACTATTTTAATTTAAAAAGACTTTGAATTTTTTTATTAAAGATATAAATCTCGGATACTTACTCTATAAACAAATCTGACGAAGAATCAGAATTTGATTCTTCAAACGAACTTACGTTCTCTGTTAATCCTTCTTTTTCTTCTTCAAAGCTTTCTGAATTTTTTAAGTTTTCTTCGAACTCTCTTTGCCACTGTTTTACCACAACTCCAGTTCCTGCTGGAATCAAATTTCCTGTTATCAAGGCTTCTTTCATTCCATGCATATAGTCTATTGAATTTGTTGATAAACAAGCTCCAATTAAGGCTTTATGTGGTTCTTGGAATGATGCTGCTTTTAAGAAAGAAATATCCATAGAGGATGCTTTTGTTATTCCTTGCAATATATATCTTACTTCTGGCACCTTATCTTCATCCATCGAACTATGTTTAATCAGTTGTTTATAATCTAATATATCTATTATCTCTCCGTTTACATATGTTGAATTTTTTGACTCTATTACTTCTAATTTTCTTAACATATATCGAATAATACATTCTACGTGTTTATTATCAACGACCATTCCTTGTGAATTGAAAATATCTTTTATACTTTTTAAAAGATATAGAACCAAAGCTTCTACCCCTAATATTCTTAAAATATCGTGAGATGATACGCTTCCTTCGCTTATTAAATCTCCTCTTTTTATTTGATCTCCTGATTGAACCACAATGTTTATATCTTTTGATATCATATATTCTTTACTATCTGATCCATCTTGAGATGTTACTGTGACATATCTCTTAAACTTATTATCTTTGTTAAAAACTACTGTTCCATCTATTTCGCTCATTACAGCTTGAATTTTTGGTAAACGTGCTTCAAAAATTTCAACTAATTTTGGTAAACCAGCTGTAATATCTGATGATCTTGCTGACATTTTTTGTTTTTTTACAACTAAATCACCGATCTCTACATGTGCTCCGTTTTCTACCATTATCACATCGTCTAGTTCTAGTTTATAACTTATTGGTAATCCATCTTCTGTTAATACATAGTCTCCATTTTCATCTTTTATTAAAATTGCTGGATTTATACTATTTTTCTTTTTTATTAATTTCTTATAATCGGTTACTATTCTTGATGATAACCCGGATGTTTCGTCTATGAATTTTTTCAAGGAAATTCCTTCAATTAAATCTCTATATTCTACATATCCTTTTGCTATTGCTAATCTTGGAATTATTGTGTTATCCCATTCGCAAATTATGTTACCTTGTTTTACTTGTTGGCCTTCTTCAAAAAACATTCTTGATCCATATGGCATTCTGTGTTTTGATCTTTGTCTTCCTTGTTCATCTAAAATTAAAACTTCTGCTCCTCGGCTTATTAATACCATTGTTCCGTTGTCTCTTTTGTGAATTTTGGCATTTATATATTTTATTTTTCCTTCAATGATAGCTAATACAGAAGATTCTTCGTTTGATCCAACCGATCCTCCGCCTCCGTGGAATGTTCTCATCATTAATTGAGCTCCTGGCTCTCCTATTGATTGGGCTGCTATTACTCCTACTGGCTCTCCTATACTTACTTGTTTTGCTTTTGATAGATCTAGACCATAACAAGTTGCACAAATACCAAAATGACATGAACACATAATTGGAGATCTTACTTTTATGCTTAATATCATATTTTTAGATAATGTTTCTAAGTCTTCTTTTGTTAACATATGATATCTATGAAATAAAATTTTTGCATCTGATTCTGGATCTACTATGTCTTCTGCTATTATTCTTCCTTCTGCTCCTGAATAATCGAAGAAACCTCCTTTGTTTGCTGGCTCAAAAGTTATATATTTATTTGATATATTTTCTTCTGTATCGTTTATATCGCAGCTTTTTTCTGTGATAATACAATCTTGCGCCACTTCAACTAATTTTCTTGTAAAATACCCTGCATCAGCTGTTTTTAACGCTGTATCTGTTAGACCTTTTCTTGTTCCGTGAGTTGCTGTGAAGTAACTTAGTGCATCTAAACCATCTTTGTAACTTTTATCTATTGCATTTTCAACCCATTCTCCGCTTGGTTTTATAACAAAACCTCTCATTGACATGATTTGCTTCATCTGTGCTGTTGAGGCTCTAGCTTTTGAGTGATACATCATATATATAGGATTTGGATCTTTACCTGGTTCTTTTTTCGATAAGATTCTATCCATTTCTTTTTCTAAATATGTATCACACTTTAACCATGCTTCAGCTATTTTGTTCTTTTTTTCACCCTTTGTTATTAATCCTTCTTTAAATTGTCTATCAAATTCTAATACTTTTGTTTTTGTATCTTTTACAAGCTTTTCTTTTTCTTTCAATGAAATTAAATCTTCTATTCCCAATGAAACACATGAGTTTGTTGCATATTTGAATCCTAACGTCATTAATGTATCTGCAAATGATACTACGTCTGATCTTTTACATGTATTATAAATTTTTTCAAATAGTTTTGAGCCATCTCTTCCTATAAATAATTTATTTACTTCTTTAAAAGGAATTTTATGCCCTTCTGGAAGGCTATTGTAAAGAATTACTCTTCCACCTGTTGTTTCTGTTTTTGTTGATCCTTCTATTGGACAATCTATAATTACTTCAATTTTTTGATTGAAATAAATTTTTTGCTCTTCTATAGCTTTTTCAACTTCGTTTTGGTTTAAAACAATTCCTTCTTTTCCTAATCCTTCGACTAAGTTTGTTAAATAATAAAGACCTAATACCATATCTTTTTTAGGTTCCATAATTAACTGACCATTCGCAGGGCTTAGAAGGTTGTTTGATGGCATCATTAAAATTCTTGCCTCTATCTGTGCTTCAACTGAAAGTGGTACGTGCACTGACATTTGGTCTCCATCAAAATCTGCATTAAATGCTGCACATACTAATGGATGTAGTTGAATTGCATTTGAATCTATTAACACGCATTCGAACGCTTGAATTCCTAATCTATGAAGTGTTGGCGGTCTGTTTAAAAGAATTGGATACTGATATGTCACTTCTTTTAAGATTTCCCAAACTTCTGGTCTTCTTTCTTCTACTATTTTTTTTGCTGATCTTAATGTGACGGCATATCCATATTGCTCTAATCTTGCATAAATTAATGGTTTAAATAATTCTACGGCCATTTTTTTAGGCAATCCGCATTGATGTAGTTTTAAGTTTGGACCAACAACAATAACAGATCGACCTGAAAAATCGACTCTTTTTCCTAATAGGTTTTGTCTAAATCTTCCTTGTTTTCCTTTTAATAGATCTCCAATTGATTGTAATGGTCTTCCGTTTGAAGTTAAGAATGGTTGGTCTACTCTGCTATTATCAATAACAGCATTAACTGCAGCTGCAATCATTCTTTTTTCGTTTCTTTTTACTATTTCTGGAAATCCTTCTAATGATCTTAATCGATTGTTTCTGTTTATAATTCTTCTATATAAATCGTTTGAATCTGGAGTTGCAAATCTTCCGCCATCTAATGCTACTAATGGTCTTAAGTCTGCTGGAAGTACTGGAAGAGTTTTTATTATCATCCATTCTGGCCTTGTTTTGTTTTCTATAAACCCGTTAACCATTCTTAGTTTTTTTATTAATTTTTTCTTTAGTAAATCATTTGGTTTTGAATTTAATTGCTCAACAATTTGCATTCTCATTTCGTCTAAATTTATAGCTTTTAATAATGCCTCTATTGCTTCGGCTCCCATATCTGCTACAAAAGATGTTGATCCGTATTCTTGTTTTGCTTTATCAAACTCTTCTTCTGTTAATAACTGTTTTTCTTCTAATGGTGTTATTCCAGCTGAAATAATTATATAAGATTCATATCTTAGAACTTTATCTAAATCTTTACTTGTTAAATCTAGCATTAAGCCAATACTACTTGGAAGAATTTTTGTAAACCAAATATGAGCAACTGGGCAAGCTAATTCTATGTGCCCCATTCTTTCTCTTCGCACTCTTGAAACGGTTACTTCAACGTTACATTTTTCACAAACAATTCCCCTATATTTCATTTTACTATATCTTCCACAAGCGCATCGATAGTCTTTTTCTGGTCCAAAAATTACAGGACAATGCAAACCACCAATTTCTGCTTTTTGTGTTCTATAGTTTAAAGTCTCTGCTTTTTTAACCTCTCCATAGGAATACGATTTGATTTGTTCTGGGCTCATTAATGATATTTTTAACGCATCAAATTCAGAGCCAGCTCCTGATTTTATCCAAGCTTCTTTTCCTTCAACAAATTGCCTTATTAAACAGTCTGTGTTTAACATTACAGCCCTTAATTCTTGCCTTAAGACCTTAAAACTTTCTGGAGAGTTATTTTCCATACTCACCTCTTGGCCTTTTATCATAGATTCATATGCAGACACTCTTCCTAAGTGGTCGTCTGATTTTATTGTCATTGACTCTTTTGTTAAATAAGCTGCTCCATATGCTTGAAGAGCCCAAATTTCCATTTCTCCAAGTCTTTGGCCTCCCATTTTTGCTCTTCCTCCAGGAGGTTGTTGTGTGATTAAACTATATCCACCAGTGCTTCTTGCATGAATCTTATCTGCAACCATGTGGTTTAATTTCATTAAATACATATATCCAACAGTTATTGGAGATGCATATAATTCACCGGTTTCTCCATCTCTTAGCTTTATTTTAGCTGTTGATGGAATATTCCAATCTGAAAGCAGTTTTTTTATATCCTCTAGCTTTGCACCATCAAAAGACGGAACCGCAAATGGTAATCCGTTAGCGATTTTAAGCGCTATTGCCAACATTTGGTCTTCTGTCATAGAGTCTATTTCATTGTTTGGATAGGCTTTTTTTAATAACTCTTTTAAGTCATCATAGTTCTTGTTTAATGTATAAATTGAATAAAGCAAATTTGAAACTTGTTTACCAATTTCTTTTGATACCCAGCCTAGTGCAATTTCAAAAACCTGACCAATATTCATACGAGCTGCAACACCCAATGAGTTTAAAATAACATCAACAGGCTCTCCGTTTTCATCAAAAGGCATGTCTTCAATTGGCAAAACTTTTGAAACAACACCTTTGTTTCCATGTCTACCCGCTAATTTATCACCAGCTTCTATTATTCTATTAGTTGCTATAAATATTTTAATTTGTGTTATGACTCCAGCTGGAAGCTCTGTTGGAAGAGAAATTTTTTTAGCAAGATTTTCAAAACGATCAACAATTCCTTTTTTTACAGACTTAAATTCAGAATAAATTAAATCTATTTTTTTCTGTTTATCTTCATTTTCAATTCTTATACCTTTGCATGTTTCAAAAGATAACTGATTTAAATTTTCTTCTGTTAATGTTTCTTGAGCATTTACATGATCATTTCCTTGAACAACTAATTCATCTTTTAACAGATTTAAAATTTCTTTTTCATATCGGCTTAAAATAATTTTCAACTCTAAATCTCTGTTTTTTTTAAGTTTATTCAACTCAATTCTTTCAATTAACAAGGATCTTTCGTCTTTATTTGATTCTTTTTTGTTGAAAATTTTAACATCTATAACTGTACCAGCACATCCTGGAGGAACTCTTAATGAAGCATCTGAATAATTTGTGTTTCTATTTCCAAACATAGCCTTTAGTAATTTTTCTTCAGGAGTTGAAATTGTTTCTATTTTAGGAATAACTCTTCCTACCAAAACTTCACCTTCCTTTACTTTTGCCCCCACTGTTACTATTCCTGCCTCATCAAGGTTTTTTACAAACTCATCTGAAACACCTGGAATTGATCGAATAATCGATTCTCCATCTTTAATTTGAACAACAACTTCTTCAATTCTGACAGATGTTAAAGTGTTGTTTAATAATCTTTCAGAGATTACGATAGCATCTTCAAAGGTATTACCCTTAAAAGACATAAAGGCTACTCTTAAGTTTTGACCTAGTGCCACTTCTCCATGGTCTATACTCGATCCATCCGCTAAAACTTGACCGGACTCTATTTTATCGCCCACTTTTACAATTACTCTATGATTTATACATGAATATGAGTTAGACCTTTCATATTTTTTCAAAAAATATGTGTCTATTTTGTTAGGGTTTTCTATGTGTTGAACGAAAATTTTTGAACTATCAACATAAACAACCTTTCCTGGTTCTTTAGCTAAAACGCACATCATAGAATCAACACCTATTCTGGACTCTAATCCCGTTCCTACTAATGGAGCAACCGCTTTTTTCACAGGCACAGCCTGTCTTTGCATGTTTGAACCCATGAGAGCTCTGTGAGGATCATCGTTTTCTATAAATGGAATTAAAGATGAAGCAACAGAAAGAATTTGTCCTGATGCTACGTCAATATAATCTATTTCACTTGGGGTTAAAGATACATAGTCATCCTCTCCCTGTCTGCAAACAACCTTTTCGTTTAAAATTTTTCCATCTTTATCAGTGTTAACTGTAAATGGAGCAATGTTATAATGCTCCTCTTCTTGAGCGTCTAAATAAACAATTTCATTTTGAACAACACCATCTATAACTTTTTTATAAGGAGATTGCAAAAAACCATATTCATTCACCTTTGCATACATGCTTAAATAGCTTATTAAACCAATATTTTGACCTTCAGGACTTTCTACCGGACACAATCTTCCATAGTAGCTTTCTCCAACGTCTCTCATACTATCGGCCGCTCTTGAAGCAACAACTCCACCTCTTCCCATAGCAGTAATACGACGACAATGAGCTAAACGAGCCAAAGGGTTTAAGTTATCCATAATTTGAGAAAGCTGAGAAGTTCCAAAAAACTCTTTTAAAGAAGATGCCAAAACTTTTGATTGAAATATTGCACATAAATCCACGCTATCTTCTATTTCTGTGCCATTTAAACGATCTTTTAACGCTTTCGCAACCTTATAAAGAGCCCCTCTGCATTGGTTTGAAACTAACTCTCCAACACTTCTAATTCTCCTACAAGAAAGATGATCAATGTTATCTGGCTGCTCTTTTCCATCTCTCATACCCAATAAAATTTTCACGATACAAAAAACATCATCCGACGTTAAAATTTTTGATTTTTTTGAAGAATCGTTTTTATAATAATTTCTGAGCCTATGATTTAATTTAAACCTACCAACCATAGAAAAATCATATCGATCTGGATCACAAAAAGTTGAGTAAAACAAATATCTTGCCCCCTCTAATGAAGCGACTTCACCTGGCCTTAATGTTTTATAAAAACTTAACAAAGCTTCATCTATTGAGTTGTTTTTATCTAAAATCACCGTGTCTCTTATTACACTATTAAACCTAGAGTGATCTATGTTTAATAAAACAATTTTTTTTAAATCAGTTAATGAAGATAGTAATGAATCATCTATTTCATATCCTAAGCCGTAAGTATAATCTTCAATTTTAATTTCGTTTGCTAAATACATTCCAAGCAGAGATTCATGCGCAATACAGTAGCCACCTAATTCTTCTATTTCTTTTTGTTTCTTTGTAGTAACTGTTTTACCAGCTTGAAGTATTATTTCTCCACTATTTGGGTCATGCAAATTATAAGATGGTCTAAAATTTTTTAACCATTTTTCAGAATATTTAACATACCAACCGTGTTTATGTTTTGCATAAACAGTAGAATCATAAAAAGAGTTTATTATTTCTTGTTTAGAATACCCCTCTTCTTTTTCCTTAAGCCCAACTAACATTAAGAAGGTTGAAAGACTTATTTTTCTTTTTTTATCAATTTTTGCCCAACCAAGACCCTTATAGTCTATTTCAAAATCCAGCCAAGCACCTCTATGTGGAATAATATTAGCTAAATAAATTTTTTTTATACCTTGAGATTTAAATTCTTCTATACTAAAAAAAGCACCGGAAGATTTGTGCAATTGAGAAACAACTATTCTATTGATTCCCCTAATAACAAAGCCTCCGTTTGAACACATCAAAGGCATATCACACAAAAAAATGGACTGCTCCTTTATTTCAGAAATAACCCCTTCTGAAGCCTTTCCTGCATATCTTATTAACCTAAGATTTACTTTCACGGCTGCTGAGTAAGTTTTTCCTCTAGCAACACACTCATATTCTCCATACTCTGGCTCATCAATATCATAAGAAAGAAATTCTATATGATTTTTTGCATTGGGATCTTTTAAAGTTAAAACTTCTTTTAAAACGTTTTGCAATCCTTTGTTTTCTCTGTTTTTAGGACTAACGTTTTTTTGAAGAAAATCTGAATAAGACTCCATTTGTAAACTTATGAGATTGGAACTAGGTATAAGATTTCCATCTTTACCAAAAGATCTTCGAATAGGAAAACGATTCATGAAAAAACACCTTTTGTGTTGAATGTTATCAAAAAATTAATAAAAGAAAAAGACCACTAAAAAAACGTGGGTGATAAAGGATTTGAACCTCTGACCCTTTCGGTGTAAACGAAACGCTCTACCCCTGAGCTAATCACCCTATGAAACAAATATATCAAAACAAAAAAAACAAAACAAGTGTAAATTAAGATTTTTGAAAAGTGGGTACTAAAGGATTCGAACCTTTGACCCTCTGGTTAAAAGCCAGATGCTCTACCGACTGAGCTAAGTACCCTAGACGCTAAGCATATCAAAAAAAGTTTTTTAAAGCAACCTCTTTTTGTTTTTAATAACAGATATTTTTAATTTGTGCTTTTATTGTCAAAATGCTAATATAAAAAAATATGAGTAAAGACGAAGATAAATTTGAAGTTAAAGGAACAGTCTTAGAAGTCGGTAGAAATGGTCTATGCTTAGTTGAAACAGATAATGGTAAAAAAATTCAAGGTATTATTTCAGGAAAAATTAGAACATATAAAATAAAAATATTAAAAGGTGATAAAGTTACAGTGTCAATGACAAAATACGACAAAGAAAAAGGAATAATAACACATAGGGAAAAAGTACAAAAAAATTATCCTTACTCTCAACACCCAAATAAATAAAAAACAATTGAACATATTCAAAAAATAATATATATTTTCCAAATGAAAGTAAAAAGATCGAATTATTATCTTCCATTCAAAAAAGAATCTGAATTTGATGGTGCAATAGGTAAAATGATAAAAGGAGGATTTGTTCATCAAACATCTTCTGGAATTTATGCTTGGCTAAATCTTGGATTAAGATCATTAGAAAAAACAATCAAAATTGTTGAAAAAGTTCATGAAAAAAATGGAGTTATAAAGGTTTTGTCTCCAATGCTTCAAGAAGGAACGCTTTGGGAAAAAACAGGAAGAGATCAAACTTTTGGCAATGAAATGCTTAAAATTTACGATAGAAACAACCACAAATTTATTTTTGGACCAACAGCGGAAGAACTTTTTTGCTCTTTATTACAATCTTTTCAATACAACAAACAAACCTTTCCACTAAAACTATACAACATTCAATGGAAATTTAGAGATGAAATAAGACCAAGATTCGGAATAATAAGAGGAAGAGAATTTTTAATGAAAGACGCTTATTCTTTTCACAAAGATAAAAACTGCCTATTAGAAACTTACGAACAAATGTTTTATATTTATAGAGAAATTTTTACAGAAATAGGATTCGAACCAGTCACTCTACATGCTGATGTTGGTCTTATGGGTGGTTTTATGAGCCATGAATTTTTAGTGCCATCGGAATTTGGTGAAACTGAACTGCAATTTAAAAAACCTGTCTCAAAATCAATACAATGGGAAGAAAAAGATCACGCCTACGAAGCCTCTTCAGATGTCAAATATGCTGAAATAGGACATATTTACGCTTTAGGAGATAAATACACATCAGCTTTCAAATTAAACTATCCAGGCACAAAAGAAGCAATGATGATGGGATGCTATGGAATAGGAGTTTCAAGAATTGTTGGATTAATGTTCGAAAAAGAAAACTTAGGCCCTATTGCACCATTCGATGTTACATTAATTTCAATTTCTAATGATGAAAAATGTAAGGAAATCGCAAATAAATTTTATGATAAATATGATGATATAATTTGGGACGATAGAGAAGATGTTTCTATTGGATCAAAATATTCTGAAGCCGATTTAATAGGTTCTCCATTGCAAATAATAATAGCACCCAAAGAGCTAGAAAACGAAGAAGTGATAATAAAAAAAGATGGAAAAAAAAAGACAATTAAAATTAGCGAAATTTTTTGAAAAAACAATTAGACAAACAATATAATAAAAATAAGTAATAACAAGAAGAGATAAAATAAATTTTAAATAAAATTTTGTGTTCCACAATCAGCTTTTAACATTTGTATATTTCTTTGATATTCAAAAACATAAACTAAAGAATTTCCAAAGAAAAAACCAGAACATAACAAAGAAAGTCCAGCAAAAAAACTCACACCATTAAGCAAATAACGGCCCTTCGATAAAATATAAACATACCAAATAAAAGACCAAAGAAAAAGAGCAGAAGCTAAACCTAAAGAACCAAAAACATAAAGAGCCTTATAATTAAGTTCGCCCACTCTTTTATTTCTTAAAAAATTTACAATAGATATATTTTTAAAATTTGAAAAAGAAGCAATAAAACGAGATGTCTGATCTTGTTGAATAATATCTTTGAAAAACAACGTAGGCCCAAGAATATATTTTAAGAAGCCAGCCCCAAGAAAACCGCCTAAGAAAAAATTAAAAAATCCACCAAAAAATTTAACAGCAGGATGACCACATCTATAACAAGATCCAGCCCAATTTGCACAAAACATTGAAAAAAATAAAATTGAAGAACCAATAACAATAGATGAATATAAAACAAGCGGTATATTTATAAAAAAACGAAAATCCCCTGCAAAGGTATCAAAATTAAAGCTTTTAAAAGAATAATTACATGATTTAGATAAAGCAGTAGACGAATAAACACTAACATAACAAAAAACATTCTGATCTATTTTATTAGGAACAACACAATACAAAGATCCATTAAAATAAATTAATCTAGCACAAGCCTGTGTTTTTCCAACAGAACAAAAATAAAAACATTTCTTATCAGCGTGCTGAAATGCAACAAAATTTTCTCCAAAAGAGTCTTTAGCATAGCCTAAAACAATGGCATTTTCTTTAAAAAAATCAGGAATCAAAACACCACCTAATTGGCGATAACAAAAAATCAAACTACCCTTAATATAAGGAAACCCATTTTCTGCATTTACAGTGCAACCACAAATTTTTTTATTACATTCCAAACAAATACAATTCGAAATCGGTTGAGTAACCGAAGAAATAAAAAAGCTTTTTTCATTATCACTTAAAAAAAATTCTGAGCCCAAAATCCTATCTAATAACGCTTTCATTCTTTGATCAATTTTGTTCAAACAATTTTTATATCGATTAAAATAATCCTCAAAATAAGGGCTTGGATTATTAGTAAAACACAATGAATGTTTAAGCAAAGCAACAGCACAAACAATTTGAATATGAGTCTCTTCGAGTGCAAATATTTTTTCAAAGCAACTTTTAAGACCCCATTCATCAAGAGTTTGTGTATTGAAAACACAGTGATTTATCTCTTTCAGTTCTTTTACGATTTGGCACAAACCTTCCGAAGTAAGCTTGTTTTGTTGGCCCCCAAAAGGCTCATGTTGTTGATCAGAAATTATTCCAAACGCTGGAACAGCAACTTCTTCAGCATAATCTATCCGCCCAGGAATTTTTTCTTGTGAGTTTAAATAATACATCTCTTCTTGAGGCCCAAAAGGACTTTTATTAAAACAAGTAAAAAACAAAATAAAATTCAAAAGTTTTTTATTAAACATGAATTCACAATATAAAAAAATTAAATAAAAGAAAATAGCATGAAAAAATGATCATCTAATTGTTTGCATAGGTAAAGAGGAAACTCCTTTTTGGTTTAAGTAATGATTTAAAGTTCTATCAAGAGCATTATCCTTCATTATTTGAGTATTTCCTTGAGAAGAAGCAAAATTTATGTAATTTGGAGTTGATTGGTTTTGCAAACCATTAAAAAATTGAGAACCATAATTTATCGCTTCATTGTTTGAACTTTGATTAATCTGACGTGATAAAACAGATATATTTTGAGGTCTTTCATTACGTTGTTTAAAAATATTACCAGATGCATCCGTTACACAATTAGAACCAAGTGATTCAAAAAGACCAATATATTTCATGTTTCCACTTATAAGACTATAAAGAAGATTAACATTGCCTTCACATTTAAGTATTAAATAAGAAAATTGACCAGAGTCTTTAGTTGCTGTTACAAGAGATAAAGGAACTAAAGTAAGAGTTTGCCCTGTTTGTCGTGCAGGAACAACATAAAAATATCTTGATGTTGATTGATCAAAAACAAAGATACGACTATCATCGTTTACTGCAATTTTTTTTTGTAAAGTTCTTAATTCACCATTATTAGAAACAAGAATAAAATTAAGACTAGCCTTATCATAATAACAAGATTCTGATTCAAATAAACCAGGACCATTTTCGTTGTTTGAAATATTTACTCTGTCTAGTCTTTGAGGACCTTTTTCTGTAAAACAAGAAAAAAAACCATTAACAAATCCATATTTTCTATCACTGTTGCTTTTTACCTTTTGTAGCTCGAGCTCAAGTCTTGCGCGAGTTAATTGATCATGCAAAAACTGAAGATTATTTGAAGAGTAATTATCTTGTCCTGGCTGTTGAAAAGAAAGAACTCCACTTCCTTGCCCCTGAGGCATTACAACAGGAGCAGGAGGCATTCCGTATCCTTGCCCCTGAGGCATTACAATAGGAGCAGGAGGCATTCCATATCCTTGCCCTTGAGGCATAAAAAAATTATCCTGCAAATTTCCCAATGGAACAACTTCTTCATTTTGTTGATCAACAAAAGGTGAAGAAAGAAAAGTTTGCGTGTTACCATATGCATAATTTCCGAAAGATGATGCTACTGTTCTGTAACATCCCGCCATTAAAATAAAAACTGAGTACTTCATGCTTTTATTTTAACAAAGAACGATTAATTTTCCATTAGTCAACATAACTTAATAATCAATAAACTTAATAAAATAAGAATTTCCTCTATAAGCATATGACATTGTCTCTATAAAAAACGGAAATATAAAAATGATAAATAAAAAGAAAGATAACAAATGGCTTTCAAAAAGAAAGATATAAATTAAAAGCGGTTTTTTTTCGTTGTAAATAGACCAAAAAACAAAAGTATAAACAAAAATTAAAAATAAATATGAAAAAATAAAAAAAAACAAAGAAAAACAAAAATATATAAATTTAACATAAGAAAACATAAAATAATTAAAAGAAAAACCGCTATTGATTTTTTTAATAGATTTAAACTTTTTGCTTTTAATATATTGCTCTTTAAAAAAAGAAATTCCAAATAAACCATAATAAATACAATCTATAGAAAACGGCAAAAACAACAACATTAAAATAATTGAAAAAAAAAGAGAAGAAGAATCATGAAAAAACAATGAATAAGTAAAACCAACAATTAATAAAAAACAAATAAAAGCCAAAAGAGCAAAACCAAAAAGAAAAAGTTGATAATGAGAAATAAAATATAACCAACCACTTGTTTTGAAAATTACTTTATCTCGCTTTGAAGAAAAAAAATAAGACAAAAGAAACAAAATAAAAGAACTTAAGATCATAATAACATTTTATGAACTAAGTGTAAAAATTTTTTAAACAAGAAAAAATGACTTTTTGAAAACAAAGTTGTAAATAAAAGAAACTAACCAAAAAAAATAAATAACATTTGAAAAAAACAATAAACAAAAATAAAAAGGATTAATAAGAATATAAGAAAAAACAAGAACAAATAAATATAAATTTGATAAAATTGAAAACATAAAAAAGAATAAACTGAAAAATTTACTAATGAACCCCAAAAAAGCAGAACCTTCCCAATATGATTCTAAGATAAAAAGATAATTAACAGCATCAATAAAAAACACACTAAAAGCAAAAAGCCCAATAAGCATAAAAAAGAAAGAAAAAACACATAAAGAAAAATTTAATGAAAAAATTAAATCAAAATATAAATAAAATAAATAATAAATTATTCCCCAAGAAACAGTAAAAATACATAGACCTAAATAGGCAAAAAAGAAAAAACCAAACTCCTTCAATTTGTTTTTAAAGGAAAATGGCATTATTTCAATAAATATATTATGAAAAATATATAGTCCTGATGAGATTATTAACACACCCAGCATCGATAATGTGCTTAAAATTATATTCATGAAGCTATTATATAAAAACAAAGTCTATTTGACAACAGTGTCTTTTACTGTAATTTTAAAAAGTTTTTTTTTGCAAAAAATCATACTAAATTGATCAAAAAAACATATAAAAACCCTTAAAAACAATATCAAAACAATAAAAAACATAGCAATATTTGAAAAAAAATTATCATTAAAATGATTCACAAAACTTGGGTTATAAACTAAAAAAAGAAAAAACCAAAAACAAAAAACCACAAAAACAATAGGAGTCAAAATAAAATTCAAAACATGAATGGCTTTAAAAAATTTAAAAAAAATCTTTTTTTTATCAAAAAAAGAAATAAAAAACATATTATAATAAAAAAGATCTAAGCTTGTGAAAAAACTTATTAACAAAATAGGCAAAACACACATCAATAAAAAACAATAATATAAAAAAATCGATTTCCAAAAAAAACAATATATCCAAAAAAACGAAAAAATTAAATAAAAGTTATAACTAATTAAAATAAGTAAAAAAAAATGTAAAAAACTAAAAAGAAAAAAATTAATTCCGCTTAAATATCTATAAAAATGAAAGAAAACAGGATAATTTGCGCTAAATTTTGAATTTTTTATATAAAAAACATGATATCTATAAATACATGTAAAAAAACATAATATTGAAGAAAATAATAAAAAATATCTTTTCATACGCTAAATATTATCAAATCTTTTATTTAGTGCATATTATTATTAATTTTTCTGTTTAATAAATTAATAAACTATTAACGGTTCATGTTTGATAATTATCAAGATAAATGGCTTACTATATTTGCTTTTCCATCAAAAACAAAAGAAGTTGAAATATTGGCGCATGTTTGAGCAAAAAACAATTCGTCTGTGTATAATTTCATAAAAAAAGAAACCAACTCTTTGTATTCACCTGTTTGACATCCGCCAAATTCCATTAAATTTTTTGCATTTATTTCTTGATGATTCTCAATTGCTTGTTTCCACGGAACTAAAAAACAAGGCCTACCAATTGATCCTATCTCAGAAAGAGTGTTTGCTCCACATCTTGTTAAAATTAAATGGCTTTGCTTAAAAAGAACTCTTGTATCAAAGAATTTCTCAGCTTTTAATGATTTAAACTTAAATTTATCTAAAAAACTTAAATCTTTTTCTGTTTGTATATTCAATGTGATGTTTGCAATTATTTTTTCATTCAAAGATTCTGCAAAATATACAATTAAATCTTCCCAATAGGAACTACCTAAACTTCCTCCTATTATAGATATTACAAAGTTTTCTTTTGAATGTTTTATAAATGAAAATTCAAAACCAGATCTTATTGGAGCACCGGTTAAATAAAAATTAGAATTAAATTTTTTAAAGTTTGTAATCGGAAAAACATAAAAAACTTTATGTGCATAATTTATAAAAAATCTATTTAAACGCGTTACAACTGAATCTAATTGTACTATAAAAAAATTTTTCAATAAAATTATTGATGTTAACATTGGAAATAAAGAAACATATCCACCAAAAGATATTGTTTTTTTTATTTTAAACTGAACAAAAAAACATTTAAAAAAAAGATAAGGGGATAATAAAAAAAATTTCCAATTTAATTTTGATATAGGTAATATAACAACCTCATTAAACTCTTTGTTTACATATTTTATTCCTCTTTGATCTGTTATTAAGATTGTGTAGTAACCTTTTTTTCTCAATTCAAACGAAAGAGCGCATGCTGGAAAAACATGGCCTCCTGTTCCACCAGCTGATAATACTATTTTTTTCATAAATAAAAAAACCTTACATATAAGTTACATTAAATTTAAATAAAAGCCTAATTAAAAAAAAGAAAATTTTAATTGAATTTTAAAAGTGCGCTTTGCAGGATTCGAACCTGCGACCTGCGGCTTAGAAGGCCGATGCTCTTCCGCTGAGCTAAAAGCGCTTATGTCCATATTATCATAAAAGATAAAAAAAAACAGATATAATTTTCAATTACATAACTTTATTTAATTCTTTTAAAAATTTTAAAAACAACTCTAATTCATTTTTAGATAATTTTTTATAATAAAAAAAATTAAATTTTAACGGATTTACAGGCTTATTATTGATTCTCACTTCAAAATGCAAGTGAGGTGCCGTAGAATATCCAGTTGAACCAGATAAACCAATTAACGTGCCTTTTTTTACTTTTTGACCTACTTTTATGTTTTTAGATAATTTAGATAAATGGCCATATAAAGTTATTACTCTTTTAGTATGTGCAATTTTTATACAATTACCATATCCTTTTATCCAACCTTTAAATAAAATAACCCCATTGTAAGCTGCATGAACAGGAGTTCCTGTTGGGGCCCTTAAATCTATACCAGAATGTAATTTTTTTGTTTTCCAAACTGGGTGTCTTCTATAACCAAATCTGGATGTTACTATGTTCTTTATATTTAATCCAAAATAATTAGAAAAACTCATTTTTTCCACAGAAAAACCTTTTTTATTAACAATAATATTATTAAAAAGAATACAAAAATCTTTTTGATGCTTTTGGTTAACAAACACAATAGCATGAACTTGAAAATTTAAAGTTGAATATACAACAATAATTTTTTTATATTTTTTATAGTTTCTTTTTTCTTTGGGTAATTTTTTTATAAAAATATATATATTTTCTAAAAGAGGTTTTGGCAATTTGTAAATATCAAAATCTGATTTAGGGTCTAAATTAATATTAGATAAGGTTGGAGCTTCATCAACTATGATGTTTTTTTCAAAATCCTGAAAAACAATTTCAATTTTTTTTCCACTTCCAGAAAAAGAGATTCCATCAATGTTTCTTCCGTTTTGAGTGTTTATATATAATATTTCCACTTTTGCTTTTGGGTCATGCCAATCTTTAGGTAAATGTTTTTTTAAAGTTTTTTCTAAAATTCTTGCTTCGTAACTATTAAAGCAACGAGCTACCTCTCCTATTAAAGAATCCATATTAAAAGATATAATAGACATTGTTTTTATATATCTTTCTTTCTTTATTTCTTCTATTTTTTTGAATTTTGTGGACAAAATATAATTTGTTTTTAAAGTTAAAATCAAAAAAAAACAAATTTTAAAAATCATCCTCCAGCCCCTATATTTTTATTTATTTTAATTGTCTAAAACTGAAAAGCATCTTTTGCATAAATTTTCATCAAGAGAGTTAAACAAAAATTTACATCTTTTACATTTTAAGCCTTTTATTATTTCAACTTGAAAAGCTTCTCCATAAACAACTTCTGAGACAATCAAAATTTGCTTAAGCTCAGTTAAATCAATATTAGTATCTGTTATAACAACTTTAACTTCATGGCTAGTTGTTATCAATTTTTGTTCTCTTAATGGTTCGATTTGCTCATTAACTTTTTTCTTAATATCTCTTAATTTTTCTATATAATTATTGCTATTTTCATTAAAATAATATTCAGGAATTGTTTCTTTCTCTTGCAAATGAATTGACTCTTTGTTGTTAATTGATAAATCATTTTCATTATTATAGGTTTCCCAAGCATTTTCCATAGAATATGGCATAAAAACTGATAAGTATTTTAATAAAATTGGAGTCAATAATCTAAATAAAGAAATGACAGCTCTTCTATCATAATTATTAAACTCTTCACAATACAAAGTATCCTTTCTTACATCAAAATAAAATGAAGATAAATCTTGAGAGCAAAATTCATATAAATTATTTATAAAATTATTTAAGTAAAAAGATTTTGTTATTTCAGTAAAACTTTGATCTAACTTATAAACTTTATGCAAAATCCATTTTTCTAATGCTGGGAGTTCTTCGTATGGAACAGATTTTATTTCTTTGGAAATTGATAAGTTTCCCAATAAAAATTTAATTGTGTTTTTAAATCTAAAAACCATTTCTTGAGCATGTTTAATGCTGTTTTCTGAAATACTGATATCTCCAGCCAAATTTAAAGATGAAAAAAACACTCTTAAAGTATCAATATCCCAACTTAAAGGAGAAATTACATTGCCTAAAGATTTAGACATTTTTTGCTTAGATCCATCCAAACAAAATCCATGGGTTACTAAGTTTTTCCAAGGAGCTGATCCATTTAAATTTGCTGCAACCAATAAAGAAGATTGAAACCATCCTCTGTGTTGATCTGATCCTTCAAGATAAACATCTGCTGGATATAAATTTTTCTTTTTTAAAACAAAACTTTGAGTAGACCCCGATTCAAACCATATATCAACAATATCATCAACTCTTTGCCATTCCTCATCATTATATGAATCATCAATATCTGAAATTTTAACAGAACTCCAATTTTTCACTCCAATTTTTTCTAAGTGTTTACGAGTTTTTAATAAGAATTCAGCATCTCTTAAAACAAAATCATTTTCTTTGTTATAAAAAATAGATAAAGGAATGCCCCAAATTCTTTGACGAGAAATACACCAATCATCACGATTAGAAAGCATTGATATGAATCTATTTTTTCCTTCTTCTGGAAACCAATTTAACTTAGGATCATTTGCAACTTCTAAAGCTTTTTCTCTTAAAGGTGCCATGTTTAAAAACCATTGCTTGGTTAATCTATAAATTAAAGGAGCTTTGCTTCTCCAAGAATGAGGATAAGAATGTTTAAATTCTTCATGTGCGAGACATAAACTTCTCTCTTGTAATAGATCAACCATTAATTTATCTGCTTGCTTTACATGAACGCCTGCAACTAATGGCACGGTTGATTTAAATGCACCGTTTTCATCTAATAAATCTTCTATATTTAAATGTTCTTTTACCCCTAAGTCAAAATCTTCTTCACCATGTGCTGGAGCGGTATGAACAAAACCGGTTCCTTTCTCATGATCAACATGATCACCATGAATCATTCTTCTAACTTTATTTTCAGTGTTAAATTCTTCTATACAATGTTCAACAATAGCCCCTTCAAAAACAGAACCTTCAACGCTTTTCCAAACGTTAACTTCACTGAATAAATTTTTAATTTCCTCAAAAAGCCTAACTTCACAACAATATTTCTTATCATTAACTAAAAAAATAATATATTGAAAATTTTTATTATAAGCAACTGCTTCATTTGCCGGTAAAGTCCAAGGAGTTGTCGTCCAAACGAGAACGTTAACTCCTTTTAAAACCTCGTCGTTTGATTTAACAATTGGAAAAGAAAAATAAATTGAATTAGAGGCTTTTTCTTTGTATTCAACTTCTGCATATGCCAAAGCTGTTTTTTCCACGTAAGACCACAGAACAGGTCGATATTTTTTAACAACATAATTAGAAGAAACGAATGAATGAATACAATCAATAATCCCAATAGACTCTTCTTCATGAAAAGTAACATACGGATTATCATAATCACCTAAAACACCTAATTTTTTAAAACCTTTTTTTTGCTCTTCAATCCAATAAGAAGCAAACTCCAAGCATTTATCCCAAAAATCCTGCTTAGACAAATCGTTTTTATCAATACCGTCTGCTTTTAATTTTTTTTCAACAGCATTTTCAATGGGCAAACCATGAGCATCCCACCCCAAAACATATGGAGTTGAATAGCCATGCATCCAAAAAATACGATTTAAAGAATCTTTCCAAATTTTATTTTCAGCGTGTCCCATATGAATTGGACCATTTGCATAAGGAGGACCATCATGAAGAACAAAAGGAGTTGCATCCATGTGCATTGAATCACGTTTTTTATTTAAATTAATATTATCCCAAAAATCAATAATTCTATCTTCAAAATCTTTCTCATAAATATTAAAATTGGTTTTAGGTAAAAAAACATTATACATATCTTAAATTGTACAAAAATAAATTAAGTAAAGAAATGGTTAATAAAAATAAAAATTAATAGTATTTTAGTGTTATGTCAACCCCTATTATGCAGCAATATCAAAAAATAAAATTAGAATATTTAGATTGTTTATTATTTTTCAGACTAGGTGACTTTTATGAAATGTTCAACGAAGATGCAAAAATTGCAGCAAAAGAGTTAAATATAACTTTAACAAAAAGAGCGCATAAATCTGAAGATATACCAATGGCAGGAGTACCATTTCATACAAGCGAATATTATATATCTAAATTGGTTAAAGCTGGATATAAAGTTGCTATTTGCGAACAAATTGGATCTGAATTAAATAAAGATAAAATTATTCCAAGAGAGGTCGTTCAAGTTATAACAGCTGGAACAATAACGAATGAGTCAATGCTTGAAGAAAAAAGAAATAATTTTTTAATTAGTATAGAAGAAAAAAATTTAATCGTTTCAATTGCATGTTTTGATATTTCAACTAATGAATTTTTTGTTGAAGACGTTGAAAAAATAAATTTAAAAAACGCACTTGAAAAATTAGACCCAAGTGAAATTTTAGTTAATCAACTTTTGGCAATACAATTAAAAGAACAAAAAATTAATCAAAATAAAATTACTATTATTCAACAAAAAACCCAAAATCAATCGGAAAATATTATCAATAATTTTTTTAATCTTCACTCTTTGAAATCTTTGGAGTATTTAAACGAACAAAACAAAATTACTATTGCTAACATATTAGAATATATAAAGCACACACAAAAACAACTATCTTTTAATATTAAGCTCCCTATTAAAAAACATGAAACAGATGAGGTTCAGCTTGATTTATTTACAAGAAAAAATTTAGAAATAACAAAAACATTACAAAATAATTTTCAAGGC
This sequence comes from Alphaproteobacteria bacterium endosymbiont of Tiliacea citrago, assembly GCF_964031065.1. NCBI lineage: Bacteria > Pseudomonadati > Pseudomonadota > Alphaproteobacteria > Alphaproteobacteria bacterium endosymbiont of Tiliacea citrago. Next base: position 236,171 of record NZ_OZ034995.1, on the reverse strand, counting down.
TCTTTATTATGTTTTATTGATCAAACAGAAACCTCTCAAGGAGGAAGAAAAATATATAAACATTTAACTAATCCAATTAACAATATAGAAAAACTTAATCAAAGATATGATAACATTGAATTTTTTAAAAAAGATAATAATATTTTAAAAAAAGTGAAAGAAATATTAAAAGAAATTCCTGATTTTGAAAGAATTTTAAGCAAAATTATATTAAAAAAAGCATCCCCTAATCAAATTTATAAATTAGCAACAGGAACTAATAAATTATATGAGTTATGCGATTTTCTGAAATATAAAATAGATAAACATCCTGAAATTTTTAATCAAATTTTACAAGCTTTAAACGAAGACGCTCCAAATAATATCAATTCAGATGATTCTTATATAAATGAAAATTATAATCATGAATTAGATGAATATAAAAATTTTCTGAAAACTCTTTATAATCAATTAGATGCTCTTCAAGAAAAATACCAAAATCAAATTAAAATAAATAATTTGAGAATTAAAAAAACTCCATTAGGTTTTTTGGTTGAAATAAATCCATCTTTGCAAAATAAATTGGATTGTTTTTTTGAATTAAAACAAACATTAAAAAACGCTCTTAGATATTCAACGAAAGAATTAGATGAAATAAATTTAAAGTTTTTATTAAGCAAAGATTTTATAAAAAATAAAGAAAAAGAGCTTTTTTTTGATCTTTGTAAAAAAATAGAAACAATTGCAGAAGATACATATATTTATTCAGAAATATCTGCAAACATAGATGTTTTTTCGAATTTAGCTCAAATTTCAAATGATTTTGGTTATAACAGACCAATTTTAACAAAAGGCAATGAATTTGAAATTATTGATGGAAAACATCCAATTTTAGAAAAACACTTTAAAAACAATGGGCAAATTTTTGTTGAAAATGATTGTAACTTATCAACTCATATTATGTTAATGACAGGACCAAACATGGCAGGTAAAAGCACGTATTTAAGGCAACAAGCGATAATTTGTTTACTCGCACACTGTGGTATGTTTGTTCCTTGTAAAAAAGCAATTATTGGCACTGTTGATAAAATATTTTCAAGAATTAGTACTAACGATGATCTTCTGCAAGGTAATTCGACTTTTATGTTAGAAATGATAGAAATGGCATTAACTATAAATCAAGCTACTTCTCGTAGTTTTTTGATTTTAGACGAAGTGGGTAGAGGTACATCTGTTGAAGAGGGAGAAGCTTTAGCTCGATCAATTTTAGAGTATGTTTTAGAAAAATTGAATTGTAGAACTATTTTTGCTACTCATTATTTATCTTTAGGAAAAATTAACAATTTAAATTTGCAAAAAAAAATGATGAAAATTATACCAAACCCTTTAACTTTTACTTATAAATTATCTAATGGTGTTGCTGATAAATCTTATGCTATTGAGGTTGCCAAATTAGCTGGTATGCCTGTTGAGATCATTCAAAAAGCTGAATTTTTTATTAAAAACATTTAAAAAACACTTAAAAAATGATTAAAAAACGTTAAAAAAAGCTCAAAATTTAGTTTAAAAACAATTAAAAAACTTAAATTTTAATATAAAAAAAACAATATGATACCTTGTTTTACAAATTCATTGTTATTTTACAATATGAATGATTGAATTTTTTATAATTGTTAAAGATGGAACTGTAGATACTTTTATTATACTGAAAACTATTATCATTGCAAAAATTCCCACTAACTTTATTAATGGATTTATTGCTGGACCCGCTGTATCTTTGTATGGATCTCCTACTGTATCTCCAATAACTGCTGACTTATGAATCATTTGCCCTTTTTGTCCTTTTGCTTCTATGCTTTTCTTTGCATTATCCCAAGCACCACCTGAAACTGTCATCGCTATCGAAAAAACAATTCCTGTTAACGTTACTCCCATCATATATCCACCTAATGATAAAAATGCATTTTCTAAATTTGAAAAAAAGTATTCGCTTGTAAAAAGGCTTAGAATTGATACTATCGGCAACAAAGATGGAATTATCATTTCTTTTAATGATGCTTGTGTTAAAAGATCTATTGCTTTATTATAATCAGGTTTATCTTTTCCTTCCATTATTTTTAATGTTTTGAATTGCATTCTAACTTCTTCCATTATTGCCATACTAGCTCTATTAACTGAAAGCAAACAAAATGAAGCGAAATAAGAAACAATTGCTGCCCCTAAAAAGAAACCTATTAATAAATGTATGTTGTTTATTGTTAATTCTGTGATATTAAAATTATCTGCTAGAGATTTTGAGTATAAACTATTTAAAACAAAAGCTGCTAATCCTGCTGTGAAAACCGCGTATCCTTTTGTTGTTGCTTTTGTCATATTTCCAATTGCATCTAATTTATCAGTTACTTCTCTTACTGAGTTTTCTAATCCTCCCATTTCTACTAAGCCACCTGCGTTATCTGTTACTGGTCCGAATGCATCTAATGCTAAAATTACATGACAAACTGATATCATTCCTAAACATGCATATGCTACTCCTCTTGTTTGGTGAATATATGAAGCAATGAAAATTGTAGATATAATTGCTAATAAATTAAAAAAAACTGCTCCATATCCAACTGAAAGACCTTGAATTATATTATTTGCACTTCCTTGTTCTGATGCTGCAACAATTCCATCTACTGGTTCAAAACCGCTACTTGTGTAGTATTCTGTTAATGGCATTATTAATGATGCTGCATAAAAACCACAAATTGTTGAAAGTATTATTTCCCTTATTTCTTCTATATGACCAAAAAAAGCAAATAAAACAACTGATAATGTTATAGAAGATATTATAAAGGTTTTTATAGATATTCCTAAAGATGCGAATTTATCTGTTTCTTTAAACGACCAACCTGTTAACAACACTATCATGCTTGCTATGCTTCCTGCTGCTAAAATTGTGAAGATTAAATTTAAATGAGTTGTTAATAATTCTATTTTTTCTCTTTGAACTAACAAAAAAATTGCTCCGCTTACTAGCACTACAAACGTTTGAAACAAATCTGCTGACATGCCACAAGCATCTCCTACATTATCTCCCAATGCATCTGCTATCACAGCTGGATTTCTTGGATCATCTTCTGGGATTCCTTGCTCTACTTTTCCTACTAAATCTGCTCCTATATCTGCTCCCTTTGTGAATATTCCTCCTCCTATTCTTGCAAATACAGATATCAAAGATGCTCCAAATCCAAATCCTATAAATAATACGGACAAACTTTTGAAATTACTTATTCTTGCATAGATATATAGTAAGTAACAAGATAAAAACGCTATTCCACTTACTAACACTCCAATTATTTTTCCTACAGAAAAGGCGGCTAGAAAAGCTTCTTCATACCCATTTTTTGCTGACAATGCTACTTTTACGTTATATGTTACTGAAAAATACATCGATAAAAATCCTGCAACCCATGATAGTATTGCTCCTGCAAAAAAAGCTAAGCTTACTTCAAAACTAAGACAAAAATACAAAAGAACCATTATTATTGCTTCCACCACTAAAAGTACTTTTAATTGCGAAAATAAATACGTTATTCCTGCTGATTTTATTATATTTGAAAGATCTTCCACTTCTTTATGCTTTATTACTTTTAAGTTGTTAAGATAGGTATACTCTTTTAGCGCAAAAAGAATCATCGCTACAAAAGTTCCTGATATAAAAATATTTGAAATCATGATCTTTTTCTTTTATCATCTTTTTTTTTTATATTCAATGTTGTTTTCCGTTTCTTTAAAAATTTGATTTTTATTTTTTTATTTATTATAATTAAGTTTGGATGGGTGGCTGAGTGGTCTAAAGCACCAGACTTGAAATCTGGCGAACGATCTTCATCGTTCCGAAGGTTCGAATCCTTTCCCATCCGCGTTTTTTTTTGCTTTTTATTTTTATTGAAGTTTTTTTGTCTATGCTTAAATATTTAGCTATGATTTGGTTATTGAAATTGAATTGACCGCTAGTTCATTGCCAATTATTATTTTGTTATTAATTTTTAAATAACCGCCTCTTGTTTCTTTCATTACTAATTTTGATAATTTTTCATTAAAAGATGTGTTTTCTAATACTGTTATGTTAAATCTGTCACAGGCTGTATACATTATTGATAATATGTCTGACCCTAATTTTCTTTCAGGTGTTTTCTTTGTGCCTACTCCTAAAACAATTTTTGAAGAACCTGATAACGTTATTTTTCTATCGTTTAAAAAACATCCTTCTTCTTCTGCACAATAAAAAAATTCATCTAAAAATGGAATATAATAACTTATACTCATAATTTTTTCTTCGTTCATTAATGCAATACTTATTCCCCAATGGACTAAATTATTTGCAAAATTTTCATAATTATCTATTATTTCAACGTTCCAATATGTTTTTTCTATTCCCTCGACTAACACGCTATCTTTTGAATATATTCCGTAACTTTTATTATGAACTAATAATTCTCTTTCTACCCTTTCCATACTTCTTTTTATGCTTTCTAAGTAAAATATTTTTAATTTTTTTGCGTCTTTGATAAAACGAACTTCTAAATAATCTCTTTTACAAAAACTTGAAACATGGTAAATTATTTTGCTCTTTAATTTTTTTATTATGGAATGTGGAAACATCGTTTTATTCTATATTATGTTGTGTTTTTTCACAATGTGCTCTATTAGGCGATTGAATTTATTAGCTCTTTGAATAATGGATCTAAATTTTTTTGAATTTTTCCTCCTGTTTGGGCAAACTCTGGGTTACCTCCGCCACCGTTTGCTTCTACTATTGATGATATTTTGTTTACCAAATCTTTTGCGCTATAATCTTTCGCTTTACTCATGATTTTTATGTTGCATTTATTGTTTTTTTCTATATATAAACAACAAATATCTAATTTATATTTATTTATTAAATCATCAATTTTTTCATCTTCATTTCCACTTACTAATCCAATCGTTAAACTTTTTATTACTGCTTTATTTTCTAATTTTGATTCTTTTTTTTCTTGTGTTAATTTTTTAACTGAATTTATAAAATTTTCTTTATTACAATTTAACATGTTGCATGCTGTTTCAAAAATTTGGTCTTTTTCCTCTAAATATTCTATATATGCTTTTCCTGCTACTCCTTCAAATCTTTTGACTCCTGCTTTGACTGTTGTTATTTTTAATATTTTGCATTTTATTATATCTTTTGCATTTTTTACGTGCGTTCCACCGCAAAGTTCTAATGAATCGCCTACTTTGACTACCCTTACTTTATCTTCATAGTCAAAAAATGCTTTTGCTCCTATTTTTCTTGCTTCATTTAATTCCATTTGCATTATTTTTGTTTCTTTTTCTTCTTCTATTATTGTGTTTATTTCATCTTCTATTTTTTTTAAATCTATTTCTTTATTCGGAAATGAAAAATCTTCTCTGAATTTTACATCGCTTACATATGAGCCCATTTGTTGAATTCCTTCTCCATAAATTTTTTCTAATGCAAATTGCAGTAAATGAGAACAAGAATGATGCGCTTCTATTTTTTTTCTTCTTTTTTTATCTATTTTTTGATGGCATTTTTGATTTAATTTTATTTCTCCTTCCAAAAGTTCATATTCATGAAAGTAAACTTTATTGTGTTTTTTTGTGTTTATTATTTTAACTTTAAAGGTTTCGCCTGTTATTTCTCCTGTGTCTCCTATTTGACCTCCTCCTTCTCCATAAAGAACTGTTTTATCGAAAATCAAATATTTTTCTTCTATTCCTATTAATTCTGCTTCTGTTTCTGATTCTTCTACAAAAATTGTTTCTTCGTAATTTACTTCTAAAATTTCTTTTTCGTTTTTTTTTCGAGATTCTTCCATTAAGGTTTCAAAACCTTGAAAATCACCTGATCCTTTTCTTTCTTTTAATAAATCATAGGTTATATCTACTGTTAAACCGTATGTATCGTGTAATGTAAAAATGTTTGCTGCTGTTAATTCTTTATTTTTTTTGAACATATCATCAAACTTTTTCATTCCCTCATTAATTGTGTTTTCAAAACTTGTTTTTTCTTTTTCTAAAATAGGGAAAATTACTTCATAGTTAAAATCATATAAATCTTTCCAATCGTTATACGTGTTTTTTATCACTTCTTCTAAAATTATGTTTTCAAAGGTATAGAAAGATCTCAACATTCTTCTAATTAATCTTCTTAAAACGTATCCTTCTTGGCTTGGTCCTGGCTTTATTCCTTCCATTATTAAATTTGATGTTGATCTTAAATGATCTAAAAATATCTTACTATGTGCTGTGTGCTTTTCTATGTTTAAATGTTTTATTGGATTTTTGAAAAACGCAATTTCATAGTTATCTGTTTTTCCTTCTAAAATTGATGTAATTCTCTCCAATCCTATACCTGTATCTATACATGGAAAGTCTAAGTTGAAATTTTTTTTGCCATCATTACAAAATTGAGTGAAAACCAAATTCCAAATCTCTAAATATCTATCTCCTTCTTCTAGCGTCCCTTCTGCTTCTTCTAGATCATAAAAAATTTCGCTGCAGTATCCCCATGGACCTATATCTCCCATTGTCCAAATATTCGATGTTAATTTTGTTACTTTTTCTTCGTTTACATATTTTAACCAAAAATTTTTTGCTTCATTATCATCTGGGTGAATTGTTATATAGAGTCTGTTTTTATCTAGTTTTAAAGTTTCTGTTAAAAATTCCCAGGCATAATCTATTGCTTCTTTTTTGAAATAATCTCCAAATGAAAAATTTCCAAGCATTTCAAAGAAAGTGTGGTGTCTTTTTGTGTATCCTATTTCTGATAAATCATTATGTTTTCCGCCTACTCTTAAGCATTTTTGCGAATTTGCTAAACGTTTACTTGGTGGGGTTTCTTCGTTTAAAAAATATGCCTTTAATGGAGCCATTCCTGAATTTATAAATAAAATACTTTTATCGTTTTTAGGCAATAATGACGCACTTTTTATTATTAAGTGTCCTTTTTGTTTGAAAAAATTTAAAAATTTTTCTTTTATTTCTTTTAACATAATATTAGGAATATTATATTGTTTTTTTTACATTAAATCCATTAACTCTGAGTATAATCCTTTTTCTTGGATTAATTCTGCATGACTTCCTTGTTGGACTAATCTTCCTTTATCAAACACCAAAATTAAATCTGCGTTTTTAACGGTTTTTAATCTATGTGCTATTATGAACTTTGTGCATCCTTTGGTTATATCTGAAATACTTGTTAATATTTCATATTCTGTTTTTGCATCTAATGCCGAGGTAGATTCATCAAACAAAAATATCTTTGCTTGCCTTAATAATCCTCTTGCTATTACCATTCTTTGTTTTTGTCCTCCTGAAAAATTACAATCTTTCCCAAAAACAGAGTTATATCCATATCTTAATCCATTCACTATACCTGTTAATTTTGATTGATCCACTACTGACACCACTTCTTCTAATTTTTTATCGAATGATCCATATTTTACATTTTCCAAAATTGACCTATGAAATAAACCAACATCTTGCGGTATAAATGCAAAAGCTGATCTTGCTGATGCAAGACTACATTCGAAAATATTTTGACCGTCTATAATTATTTCTCCTGATGAAGGTTTAATTAAACCTAATAACAATTTAAATAGAGTGCTTTTTCCTGCTCCTGATGTTCCTACAACCGCTATTGTTGAGCCACCTTTTATATAAATTTCACCATCTACTCCAAATATTCTTTGAGATTGGTCGTTCGGTGAATGACAAATTAGATTTCTTATTGTTATATCTCCATTACCTATTTCAAAAATTTTCTCACGATTTTCTGCTTTTGGAATTTCTCTATATAACTGAGAAATTGAATCATTTATTTGGCCACTTACATCTGTTATATCGCAAAAATTTTCATTTAAATCGTCCAATTGAAAATACATCTCTGTTAAGTTTGTAAAAAGTAACAAAAAATTACCTGGTGTTGCTAATTTATTTGCATATAAAACAGAAAAAGAAGATATTAGAAATACAAAAAACAAAAATGTGTTTAAAGAGTTGATCTTAAAAAAAAGAAAATTATTTTCTAATTCTATACCTAGCACTTGAGTTGAATTTTTTTTACTTTCTTCCTCTTCATATTCAGACGTATTAAAGGCTTTAACCGTTGTTATGTTGTTAAATATATCACCTAAGTACATTACAAAATCATTTTTTGTTGAATATAATTTTACAGAATATTGGTATGATTTTTTTACAAAAACAACACAAATTATTACCCAAATAACTATCCAAAGACATAGAATCATTCCTATTGTTTTATGAATTAGGAATCCTGATCCTAAAATTGACATTGAAACTGTGCAGGTTTTCCAAAAAACATCTTTTAAAGAAATTAAAAGTTCTTCTGATCCTTCTGATAAATTTCTTAGCGAGTTCAACAACACATTTGAAGATTTTTTATGATAGTATTCATATTTATATTTTAACATTCTATCTAAAAACATATCGTATATATATTTTTTTATTTTTGGCAACAGATTAAACTGATAAAAACTTTTATATCTTCTTACTGATTCTGCCATTATTAAAGATACTATCAAAAATATTATATATGTCCCTTTGACCAATTTTTCTTCGCCTGTTGGACCTGTGTCCACTGAATCTACAAGTAACTTCAAATAAAGCGTTGACGCGTATTTTACTATACTCATAAAAAAATTCAAACCTAATAATACTCCTATTGAGCCATAAAAAGGTCTTAGTATTATCCAAAATTTTTTGTTCAATTTTCTTATCCTCCTAAAAATTTAGACACTATTATTCCGGATGCCACGGATACATTTAAAACCGAAAAATCCTCTTTCGTACGAATACGAATTGTATAATCACATCGCTTTTTAGTCAAGTCCCGCAACCCTGCTCCTTCTTGACCTACTACGACTACGCTTCTATCTGCTTTTTCCCAATGAGACTCACCTCTATGGTCTAATCCATATATTATAAACCCTTCTTTCTTTAAAAACATTAAAGATGTTGCTAAATTTGTTACCATTATGACATCAAAACTTTCTAGTGCTCCTGCTGTAGCTTTTACTAATGCTCCGTTAAATGGTGCACTTTTATTGTTTGTTACCAAAATTCCGTTCGCTCCTAAGGCTTTACATGTTCTTATTATTGCGCCTAAGTTGTGAGGATCGTTTAGTAGATCGCAGGCTATTAAAAAACTTTTTCTTTCTTGCTTATTTGTCCAATCTTTTAACGAAAAAAAATTAATTTGGCTTACTTGCATCGCTATTCCTTGATGCTGACTTCCATATTTTTTATTTAAAAAATTATTATCTACGATTTCTATTTGCGTTTTTTGAAAATTTTGACTATTTCTTAATAAATTTTCAACTTTTTCTTTATTTTGCATTAAAAGCTGTATTTTAAATATTTTTCTTGATCTATTTTTTGTTATAGATTCTAATACATGCCAACCCCACACCCACAACATTAGAAACCTCCTTTTTTTTCTGCATTTTTCATTCTTTTTTAAAGAATTAATTTGACAATAATGATTTTTTAATATAAAATTAAGACATATCAAGATGTATTATAATAATTATTCTCAAAGAAAGCATGATGTTATGCTTGAAAGTCCTTACGGATTACTTGAAGGTGTTTTTTATCAAGTTAAAAACTTACAAGATAAGCTTGCTCTTATTCTTCCTCCTGATCCTAACCATAAAGGAACCATGAACAATAAAATTGTCAACATGCTGTTTAACGCTTTTGAATCTAATGGTTTTACGACTTTGAAAATTAACTATAGGGGTGTTGGCAAGTCTCAAGGCAGATCTTTAAATAACGAAGATAAAATTACCGATGCCTTAATCTCTTTAGATTGGCTTATTAAAAAATGCGAATCTAATGAGATTCCTCATCCTCAAATTTGCTTGGCTGGTTTCAGTTTAGGTGGCTGGATTGCTTTACAGTCTGCTATGAGGAGGCCTGAAATCGATAACTTTATAACTATTAACACTTTGCTTGATCCTTCTTCTTTTAACATGCTTACTCCTTGTCCTAGTGGTTTGATTGTTCAAGCAGAAAAAGATGTTATATCTAAAGCTGATATTGCTAAAAGATTTCATTCTCAATTAATTTCTCAAAAAGGTTGTGTCATAGATTATAAAATTATTGATGATGACCACTATTTTTCTAACCAATTTGATGATCTTAAAACTAAAATAAATATGTATATCAAATCTATTAGTTTTAAGACTTCTAAAAATTTATTTTAATTTTATTGAAATAAAAATTTTTTTTGCATAATATCGAACTATGCAATTTTTTAAATCCCATTGCTGTAATGATGATGTTATTTTAATTAAAGTTAAGAGTTTTGATTGTTTTTGTTTTGATAATATTTCTTTAATTACCAATAGATTTACTGGTATTGGAGCTAATTATGTTTTGCTTTTTAATGAAAGTAATGATTTTAAAATTTTCAATTCTGATGGCCATGAATTAGCTTTCTGTGAAAGTGCTATTGCTTGTTTTGTTAAATACTTGAACTGTGATTACTCTGTTTTGAACTCTCAATTAGGAAAAATTCTTGTTAAAAATTTAGAAGAGGAAAAAACTTTAATTGAACTTCCTAAAAAATTCTTTATAAAAAAAACAAAAGATTTTTTTATTTTGGAGCATGATTTTATTAAAAAAAGATTTTTCGATCATTTAATTTATAAATTTTTTATTGTTGATGATTGTTCAAAGATTAATCTTGAAATTTATAGAGAGTTAAATTTTGTTGTTTCTTTTTTATCTCATCATAATAGTTTTTGGAATATAAGAACAATAAAACCAAACCAAAAAGAATCTTTTTCTTGTTGTTCAACCGCTTTTGTTGCTTATAATTTAATAATTCATCTTGGACACAAAAACTTTTACATAAAATATAATAATCAAAAAATTTTTTATAAAACAGACTCAGAGAAAACCTTTCAGGTTGCCAACACACAAACAGTTGCAGAAATTAAAGTTTTACAGGGGGTTTATGAATAAATATTTTAAAGCAAACGCGTTAGGCAATAATTTTATTTTGATTCAAACAAATCATTTAGATAAAATAAACAGCAATTTTATTTTAAAAATAAACAATTATTATTCTGGTATTGGAGCAAATCAAGTTTTAGCTATTGACCTTGAAAACAATGTGAAAATTTGGGATGAAGATGGTAGTGAAGCTCGTTTATGTGGAAATGGTCTTAGATGCTTAGCAAAATTATTAAATAAACCTGAAGTTGTTTTTCATACTAGATTAGCTGGAGATGTTTTTTTAAAAAATATTAATGATGATCTTGTTTCCTTACAAATTACTCAAAAACCTCAATTATCTTTTGATAAAGATCATTATCTTGTTAATGTTGGAAATTTAAATAAAATTTTTTTTGTCCAAGATAATTTATCTATAGATATTAATTCTTATGCTAATAACACCTATAATTATTCTTTTATTTCTAATAAAGAAAATAAATGGCATATTAGAACAATAGAAAGTTGTACTAAACAAGAAACATATGCTTGCGGATCTGCTGCTTTAGCTTCTGCCTTCGTTCTAAAATATCTTAATCATAAAGATCTAACTTTAAACTATAAACTTGGAGCTATTTCTCATTTATTTGAAAATAATAATCTAATTCAAATTGGTCCTGCTAAAATTATTGCTGAAATATTATTATTTAATTGACTTTTTTCACTGTTTTTTTATTAAAATATTATCAATGCTTAGTTTTGTTAAAAAATTTTATGAAGTTAACATAAAATGTAATAAAAATTATCAAGAGCCATCTTTCTCAGATTTTGCTATAAAAAAAATTTCATCAGAACTTAATCAACAATTATTAAATGCTTTAAAAAAAGAATATTCCTCTCGATTCTCTATTTATAACAATCAATTAGAAGATTCATGGGATCAAACAGCTAGAGAAAAACAAAAATTACCAGAAGGAGATTGGTTTGCTTGGCTCATATTAGCTGGCAGAGGATTTGGAAAAACAAGAGCTGGCGCTGAAGCGATTAAAAAATTAGTTTTATCTCAAAAGTACAAAAAAATTGCTTTAATTGGAGAAACTTTTGATCAAATAAGAAACGTTATGATTGAAGGAGAAAGCGGTCTGTTAAATTTAAATTACGGAAATTTACACCCCACTTATTTAAAATCACAAAAACAAATTATTTGGCCAAATGGTGCTATTGCCACATTTTATAGCGCTGAAAACCCTGAACAATTACGTGGACCTCAATTTGATTTAGCTTGGATAGATGAATTAGCTAAATTTAATAATGATAAACAAGTTTGGGATCAATTAATGTTTTGTTTAAGGTTAGGAAAAAAACCAAAAGTTATAATTACTACAACTCCTAGGCCAAAAAATCTAATTTTTGAACTTCAAAAAAGGACTGATGTCTACTTAACACAAGGAAACACTTTTGAAAACAAACAAAATTTATCAGAAAGTTTTTTAAAAATAATAGAAAAAGAATATGGAAATACTAAATTTGGCAAACAAGAAATTTTTGGAGAATTATTAGATAAAGATGATAATCAACTGTGGACTAACAATAATTTTATATATGAAAAGATTGATCAACAACTTATTTTACAAATGAATGTTATTATTGCGATTGATCCAGCTATGACAGCAAAAGAAACCAGCGATGAAACAGGTATTATTGTTGCAGGAAAATTAAAGGATAAGTTTTATATATTAGAAGATGCAAGTGGAAAAATGAATTGCTCTTTATGGATGGAAAAAGCTTGTTTACTATATGAAAAATATAATGCTAAAAAAATTATAGTTGAAAATAATCAAGGTGGAGATGTTTTAATGTCTATGTTAAAAACATTCAAAAATTTGCCTTGGGAAAGCGTTAGAGCTAAACAAGATAAATATTCACGAGCAATTCCAATTGCTTCTTTGTATGAGCAAAAAAAGGTTATTCATAAAGAAGTTTTTCATAAGCTTGAAGAACAACTATTAAAAGCTCATTTAACTTTTCCTGATGATAGGCTAGATGCTTTAACTTGGGCCTTATTTGAATTAAATAACTTTAAAGATACCGAAAACTTTAATCTTTTATAGTCCTCTTGGTCAAAATTAAAATATATAAAAAATTTTATAAAAAAAACAAAACTTTTGATTTTTATTTAAAAACCATCTTCACCATAAAATAACGATTCTTCATCTTCTTTAGAAAGCATTGTATTAAAATCTCCAAAAAATATTATAATATCTATGTTTTTAATATCATACAAATCCTTAGATGAATCCATATAAACCTCCTTGTTTTATTAGTATCATTTGTATTATAACACATTTAAAAAAAATAACAAGACAAACAGTCAATTTTAGTCGTCATCAGTCTCTATATTCTCTAGTTGATCTATAAATTCTTTTCTTGGTAAAACATCATCTCCCATTAACTTGTTTATTAATTCATCTGCTTCTTGCTCATTGTTATAATAAACTTGACTATAATTAACCATAGCGGTTCTTTTTAAATCTTCAGGATTCATTTCACCTAATCCTTTATATCTTTCAATAACTAAATCACTACTACTTTGCTTATTAAAAAGATCATACATATCAAAAGGATTATTAAAAATTTTTGCTTCAGAAGAACCGTATTGCATTTTTATATCAGAACCCCAAAAATCTGACCAATTTTTTATTAAGTTCCAATAAGATCTTGGAATCAAATCTAAGTTCAAATCAAAGTTATAGGTTAAACCATTGATTTCATAAACAAAAGAACTGTTTTTTACTAACCACTTACCTGGTTTTATTTTTTCAACTTGTTCTAATAATAATTCGCTATTAAAATCATCTTTTGAATTAAATTTACAAATTAAAAAAGCTTGAAATAAAACACTGCGGCTTTTTAAATCTTTGCCTACAGTTGTTAAATCAGTCAAAAACTTCTTTACTATCTCTGCATCAATTAAAGTTTCTTGATCAAAAAATTTTATTTTATCTAAATTACGATTAAAGAAAAATTCAGTTAAAGCCTCATCATTAACTAAATAAGTAATATCTGAGCCCTGTCTAATACCATATAAAGGTGGTTTTGCAACGTATAAATAGCCATTTTCAATAACAGGACGCATATACCGGAAGAAAAAAGTAACTAAAAGAGTTAAAATATGACTTCCATCCACATCAGCATCTGTCATAATAATTATTTTATTGTATTTTATTTTTGTAACATCAAAATAATCGCCAATATTAGTGCCCATAACAGCAATGAGAGACCTAATACTATCATCGTTAAGCATTTTATGAAAACCAGCTTTTTCAACGTTTAAAATTTTTCCTCTTAAACCTAAAACAGCTTGATACATTCTATCTCTAGCTTGTCTTGCGGAACCACCAGCGCTATCTCCCTCAACTAAAAACAACTCACATTTAGTAGGATCTTTTAATGTACACCCAGAAACCTTACTAGCAATAGATAAATTATTTTCTAACCCATTTTTACTTCTAAAAACCTCTTTGCTTTTTCTAGCAGCTTCTCTAGCTAAACAAGCAGTAGAAACTTTTTCAACAATTTCTTTAGCTTTATTTGGATTTTCTTCAAGCCAAGCATCTAATGAATTTGTAACAGATTTTTCAACTATACTTCTAACATTAGAGGAAACTAATTTTTCTTTAGTTTGAGATGAAAACTGAGGATCACTAACATAAATAGAAAGAACACAAACCACTCCTTCTCTGATATCATCACCACTAATTTGTAAATTTTTAAGTTTTTTTACTAAATTAGGTTCTTTGGAAATATAATTATTAACACATCTAGTTAAAGCTGTTTTAAAACCAATTAAATGAGTTCCCCCATCTGTTTGAGGAATATTGTTTGTGAAGCATCGTATATCTTCTGAGTAGCTTTTAGTCCATAAAAAACCACCAAAAACTTGAACATTCTCTTCTTTATATTCAAATTTTATATAGTCATTTATTTTCTCTTTTTTAACTAAACTTTCTACAAAGGCCTCTAAACCATTAGGTTCGTGAAAAATTTGTGAGTAATCGCACCTTTCATCTATTAATTTAATTTTTAAACCAGGGTTTAAATAAGATAATTCTTTGACTCTTTTTTCTGTTTCAGACAAATTAAAAATATTATTTTCTAAAATAGTGTGATCAGGTTTAAATTTAATAAAAGTACCCTGTTTTTTCGTTGGACCAACCTTAACTAAATCCTCAACAAGATCTCCTTTTTCAAAAGCAGCCTTATATTCATAGCCATCCTTAAAAACAGAAAGATCCAATCTATTAGATAAAGCATTAACAACAGAAACCCCAACACCGTGCAAACCACCAGAAACTTTATAAGAATCTTGGTCAAATTTACCACCAGCATGCAATTGAGTCATGATAACAATTGCAGCAGAAACACCTTCCTCTTTGTGAATATCAACAGGAATACCGCGACCATTATCTTCAACGCTAGCAAAACCATCTTTGTAAAAAACAATTGTTATTTGAGAGCAGTGATTAGCTAAATGTTCGTCTATACAATTATCAAGAACTTCTTTTAGCATTTGAAAAACACCATGTTCAAGATTACCAATATACATACCTGGTCTAGTACGGCAGGCCTCTAAACCTTTTAAAACTTTAATAGAACTTGAGTTATAAGACATATCAAGTTAAATCATACCATTAAAACAGAACATAAAACATATCATAAAAGATAAAAACATGTTGACAAATAAATAAATTTAAATATAATTTTTATAGGGTTTGTAATATTTAAACAAATATAAAGAAATTTTGCTTGTAGTATATAGAAACATATACGACTCTCCCTTGTTCAAATATTTTAACAAGCTCGTTTTTTTATAAAAAAAAGCTTCATTTCTAGTATGATAAAAAAAACAAACAAAAATCAACAAAAATTTTTAACATAAAAAGATAAAACCAAAAAAAACATGCCAAACCCAGCATAATAACAAGATTTTTTCAAACAATTAAAGTTTTTTTCATAATTTAATGATTTATAAGAAAAGAGTAAATTAGTAAACTCAGCACTGCCGCAAACACAGTTATATTCCAAATCACTTTCCATAACACAATCTGAAACAACCTCATTGTCAAGCTGAAATAAAGATAAAATCTCTCGTAATGTTTTTTTTGAAATATATTCTAATTCAGATTTGCCAACACAAAAAACAGAGATAAACTCACCATCTGCATATTCGTTTAAAATTTTAAAAGCCTCATCATAGTCACTTTTAAAAACACAAGGAAAACCATCGATAAAGCCATAAAAAAAAGAATCGTTCTCAGAAATAAAAACATATTTATAGTTTTTAGCTAAATCAAATAAATTGTAAAAAAAGACAGCTTTCTCATATTGAAGCCAACCAATCATTTCATCTTCAACTTCAACAGAAAGAATTTTATCCTTTTGAACAAAAATCAAGGTGTTTTCTGATTTTTCTCTTACTTTTTCTTTTATATAACTTTTCTTTTGAAAAAAACCCAAATCTTCTGGAATAAACTCTAATTCATATTCTTGGCTAGTAGAGTATTTGTTATAATCCATAATCAAACTCCAACTCCATATAAAGGAATAAAGAAACAAGAAATAAAACAAACAAGAAATAAAGCAATAAAAACAATTAAAAAAACAGGTAAAATTACAATAATACTTGAAGTTAGATTATCTAATTTAGATTTAAATAAATTTTCGCCAATTTCAAAAGAACTTAATAAATTATTAGCTTTTTCACCCGTACGTAATATGTCTAAAAACAGAGTAGGAGTAAAATTAAAGGAGTTAAGTCCACAACTTAATTCATTCCCTGTTAATAATTTTTTTTTAGCGTTTTGAAGAACAGATTTAAACCTATATGTAGAGCAAGAATCAATAGATATATCTAAAGCTTCTCCAACAGATAAACTGTTTTTTAAAGAAATTTTCATATAATAGCAAAAAAGATAAATATTTGAATATATTAAAAAATTTCGAATAAAAGGAATTTTTAAACAAACAAACTCAAATAAATTACTTTTAAATCTATAAAGAAAAAACAAGACCAAAAGAGAAAAGAAAAAAAAAGAAAAAAAAAGTTCCAACCCAAACAAAACTCTTTTTACTAAAACAAAATTTAGCAAAGCGTCTTCATTTAATTCGATCATACAATCTATCATTGAAGGAACAACAAACCTAGAAAAAGTTATTAAAGTAGAAAAAAAAGCAAAAAAAGTAAAAACAGGATAAAACAAAGTTCTAAATAGTTCTGATTTTTGATTTTGATTTTTTTCTAAAAATTCAACGACTAATTTCAAACTGCCTAAAAAATCATTGTTTTTTTCACCAGCCTTCATAATATTAACAACAGTTTCAGAAGTTATATTTGCATTTTTTAAAGCTAATGAAAAAGAAGATCCTTTTTTTACGCTATTGATCATGTTTATAAAAGCTTCTCTTTGATTAGAAATAGAATGCAAAGAAGATTCCAAACATTGCACAATATTATCGTATACATTAAAAAATTCAAAAACAGACTTAAAAAAGATTAAAACTTCCGAATTTGTTACTTTTCTCTTATTAAAAACACAATTTTTAAAAGACATAAAATCTTTTAAATAAAAAGTTGAATAAAATACCTTTGTTTTCAAAATCCCCCCCTTTTTTTAATTTAAATAAAAAAAATAAAAACAATTAATTTAAAAATAACTGTTATTAGCCTAAAACTCTTTTAATTTCAAATTCATCTATTAAACCAGATAATAAAAGTTTTTTCGCGTTGTTTTTAAGATCATCTTTAATAAAACTAAGATCGTTTTTTCTAATAAGATCCTTCATTTCTTCATTAAAAAACAAAGCATCTATTAATAAAACTAACTGATCATCACAAGAACTTCTTAAAAGCCTTTGTGAAAAAACACTAATTAAAGATTCTGCTAAAAGAATGTTAGATACCCCCATATCTAACAACCTAGTAACGGCTCCTTTTGTTGAATAAGCATGAAGAGTAGATAAAACTTTATGCCCAGTTAAAGCAGCTTGAACAGCAATTTTTGCAGTATCACTATCTCTAATTTCACCTAAAAAAATAACATCAGGGTCTTGCCTTAAAATAGACTTCATGCCTTCAAAAAAAGAAAGTCCATTTTCAGAAACATTGGTTTGAATGATACCAGGAACTCTATATTCAACAGGATCTTCCAATGTCATAATTGTTAAATTTTTTTTAGAAATTTCGCTAATAATAGAATGAATTAAAGTTGTTTTTCCAGAGTTAGTAGGACCAGTAAAAAGAATTAACCCATTAGGATAGTCAATTACTTTTTCAACTATTTCAATAATATTTTCAGGAAGATTCATTTTTCTAAAATTATTAACATTTTTTTTTTCAAGAACTCTTATAACAAAACGTTCACCTAAAAAAGTTGGATGAGTGGATACTCTAAAATCAACAACCTCTCCTCTAAATATTTTAAAAAAAGAAGAAGTTTGAGGTAATAACTTTTTAGATGTATCCATCAAAGATAAAACTTTAAAACACAATAATAAACATTCAAATTGTGATTTGCTTAAAACACAATAATCAAAAAGCATAGTGTTTTTCTTTACTTTAATAGATCCTTCAGTTTCATTAATGATGTTAAAATGAATATCAGAAATATTATTCAGTATAGATTCCGTTAATAAAAAATCAAGAATAGCCCGAATAGGAGCATCTTTATTGAAAATTCGAGTGTCTTTCCATTTTTTATAATTTTTTATTAAGTAAAATTTTTCATTTAATAAATCCAGGTCAATTTCTTTTTTTATTATATTTAAATCTTTTGTTTGATCTTCATTTCTGGTAAACACATACAACTTGGAGTCTTGAATAAAAACAGGAACTCTTTTTTTTATAACAGAAAAGAAGTTTTCAAACAAATCTGGATCAATTAAAATTGATTCAGGATTAACCTCTAAGAAATTTTCCATATTACTGAACACTATCATTTATACATAAATATAAAATAATAGCAATAATTAAGCATGTGGAAATTGTGGAAAACTAAAAATTAATTGAAAAAAAAGAAAAAAAACCCCTATAAGTTTTCAACTTTTTGTTTAGAATTTGTACATTTATTTTATTTTTGATAGCATTCCTGTATGAATTTTCATTATTTTTATTCAAAAATTTTAACTTTTGTGGATTATTTAAAAAAAAAGAAAATAATTCTTTTAATCTTTTTAGGTTTTGTTTTTGCAGGTGGTATTTGTCTTTATCTAAAGCATTCTTTTGAATTGGAATCTTCTAGCGCTTATTTAGATTATATATCTGGAAAATCTGAAGATTTTTTAAAAAATAAACAGTTTGGTTTTTATGAAAGAATTAGGCAAATTATTTTAGAAAAAGATAAAGAAAAAAAAGAAATAAAGAAACTGGCGCAAAAGAACGATTTATTTAAAAAGTATTTGAAATTTTTAAATCAATTAGATGGAATTTTTGGAGATGATTTTGATTCTATTTTAGAAGCAAGCGAATGGAGAAACTTGTTAATTCTTTCTAAAATTTTTTATGGTAAGTCTTTTCAAGAAGGAAAAACACCATTTTTTTTAAATGTTTTAATTCAGTATAAAGGAGAAAAAAAATGAAATTATTAAGTTTTTTATTGTTTAACTTTAGTTTTTTTGTTGCAAGAATAGCCGTAAAGTCAGAAACAACTAACAGTAAAAAAAGCACGTTTGGAGATGTTAGTGAAGAAACAGATGTTTCAGTGGTTGAACCTCAAACAGGGTTTTCTAATTTTTTAAAAACGCCAAAAAAAGGAATCATTTTAAAATTAGTTGGTGAAAATTATATTGGTTTTTCAGAAGAAAATGCTATTAATATTTTCAACATAAAAAACAATCAACACACAGTTATAAAATTTAAGGATATGAATAGAACTGATAAAATTCATTGTTTTTGTTGTGACTCTAAATATATTTATGTGAAATTTAGAAAATATATAAGAGTTTTTGATCATGGTGGAAATGAAATTGCAAGTTATAATTTTAAAAACAATGAATATTATGGAATGGATCTTTACGTCGATAATAATCGTTTTTATTTAGTCTCTCATAATAAAGAAATTTTGGGTTTCAGGTTCGATGCTCCTATGAGAAAAATTAATTTGATATTCTATAACAATGATTTTTATTCCTCTAAGTTAGGTAATTTTAGATTTGTTCTTGGACAAGATCTTTATATTTTAAATGGAAAAAGACTTGCGGTTATTCATAAATTATCTGGAAAAGTTTTAAAAAATAATTATTTGGATTATTTATTTGACAATATGGTTTTGTTAAAAAACAGTGTTTTTTTGTATGGTAAAAAAAAGTTTATTTCAATGAAATTATCAGATTTTTCGATGGTTTATAACAATAATATTGATTTGTTTAAGTCTCCTATTGTTATTGATTCTAATATCCTAAAATTTGGAAAAAAAACTTATGATGGAATTTATCTTTATAATTATTTTTTCAAAAATTTGTTTTTTAGATATTCTCAAAACACTTACGATTCTAGGTGTTTTTTGATCAAAAAAGGCAAGGTTTTTGAATTTATTTTAAGAGATTTTGCTATTTCGCATGTTTTTTATTCAAACAACACATTAATTTTGGTTGATATAAAATCAAAAAAGATTAAACTAGTCTAAGTTAATTATGTTCAAAAATTCATTTAATATTTTTTTAGTTGGTAGACCTAATGTTGGAAAATCCTCAATTTTTAATTTTCTTTTATCTAAAAATGAGGCAATTACTCGAGATGAGGATGGCACAACTTTAGATTGGAGATCTCATAAAATAGGCAATATAACGCTTTGGGATACTCCTGGTGTTTTCAAATTTGAAAATTTACCAGCTAAGGTTGATTATATATATTTCGTTGTAGAAAACGTACTTCTTGATTATGATAAAAAACTATATTTAGAGCTAAAGTCTAAATTTGAAAATATTTTAGTAATAGTGAATAAAATAGATAAAGGAGAGGATTTTGATTATTCTTTTTTTGATCAGCATATCAAAATCTCGTTAAGATCTCGTTTTAACATATATAAATTAAAAGATATGTTTATGGATCATTATAAAGAAACACCTTCTTTAGAAAAGAAAATTTGGGCCGTTATGGGTAAGCCTAACGTGGGCAAGTCTTCTTTAATTAATTCTTTGTTAAAATTTGATCTACACAAAGTAAAAGATGAAGATGGAACCACAAAAGAGTTTTTACCCGTAGATATAGACGACAACGTTTTGTTAGATACTCCAGGACAGCGACATAATGCATTTTTCCCTAGATATAACAACGTTTTCGGTATTATGGTTATAACCAACCTGGAAAATGAAAAGCAAGATTTTAGGATGATTAATTTAGCTATTAAGCGAAACAAGCCGGTTTTTCTTGTTATTAATAAGATTGATTTAATTAATAATAATAAAAAATTGGCAGAAATAAAAAACAAGTATGAGAGAATCTTTAATATTCCGATTTTATGCATTTCTTGTTTGACAAAAGTTAATTTACACTCTATAAGAAATTTAATGAAGTCGATGGAATCAAGTTTTTATAAAAGAATTTCGACTTCTACTTTGAATACTTGGCTTGTTTCTTATATAAAACCGTTAGAACCCAAGATTAAATTCATTTCTCAGATTGAAACAGCATATCCTAAATTTTTTATAAATTCGGAAATTGCTAGAGATAAAGAAATCATGTTAAAGAAAAAATTATCCAATCATTTTGGTTTTTGTGGAATTCCTATGAAGATTATTTTTAAATAATTTTGTAATTTTTATGCTAAAAAAACGTTAAAAAAGGCTTAAAAACAGTTGAAATTTGAACTTTTTTTATGCGTTTTTGTATCTAAATTTTTTATTTTTGTTCTTTTTAAAAGTAACTTTAAAAAACTAATGTTTTGACGTGTTGGAAAGGTTTTTTTTTTATAAAACATATTTATTTTTTAGGTTTAATTTTGCTTTTTTTAGCTTTTTCTATTCTTTCTATTTGTTTTTCATCATTTTTTTGAACAAATTCTTTTTGATTTTTTTCTATTTGTTTTCTTTTTTCTATCAATTCTTTTAGTCTTTTTTCTATTGATTTTGATGTTTTATATGCGTGATATTCTTGTTTTTTGAAACTAATTATTTTTCTTTGTTCATCTAATTCTATAATTAAAAGTGTTCCTGATTTTATTTTTCCTCTTAATGGAAAAACTGGATATATAGATCTTACTGATTTGAAATAATACAACGTGTTTGTTTGGCCTGGAATTATTAGTGGTTTTCCTAGAATGTTTAAAACTTCACTTTCGCTTTGTCCTACGTATATATCTCCTTCTTCTAATTCATCTAAATTGTGTCCGTTTATTATTTTATTTTCTTTTGATCTATCTTTTTTTGTTTTTATTTCTATTGTTGCTATTATTAAAAATGTTAACAAAAAATTTTTTATTTTATTTTTCATCTTGCTCTTATTTTCTTTTATTTTAATTTTATCGTCAATATCGTTTCATTTTATTAATTTTTTTAATTGGTTTATTTCTTCTAATTTTTCTTCTGTGTTTTTATTTCTGTTTTTCCATTCTTCTACAATGTTGTTTGGTACGCTTTTTGCTGTTTCTATCTTTTTTGTTAGTTCTAATCTTTCTTTTTCTAGTTCTTTATTCTCTTTTTCTATTGCTTCTTTTACTTTTTCTATATGCTCTTTTTCTATGAAGATTTTTTCTTGTTCTAAAATTATTGCAAAATTTGATGTTTTTTCATTTTTTATTTTTGTATAATTTTCAATTAATTTTTCTTCAAATTCTATATAAAATGTTTTTATATCACTGTGTTTTTTTATTTTTCTTAAAAACTTTGTGATTTTTATTACTTTTTCAAAGTTTGTTTCTTTTTTTGTTATTGTTATTTTTTTATTTTCTTTTGGGAGAATTTTTTCTATTGTTAATGGTAAAAATGGTTGTCCTATTTTTAATATTTCGTAAAAATAATTTATTGCTTTTGTGCTTGGGTTTTCTTTTAGTCCTTCTATATACCAATTGCAATAATGATTCCACATTAAGTCATAAAATAGCTCTGCTGCTTTTTGAAATTCGTATTCTTCTATGTTTGTTTCTATTTCTTGTTTATATTCAAAAATTTTTGTTTCTATCCAACTATCTAAATTTTCATTTTCTTTATAATTTTTGTTCATATATTTTGTTAAAAATGTTTCTGCATTTCTTATTTTTGTTATGAAATTTCTTGATAGTTCTACTTCTTTTTCGTTTAGTTTTATATCTTTGTTTCCTGCTGTGTTTTTTAATAATGTGAATCTTAAGGCATCTTCTCCATATTTTTCATTTAATTCTATTGGATTTATTACATTTCCTTTTGTTTTTGACATTTTTTCGTTATTTTTATCTCTCACTATTCCGTTGAAATAAAGTTTTTTGAATGGGTTTTTATTGTATAAATATAGGCTGAACATTATCATTCTTGCTACCCAAAAAAACAAGATGTCTTTTCCTGTTATTAATACATCTATTTTTTCTTCTGTTAAATTTGCCCATAATGCTGATGAAAACCAGGTGTCTAAAACGTCTGTTTCTTGTTTTAGTTCTTCCTTATCAACTTTTGCTTTGTTTGCTGCTTCTTCTTTTGTTGTTTCGCAAATTATTTCGCCTTCTTTTGTATACCATATTGGTAGTTGATGTCCCCACCATATTTGCCTTGAAATGCACCATGGTTTTATGTTGATCATCCAATTTTTGAATGTGTTTTTTAAATATTCTGGGTAAAATTTTACTTCTTCTATGTTTTCTAATGCTTGTTTCGCCATTGTTGATACATCTAAAAACCACTGTTCTGTTAGTATCATTTCTAATGGAACTCCTGATTTTTCTGTGTATTTTTTTATTCCTTCCCATTCTTTTTCTTCGTAATTTATTTGGTTTTCTTTGAAAATTTTTATAATTTCTTTTTTTGCTTCTTCTATTGTTAATCCATCTAATTCTTTTATTGTGTTATATAGTTTGCCTTCTTCGTTTATTATGCTTATTAATTCTAATTTGTGTTTTTCTCCTATTTCGTTATCTAAAGAATCATGTGCTGGTGTTACTTTTAATACTCCTAATCCTTTATCTGCTTGGCATAGTTCGTCTAAAATTACTGGAATTGCTTTGTTTATTAGTGGTATTAAAAATTTTTTTCCTTCTAATTTTTTTGCTCTTGGATCTTCTGGGTTTAGGCATAATGCTACGTCTGCAAATATTGTTTCTGGCCTTGTTGTGGCTACATATAATGATTCTTCTTCTTTGTTTTCTGCTTTATATTCAATTATATATATTTTGCTTTTTTCTACTTTTTCTATTACTTCTAAATCTGAAATTGCTGTTTTGCATTTTGTATCCCAGTTTGTTATTTTTAATTTTTTTTCTATTAATCCATCTTTATAAAGTTTTACAAAAGCTTCTCTCACTCTTTTTTGATGATCTTCGTCCATTGTGAAGTGTCTTACATTCCAATTCATATCAAATTTAAAGTTATCTACTTGTTTTTGAATTAACTCTTCTGCTTCTATTTTCCATTCTTGAATTTTTTCGTTGAATTTTTCTCTTCCTAATTCTTTTCTTGATTCGCCTTTCTCTGCTAATTTTCTTTCTACCACATATTGTGTTGCTATTCCTGCATGGTCTAGTCCTAGGATCCATTCTGTTTTGTATCCTTTTGCTTTTTTATATTGAATTAAAAAATCTTGAAGTGCCCAATTAAAATAATGACCTATGTGGAGTGATCCTGTTATGTTTGGAGGAGGCAGCAATGTTATAAAATTTTTCATCCTGAAATTTTAACAAAAACTTCATAATCTTAATATCTTTTGTTTTTTTTATTATTGCTTCGCTATTATTATTTTTTTAATATTTTTTTATATGAATTTATTATTTAAAATATCTGGTGAATTTTTTTCTGCTTCTAATGATTTAACCAATGATGGCGTTCTTTTTTTTAATACATTAAAGGAAAGTGAGATTACTTCTGGATACATGGTTGTTGGTGGGGGTAATAGAATTAGAGGGGGGCAAATTGATGTTTCTTCAAGCAGAAATTCTCCTGCTCTTACTCGAAATACTTCTGATAAACTTGGCGTTTTAAGCACTTTATTTAATTCTTTTTTGTTGAGTGAGTTTTTGAATTTTATGGGATTTAAATCTGTTGTTTTGACTCATTTTTCTGATTTTGGGGTTAAATATTCTCCTGAAGTTGCTATTTCTTATTTTGATCAGGGGTATTGGGTTATTTTTGGTGGGGGGCTTGGTTCTGTTGGGTATGTTAGCACTGATTTAAGTTCTGTTATCAAATCTCTTGAAGTTGGTGTTGATGCTATGGTTAAAGTTACTAAAGTTGATGGGGTTTATGATATGGATCCTTCTCTTAATGATTCTAAAATTTTAAATAAGGTTTCTTATAGCCATATTATTGAAAAAAAATTATCTGTTCTTGATTTATCTTCTGTTTCTATTGCTTCTGAAAATCAGCTTCCTATTGGTGTTTGTTCTGTTAAAAATTTTAAATCTTTTTTGAAGAAAGAAGATGGTTCTGTTGGTAGTATTATTGGTTATGATTGGAGATGAATCTGATTTAATATTATTTATCTAAATATTTTAGGGCTTCTAAGCTTGCCATGCATCCATATCCTGCTGCTGTTATTGCTTGTCTATATTTTGAATCGTGTACATCTCCTGCAACAAACAATCCTTTTATTTTGGTTATTACTTGGTCTTTTACGTATCCTTTTGCATCTAAATCTAGTTTGTTTGCTAAAAAAGATGTGTTTGGTTTGTATCCTATTGCTATGAATGTTCCATCTACTTTTAATGTTTGTTTTTCATTTGTTTGGTTATTTTTTATTATTATTGATGACAAAAAATCATCTCCTAAAAATTCAATTACTTCCGTATGAAATATTTTTTCTATATTTGTTTTTTTGTTTAATCTTTCTTTTGCTATTTCTTCGCTAGTTAACTTGCTTCCTCTGTGAATTAAATATATTTTTTTTGCTATGTTTGATAAATAAAGGGCTTCTTCTGCTGCTGTGTTGCCTCCTCCTATTATTGCTACTGTTTTCTGTTTGAAAAAAGATCCATCACATGTTGCACATGTTGACACTCCTTTTCCTATGAATTTTTTTTCTATTCCTAACATTATTGGTGTTGCGCCTGTTGCTATTATTAATGTTTTTGTTTTTAGTGTTTGTTTCGAAAGTTTTACTATAAATTCATCTTCTTTTTTTTCAAAATCGATTAAAAAATCTTTTATAAATTCTGTGTTTAGGTTTTTGACTTGATTGTACATTTCCAGCATTAATTTTGGTCCTTGAATTGGAGTTGCGAATCCTGGATAGTTTTCAACTTCTGCTGTTTTCATTAATTGTCCGCAAATTTCTTTTCCTTCTACTATTCCTGTTTTTTTATTTGCTCTTTTTGCATATATTCCTGCTGTTAATCCTGCTGGGCCACTTCCAATTATTAATATATCAAACATTTGTTATCTTATTTTAAAATATTTTTATGATATAGACTAATCTACAAAAATAATATAAAATCCTTTCTAAGGAGCTAGTGTTGGCTAGAAAAAGATTAGTTGAATTATACGGTGATGGTAAAAGAAATTATGAAGTTTGTTTAATTTTGCATCAACACCTTTCTGAAGATGAAGTTAAAAAAAAATTAAGTAGTTTAAAAGCTATTATTGAGACTGAAATTGTTCAAAAAAAAGATGAATATCAAACTTCAAAAAAAAGATCAAAATTAGCGGTTAATCCTTCTGATGAAAATACTTCTACTGTTCAAGTTGCTGAAGTTGTTGAGGCTTCTTTTACTAAAATTAGGTCTTTTAGTTATCCTATTAATGATAAAAGTAATTCTAAAGGATATTATGTTTGTTTATACACTAAATCTTCCCCTTCTATTGTTGATATTATTAAGAAAAAAATTTCTCTTGAATCTGATGTTTTGCGAGTGTTGATTTCTTTGGCTAATCCTAAAAAACAATCTTATGGTATTTTTTCTAATCAGTATGAAACTGATGCTTATAAAAATAAAAATAAATTTTATTCTTACGATGATCCTAATACTTTATCTAAATTTTTAGGTGAACAAGCTAGAATAGCTGAAAGAAAAGGGGCTTTGTTTAATAAGAAGCCACCTAAAAATCAATCTAAAATTCAAAGATCGGTTTCTAAAGTTATTAAAACTGCTAGATTTTTATCTATTCTTCCTTATAGGGAGGAATAATTTTTTTATGTTCCACGTGGAACAATTTTATTTTAACTTTTCTATATTTTATCTGGTGAATTTTTTTCATATAACTGAATTTTTGTTATTGAGCTTTTTTTATATTGTCATGTTCCACGTGGAACATTTTTAATTTGTTGTTTGTTTCTTTTTATATATGTTCTGTTTGTTTTATTTTTTTTTGTTATTTTAATTTTTAATGTTCCACGTGGAACAATTTTAAAATTTTTTATTTAAATGTATTGCAAATTTCAATTGCTTGATTTAGCTGATTATCATTTTGTGGGGTAATTTCTTCTGTTATTGAGTTTTCTATTTCTATATCTGGAACTACTCCATGATTTTCTATTTCTTGTTTTGCATTAAAAAAGATTGTTGCGAATTCTGGTTGAGAGGTTGTTAAGTTGTTTATTAAATTATATCTTGGCCAAATTCCTACTACTCCTCCCCAGGTTCTTTTTCCTATTATTTTTCCTAATTTCATTTGACGAAAATTTTCTGCAAAAATTTCACCATCTGATGCTGTGTTTTCATTAATTAAAAGCACGTAATTTCCATTTGTTGTGTAGTTTGGAATTGAATGTTTTGCAAAATGTCTTGGTATATCTATTCCTGTTCTTTTTTTTGTTAATTGTTCTAAAATTAATGTTGATACGTGTCCTCCTGCGTTATATCTTACATCTATTATTATTGCTTTTTTATCGTGTAGTGATATGTATTTTTTGAAAAAATTTATGAATCCAGCACTACTCATATCTTTTATATGAATATACGCTATATCTGCATTTTTGCTGTTTATATACTCTTCTTGTTGTTTTATCCAGTTTTCATAGTTCCATTTTTTATGTGTTGAAAGATCAATTGTTTTTATATCATATTCTTTTACTTCTTTTTCTGGTGATTCAATTATTAATGAAACGTGTTGATTGCTTTGATTTAGTAATTGTTCTTCTATGTTTGATTTTGTTGTTTCTTCTCCGTTTATTTTTAAAATTTGTGATCCTTTTTTTATATTTTCTAAAATTAATGGGTGCTCTTTTGTTTTGCTTGTAGAGATTATATAATCTTCAATTACTATTTTATTTTCTTTTTCTTTAGTTTTTATTGCTAAATATCCTTTATTACTTGTTTTATATGATTGAAATATATAAGAGTGCGAAGTTTTCATTTCACCTTGAATTTGTTTTAATATTTCATATAGTTCAGCTTTTGTATTAATTCGTGGTAAAAATTTTTTGTATTCTTGAATTTTTTCTTTGAAATCTATGATTATTTCTTTCGACCAAAAAAATTCTTCCATAAACCATGTTAACTCTTCAAATATGTTTTCTAATTCTTTTTTGATTTCTGTTTTAGAATATTTATTAGTTAAATCAAATTTGGATGTTTTCCAATTATCTTCTTCTGCTTTTTCATTTATATCAGAAATTAAAACTGTGTTTTCATTTATTGTTGTAATTGATTTTTTGTTGTTCGTTATTATTGTTGCTTCTTGTTTTTCTTGAATTATTTGTTCTTTTAAAGTTTTTAAGTTATAAACAACCCTTTTTTCATCTGAAATTATACCTAAAATTTGGTTTTCTAAAGCATAAATTTCTTCTAATTTATGGTTAATTTTTAATGGGCTGATTTTATCAGAGATGTTTTTTAGTTCAAAAAGCTCTTCTTGATCTTGATTTTCTTCTTTTTTATCTTTTTCATTTTCTTCTTCTTTTTGATTTGGATCTGTTTTTTTTAATTCTTTATTTTCTATTATCCATGGTTTTAATATATTAAAATTTTCTTTTAAAGGTACATAAAAGGCGTTTGTTTTTATATCAAAATTATAATCAAATTTCACTTCGTCCATTTTTATTTGAAGATTTCTATTAGATAAGAAAGCTATATAATTATTTTCTGGATCTATTGTTGGATTTGTGTTTTGATATTCATCATCTATAACATAATAATTATATTTTTCTTTTAAATTAAATAAAACAATCGCAGAAGAGTTGGCTTTTGGTAATTCATATACTAACCAATTTCCATTTTTTGACCACTCAAAATTATCAATAGGTTTTACAGTTTGAGTTATCAAGTGTTGTTCTCCTTTTTCATTAATTATAGATAGTTCTCCTTTATGGTTAGAAAAAGCTATGAATCCTTTTGTTGAAACTGCAATATGTTCTATTTTTTGTGATGCTAACTTATGTTTTATGATGTTTTCATTTTCAAAAATATGTAATTCTGTTTCTCTTCCTTCTTTTATTCCAAAAATTTTTTCATTTAAAAAACCCGTATGCACATATCTTAATTCTGATGTAATTTGTTTTAATCCACCTGAATATAAATTTTTTTCAAAAAGATTCCCTCTGATAGCGCAAATTATTTTTTCTTCATTGTTATCAATGCTTGTTAAATATTGTGTATGTAGACTTTGTTTCTTATTTGGTTGTTGTATTTTTAAATTTATTTCAATTAATTCTGTTTGATTTTTTTCAATGTTGAAAACATATATTTCTCCCATTTGAGTATAAATAATTTCATTGTCTTTTATTTCCAATCCTTGCAATTTGAATTCTTTATGATTGGTGTGTTTTATTAAATCTTTTCCTTTTGTATCGCAAGAATAAATATTTGTATCGCTGTTATCTTCATATATAAAATAAATTCTTTTTTTATAAAAAACAGGAGAAATTGCTTGACCAGGAAGATCTATTAATAATTCTCCATTTTTATAAATTTTACCTCTTGAGCCACCTCTATAATTTTTCCAGGATAGGTATCCATATTCATCTTTTTGGGTATAAATATCATCTTCATCCTTTGTTAATGCAAAAATAGAATGATAATTAATTTTTTTAATTTCTTTTGTTTGAATGTTTATTTCATAAGTATTAGTTTGATGGCTACTAATAGCTGAATATTCGCTTGAAATAAATAAAATTTGATCATTATGAAAATAAATTGGTTTGATAAATGCATCTTCTGTGAAAGATAATCTTGAAACTTGCTTTGTGTTTAGGTTCATTATATATAAATCAGGGCCGCCTTCAAACTCACTTACAAAAATTAAATTATCATTACTGATTTTTAAATGTTTAATTTCATTATTTGTTATTAATAAATTCTCCACTGTTTTTAACTCTTTGTCAAACTTATATAAGGAGTTGTTTGTTGAAAAAATAATATAATTTTTAAACAACACTGGGGATTTTGCATAAAATTCGTAACTAATCATCTTCTTATAATACGAAAATTAATTGTTTTTTTAAAGAAAAATTAATAATTAATAATTGTTAAACATTTTTTTAATGCAAGATAAACCTTTTTTTAGTATATCCATAATTTGAAAATTCATTTTTAATGCTAATAACTCTTCATAATTATGATGATCGCAGATTAAGCTTAAAAATTCTGAAGCAATCATTGGTTCAAATTTTTGTATATAATTTTTTACCAAATTCCAGTCATTTAATGCTTTTTCTTTGCTTTTGATGATTTGATTATATGAAAACTTAATTTTTACTGTCCAGGTGCTTGGTGATGCTTTTGGAATTGATTTTACACCTATATCTTTTTTCATATGAAAATATAAAGTTTCTAAATATGTGGCCATATCTCTTTCTTCCGCTGTTATTTTATTTGAGTTATAAGCTACATTCACTATATTCATATATTTAGCTTTTGAATTAGATCCAAACAAAAATTCTTTTTTTTCAATTAAATATTTGGTATTTTCAACAAATTTACAAGGTCTCCCCTTTTTTTTTATTACTGATGTAAACACTTTTTTCTCCCCCAAGAAAGATGCTTTCCTAAATGCATTTTATTAAATAACATTATATCAATGCAATCTCTTAAAAATTTTTGTTTTATTAATGATATTGAAGGGTTTAAAACCACCGTAATTTTATTGGATGAAAATTATAAAATTTTACAATATAAAGTTTTAGATAAGAATAACAATATAAAATTAAACAATATTTATTGTGGTATTGTTGAAAAAGTTGATTATAGCCTGGAAAGTATATTTGTTCGAATTGCTGAAGACACAATTGGTTTTTTGCCTTTTAAACAATTAAGCTATAAATATTTCGATAAAGAAACAAAAAAATTAAAAAAATTCATAAAAAAAGGTGATAAAATTTTGGTTCAAGTTATTAGAGATTCTTTAGAATTTAAATACTTAAAACTTACTAATAACATTACTTTTGCAAGTATTTTTTGTGTTTATATGCCTTTTGGAAATGGTGATCATGGTATTTCAAGTAATATAAAAGCTGATCAAAGAATTTTAATTAAGTCTTTTTTAAAATTATTGGCTGAAGAAGGAACAGTGATAGTTCGAACTTCTGCGACAGAATCTTGTATAGATGAGATACAAGAAGATTTTTTATCTTTAAAAAAAACATATCATTACATCTATAAAGCTTTTAAAAAAGCAAATTCTTTCAATTTATTGATGAAAAATGAAGATTTAGTTCAAGTTTTGCGATCATATTCAATTTTTTTAATTGAAAAAGTTTTTGTGAATAATAAAAAAAATTATGATTTACTTAAGTCTTATAATGATAATAACTTTATTAAATTTCCTTCAATTGAAATAAAAAAAGATATAAAATTTTTAACTTTGATTGAAAATCAGTTGAATTCCTTATATAAAAAAGAAATATTATTGCCCTCGAATGGTTCGATAATAATTGAAAAAACAGAAGCGATGATAACAATAGATGTTAATTCTAAAAAAAATACAAAAGGAAAAACGATGGAAGAAACTTCTTTTAATATAAATTTAGAAGCGGTCGATATTATTGTTGATCAAATTATTTTAAGAAATTTGGGTGGTATTATTGCTATTGATTTAATTGATATGGAACAAGAAGAAAAGATTTATAAAATTTATGAAAAATTTAAGCAGGCTTTTAAAAAAGATAAAGCTTCTATAAAAATTTTGCCAATTAATGCTTTAGGTGTTTTGCAGCTTTCAAGAGAAAGAAAAGGATTAAGTGTTTTTGATTTAGATTATGAAAGATGTCTTCATTGTGAAAACGGCCATGTTTTAAGCACTAATTTCTTAATATTTGATTTTATGCAAAAATTATCTAAATATGATGCTTCTGATAATTTATTTATAGATATAAATATAAAATTATTTAATTTAATTTTTAAAAATCATTATGTTTTTATTAAACCATATAAAAATGTAAATTGGAAAATAATTGAAGAGAATAATTTTTTTATTAAGTAATTCTGAGATTAAAACAACAAAAAAAGTTCTAAATTAGAAAAAAATTTAAATATATTTATAGAAAAAAAAGCAATCGAAATAAATGGAATTGCAGGGAATTTGTTTTTTCTGAAAACCAAGCAATAAATTAAAGAAAAAAAACTAATTAATATCAAAAAAAAACCTAATTTTGATGTTTTTATTTGTGAACTACAAGCTACAATTAATATTAAATCGGCAAAAGAAGATAAATCTTTTTTGTAATAAAATTTTGATAAAAAAACGATTAAAATCATTCCTGTTAAAGAAAAAAAAAGTGAAAAATAATTTTGTATATTTGATAATAATAATAAAATTGCACTTGTAAATGTTAATATATCAACTTCTAACGAATAAAAATCCTGTAAAGATAAAATAAATAATAAAATAAAAACAAACAAATAATAATATTGATTATAAAAATTAATAAAATTCATATAAAAATTATATTTTATGTTATTAAAAAAACAAATATTAGCAGATTATAAATATGCATTATTTGTTTTATTGAATAGAGCAATATTACTAATTAATGTATCATATTTATTATATGAAAAATAAAAACTTTTTACTTTTGTTAATTGCTCTTTTTTTATTAACTGGATGTGAAAAAAAGAAAATTAAAGCTCCATTGACTATAATTGAAAAAGAAAAAGAAACGCTTAATATCATTCCTAAAAAAGAAAAAAAATTAAGTATAAAAAAAGAATGGTTGCAGCCGTGTTCTGTAATGTTTACGGATGAAGTAGATTGTGCCGTTGTTCTAAGAAAAATCGCATCCTCATTGGGAGTAACTTTAAGCTTTAATAAAGAGCTCAAAATAAATTATAAAGCTAATAAAAAGCCTTTTATTAATGTTTTATTAGAAATATGTCATCAATTAAATAATAAGATAATTATAAATGATTTAAATGCAAATATAGAAGAAGATGTTCAATATCTTCATAATTATTATTTAGGAAATTTATCATCATCTATAGGAACAGAGTTTTCAACGTCAGTAGATCATTCGTTTGGAGATCAATCAAAAGGAAATGTTTCTAAAAGTTTCTATAAAAACAACAATAATTATTATGAAATGATATCTAATAATTTAACTGCAATTTTAACAAAAGATCATACTTTTACAATTAATGCTCAAGCTGGTATTATCTCAGTGGTTGCACCTCAAAAAATTCATAAAAAAATTTCATTATTTTTAAATTCAATAAAAAAAAGATTAAACGATCAAGTTTTAGTAGAAGCAAAAGTATTAGAAATTGAATTGTTTGATGAATTTTCGTTCGGTGTTGATTTTGATAAATTAAGCAAAGATATAAACGAAAAATTACCCAACAGTATGTTCACTGGAGGTGTAAAAAATAATATGCTTACTTTTGTATCGGATTTTGGAGTTTCAACAATCAAAAATATCATTTTAAATTTTTTAGTAAAATATGGAAAAACAAGTTCAATCTCTAATCCATATTTATTAATTTCTAACAATCATGTTGGTATTTTTAAATCAGTTGAAAACAAAATTTATTTTAAGTTTAAATCAGAAACAGTGATGAATGATAAATATAAAGTGGGAGCAACAAATAAGCAAACCGATTTTGTTACATATCCAGTGGGAGTAACTTTTTCTGTTCATGTTGTAAAATTAGAAAACAACTTAATAAAACTTTATATAAAACCGACAGTAACAGAAGTTAGTAAAGAAATTGAAGATATTGGATATGATTTTGTTTCATGTTCTAAAGGAAATAAAAAAAATGAATCAAAAATACCTATAATAAAAACAAGAGAAATGGAAAGTGTGTTAGTTTTAAGAGATGGACAATATGCAATAATAGGTGGATTAATTGATACATCATCATATGAAGAAACTCAATTAACAAAAAAAGCAAAAAAAGCAAAAAAAACAGAATTAATTATATTGTTAAAAGTGCAATCAATAGATAATGATGAAGAAGAAGATATCTATGATTATTTAATAGAAAAATAAAAAATGTTCCACGTGGAACATTATTAAAAAATTATTGATTTGAAATGATTTTTATTAAAATCGTTTATAAAGTAAGGAAAGAGTTTTTTGAATTGTTATTAAAAAATTGCAACTTAAATGTTCCACGTGGAACATTAATCTTCAATTAACATTCTTAAAATTGCATTAAGTTTTAATCTACCATTTAATGAAAGAGTGTAAACATTGTTGTTGTTTTTTATAAAGTTCTTATCAATTAATAGTTGTAAATTTGTTTTATTTACATAATTTAATTCATTTTCATATAAAAAAATTCCTTTTTTTAATCGAAACCCCATTAGCATTTTTTCAATTGTTTGGTCCTTTAATGATAAAGTCTCATATTCTTCTACAAATTGATTTTTCTCAACAGTGTTGTTTATTTGTTCTTTCCACTTGTTAGGATTTTTATAATTATTAAACTTATATTTTTGATTATTAATTATCATTCGGCTATGTGCACCAGGCCCAATACCTAAATATTGATTATAATTCCAATAACATAAATTATGTTGGCTTTCATATTCAATAGATTGAGATATATTAGAAATTTCATATTGGTTCCAATGTAATTTATGAAAAATTTTATGAGTATATCTATATAAAATGCTTTGTTTATCTTGGTTCATAGGAATCCATTTTTTGACTCTAACATCATGAGCAAATTGCGTGTTTTCTTCAATTGTTAATTGATATAAGGATAAATGTTTTATATTATTGTGTAAAGAAAAGTCTAAAATTTTATCTAAATCTTTTTTCCATTTTGGTAAATCATCATAAGGAAGCGTATAAATATAATCGGTTGAAACATTGTTGCAAATTTTAGAAGCTTCGGTTACTATTTTCTTTGCTTCTTCTGCAGAATGAATTCTTCCTAAAAAATTTAAATCCATATCGCTTAAAGATTGTACGCCAATTGAAAATCTATTAATACCAACTTTTAGAAAGTTTTCTAAATTTCCAGTTTCAATAGATGAAGGATTAATTTCTATGGTAATTTCAATCCCTTTTATATTCCAAAATTCTTTAATTTTATTTAATATTTTTTCAATTAAAAAAGAAGGAATTAAAGAAGGAGTACCACCCCCAAAAAAAATTGTATTAATTTTGTAATTTTTAAAAGTTTCTGAATAAAATTCAATTTCCTTAATTAACAAAGTGGTCCACTCTTCTGGATCATTTTTCCAAGCATAGCTATTAAAATCGCAATAAGGGCATTTTTTTATACAAAAAGGCCAATGAATATATAAACTAAATGAATTCATTAAGTTGGTCTTTTATATTCTATTTTATAGCATTTAATTTCATCTTCTTCTGAAATTTCTTTATAATTTACAAAAATTCCGCATTCAAGGCCGTTTGCAACTTCTTTTACCTCATCTTTAGATTTTTTGAGAGATTCAATTTTTCCTTTAAACACTTCTTTACCTTTTCTAAGAACGATAGCAACAGCACCTTTTAAAATTTTTCCATCTATAACCATGCACCCAGAAATATTTCCAATTTTGGATGATTTAAAGATTCTTTTTACAACAGCTGTTCCTGTATAAAGTTCTTCTTCTATTAAAGTGATCATTTTTTCTAATTCTTCTTGAACTTTTTTTTCTATTTCATAAATTATTTTACTAGAGCAAATCAAAATATTATCGTTTTTAGCTAAAAACTCTATGTCTTTGCTAATGCTTAAATTGTAATTTAGAATCATAGAATTAGTTAATTTAGCTAAATCCATATCAGATTCTTTAATTTTTCCAACAGATCTTTTTACTATTTTATATTTACTATGTTCAACATCTAAATTGTTTAATGTGTGTTCTAAAGCCTCTAAAGCGCCTTGAGTGTCTGCATTTAAAATTAAGTATAAAGTTGGTTTTTCAGTTGCAAAAAAATCTTCAATTTCATTAATTGAACTTATTGATTCTTGAGAAACAGATTTTTTAGTTAACTCCGTAGCAAAAGTATGATCTAAAACAGCAAAATTATCACCAGGAATAGGGCAATCATTTAGACCCAAAACCTCAACGGCCATACCAGGAGTAGCTTCTTTTATGCTTTTATGCATATCATTCCACATTCCTTTCACTTTTCCAAAGGTTTTTAAGGTAGAGCAAACATCACCAATTTTTAGTGTTCCTTGTTGAATTAAAATAGTAGACAAAGTTCCTATTTTTATGTCAATTTTTGATTCTAAAACAACACCAATTGCTTTTGCATCATAGTTTGCTTTGAGGTCAATTAAATCAGCATAAACTAAAATTGTTTGAAGTAATAACTCTACGTTATGACCAGTAACAGATGAAACCTCAATAAGCTCAATATCCCCACCGTAGTCTTTTACTAAAACGTCATGTTTAGATAATTCTTGCTTAATTTTTTCTATATTAGATCCAGGCAAATCACATTTAGTTGAAGCAACTATTAATTGAGTTTTTGTTTTCTGAATTTGTTTAATAGCTTCAATTGTTTGATCTTTTACTCCTTCGACAGAAGAAATAACAAGAATTGTGATATCATTTAAATTAATACCTCTTTTTCTCATATTAGAAAAAGCAGAATGACCAGGAGTATCAATAAAAGTTATATCTCCATTTTTTGTATGAACAGAATAAGCAGCTATTTTTTGTGTAATTCCACCAACTTCAGATTTAGTTAAGTTGCTTTTTCTTATTTTATCTAATAAAGAGGTTTTACCATGATCAACATGTCCAACAATAGCAACAATAGGAGCTCTTTTTTTAGCAGTGTTTTCATCTATTTTAATGCTAAAAACATCAAATTTTTCTTGATTAATAGAATCTTTTCTAATAACTTTATGACCAAGAGAAGTTGCAACCATTTCTAAAATTTCATTGCTCAAAGGCGCATTTATGTTTATAGTTTCATCATATCCAATATACTTCAATTGGTATTCTATTTCTTCAATTTTTGTTGAAAGTAAACTTGCAAGCTCTTTTAAAGAAATTTCATTTTCAAGCTCAATTGTTTTTTTTAAAACAGCTTTAGACTTTGAAAAATTGTTTTTTCTGCCTTTTTTAACTTTGTAATAAACAGAATCTTCTAAAGTTGAATCTTCTATTCTGCCAATAAAATTATTTCCTATAATATTGGAAAATTGAGTTAATTTGGGCTTAGATGATTCTTTTTTGCCATTTCTTTTTTTCTTTTCAAAAGGAGAAGAGGAAAAAAAAACAGCAGGTTTACTGAACTTAGAATCAAAATTATTTTGACCAGCGAATTTATTGGTATTATTAAAAGGTTGTCCAGAAAAGTTATTGTTTTGACCAAATTTATTTTGTGATCCAGTGTTGTTTCTATTGTTAAAAGGTTGTCCACCAAATTTATTGTTTTGAGCAAATCTATTTTGAGTTCCAGTATTATTTCTATTATTAAAAGGTTGTCCAGATAAATTATTGTTTTGACCAAATCTATTTTGAGATCCAGTGTTGTTTCTATTATTAAAAGGTTGTCCAGATAAATTATTGTTTTGAGCAAATCTATTTTGAGATCCAGTGTTGTTTCTATTGTTAAAAGGTTGTCCAGAAAAGTTATTGTTTTGACCAAATCTATTTTGAGCTCCAGTATTGTTTCTATTGTTAAAACCACCTTCAGTTCTAGGAAAATCTTTTTTTATAAAACCAGATTTAAACTGATCTTTATTGTCTCTATTAAAACCTGGGCTAGAAAAATCTCTTTTAAAAAAGCCAGAATTAGATGGATTTTGAAAGTTATTATTAAAATTATTGCGATTAAAATTGTTAAAATCTCTTTTTATAAAATTTTGTCTATCTTCATTTTTAGGCTTGTTAAACTTATTCTCATTTTTTGGTATAAAAGTTTTTTTTCGAAAAGAAGAAGAATTATCGTTTTTGTTTAAAGATCTGTTAGTTATAATTTTTGTGTTAGCATCGGTTAAAACCTGAGGCATTCCTTTAATTAACTTTGTATTAGGGTTATTTAATTCTTCTATTTTTTTATCAACAATACTTTTATTGATGTCAGAAGGATGTTTTTTTTCATCTTTTTCCATGGATTTTTCTGAATTCAACTCTTTTTTAGGAGCTTCAAATTTTAACTTCAAAATTTTTTTTGAATCCTTTGTCTTATCTTCAGCCATTTATTCCTCCTGTTTTTTTAGGTTTTATATTTCTAGCAAGTGTAATGATATTGCAAGAAGTTTCAAAATCTAAGTTTAAATTAGCTTTATCAAAAATTTCCATTAATTCAACAGCGTCTAACATGGAAAGCTCCATTTTAGAGAGTATATCATTCTTGTTTAAAAGTTTAATTTGATTAGTAGTTAAGTTTTGCATAGAAAAAAGAGAAACATCTTTATTTTCTTTTTCTAGTGAATTTTTTAGAGCTTCTCTTTCTTTTTCTAAAAACTCTTTAGCTCTAAAAATTAAAGTTTCTGCAAGCTCTTCATCGAAGCCGTTTAAAGTTGCAATTTCCTCATTAGAAGAATTCGCGATTATCTCTGCAGTTTCAAAATTTTCAGAAATTAAAAGAT
The DNA here is from genome assembly GCF_964031065.1 of Alphaproteobacteria bacterium endosymbiont of Tiliacea citrago. Lineage (NCBI taxonomy): Bacteria > Pseudomonadati > Pseudomonadota > Alphaproteobacteria > Alphaproteobacteria bacterium endosymbiont of Tiliacea citrago. The sequence goes on along the minus strand of NZ_OZ034995.1, from coordinate 197,124 downwards.
GAGCCATCATTTCTTCGATTTGTAAATGATCGACCAATTCTTGAGTTCTTTTTTGAAGAAGATTTTTAGTGTTGTTTTTTTCATTTTCTTCTGTGATCAATGTTATAGAGGCAACTCCACATAGTTTTTTAACTAAAGATACGTTTTGCCCGCCTCTTCCCATTGCTTTGCTAAAATCTTGATCAGCAACAACAACTTCATACCGATTCTTACTAATTTCAGTTACTTTAATAACATCACAAGGAGCAAAAGCATTAACAATGTTTTGAGGAACCCTGTCTTCTTTATCAGCAAGAACAAAGCTAATTTTTTCACCAGCTAACTCCTTAGTTATATTGTGAATTTTAACGCCCCTATCGCCAATGCAAATTTTAATTGGATCAATTGACATTCTGTTAGTTCTAACGCTAACTTTCGATAAACTACCAGGATCTCTAGCAATACTGCAAACCTCAATAATGCCTTCTGCAATTTCATGAATTTCATTTTTAAGTAGCTCTCTCAAAAAATTTGGATGAGTTCTGGAAAGTAATATTTGTTTATCAAAATTTTTTCTAACATCTTCAATAAAAAATTTAATATAAGAATTTTTTTTAATAATATCATTTGGAAGCATTTTGTTTTTTGGCAAAACAGCTTCTCCAGAGTTATCAGGAAAACTTATGATAGCTTCAGATCGATCCAGTTTTTGAACATATCCAACGCCTAAAGTGTGCATCTTTTCATAAAAAAACGAATATTCTTTTTCTTTTTGAAGTTTGTTTAATTGTTGTTTTAATTCAACGTAAAGTTTGTTAATTTCAAATGCTTCTAAATTAAAAGGAAGAACTTCTTTGATTAAATCATCAACTTTGGCATCTTTTTTCCTTTTAATAGCGTCAGATAATTTTATTTCATAAAAGGAATAATAGTTAGAATCTTGCACAATTCTTTTTTCTAGAAAAACTTCAAAAGATCCGTTCTGATCAATTTGTATTTTTAAAGAATCTCTATTTCCATATTTTTTGGCAGCAAAATCTAATAATTTCTCTTCTAAAATTTGCTTTACAACAGATTCATCTAACCCTCTATCTATTGCTATCGCACTTATAATTTCATTAAAATTTTCCATTCTAATCTCTTGTTTGTCCTTTTTTCAAATCAGTAATAGTTGAGCTTTTTTTACTTGGTCAAAACTAATTGACAAATTTTCATGTTCTGATTTCAGATATATAATACCATCTTTTATTTGTTTTAAAAAGCCCGTGAAATTACGTCTATCTTCTATTTTTGTTTTGGTTTCAATTTTGATTTTTTTTCCAATGTTTTCTTCAAAATCTTCAAAATCAAATAAAATTTTATTAATTGATTCGCTTTGCACAGATATATTTAGATTTTTTTCAATATTTTCTTTTTTACTCCAAATTAAAACTAATTTATGAACGTTTTCACAATCTTGTAAAGAAGCAAACCCACCTTTAAGTTTTAATAGTATATCTATTTTTAAAGTGTTTTGACGGCCCCATTTTGTAATTTGTGCAATTTTTAAACCAGTATCAATTTGATCGTTTAAAAAGTCTTCTAAACTTTCAATAATGTTTTTCATAAGTCGAATTATAGACGCATATTAAATTTGAGTCCATTCTTTTAATAAAAAAAACACAAAAACAATTAATTTGTAAGTTTTTAGCACTATTAAAAATTTGAAATATTAATTATAAAATAACTAATATGAACAAATACATAGTTTTTCTCTCTTTAATCGGGTTTAAAAGTTTTTCTTGCACGCCAAAAAGTGAATTTTTCAAAAAAAAGAATGAATCTAAAAAAAACAAAAAGTTACAGCAAAAAGATTTAACGAATAAAATAAACGAATTATTTGAGGATTTAAAAAATAATTCTAAAAAGTCTTTCGATAAAGATTATAAGTTTTTGGTGGTAAAATTTATGCAGTCGCCTTTTTTTAATCGCGAATTTTCTAATATTAGCAATAAAAAAAATCAAGCTTTCTTAAAAAACAACAAAGATTTTGGAAGAATATCTTCTGATTTTAAAATTAATGATAAGCCAGATTTTAAAGTAAGTTTTCCTTTGATACCCATGGTAGAGTCTTTATTAAACGTAGAAAAAAATGAGGTTGAATTTGACTTTTTAAATAAAATAGCATATAACTTATCTGAATTTTTAAACAAAGCATATGAGTTAAGGGTGAAAAAATGGGCTCTTTTAAACATTGAGTCTGATATTGAACAGTGCTATTCAGCATTAAGTAAAATAAAAAATTCATTAGATTTTGCAGGGTTGAATGAAAAAATAGATGATTTATTTGAGGAAATAAATGACTTAAAGCAAGATATAAACGATTTGGAATCAGAAATGGAAAGCCGATGGAATATTGAAAAATCTTTTTGGTCTTCCTCTAACTTTTATCCTTCTTTTGAGTTTGTTTTTTCTTTTTTGCAAGAAGATATGAGTTTTGCGTTAAAAAACACAGCTGCTTCTTTTAAAAAAGATAAAAAATTTAATCTTTCTTTTGTTTCTGTCGATTTCAATTTAAAGGTTTATCCTGATATTAAGCCTTCTTTTTCAGTTTCTTTAAAATTGTTTGATTTAATTTTTGGAAATAGTTTTGAAGATAAAAATTCCTTAGACATATCACTAAAAAACAGCTTTGAGATTTCTAAAGTTAGAAGAAACATTAAAAAAAACATTAGAAAAGCCTCAAAAAACATCAAAAAACATATGTTTTTAAAGCAAAAAACATCAAAAACAGTTGATTTTGATAAAGAAAATTTAAAGAAAAAGATCGAAGATCGGTTAAAATATATAAGACAATGTTTAGAATGTTGTTCAGATTTGGTTTTGGTTTTTGAGCAAATTGTGTTGTATAAAAAAATTAACAATGATTTAATATTAGATTGTAAGATGTTGTTAGGAGAAGAAGCATGAGTGTTGGTGATGATTCTATAGAGGGGTTATTGAAAAACCTAAAAAAAACTTTAGACGTTGACTCTAAAGATAAGGGGTTTAATGAAAAAGATGGCGATACAAATAGTTCCAATGTAAAAAAGGAGCCTCAAAGAGATTCTTTTGTTAAAAATGATGTTTCGAACAATGAAATGGTTTTTGTTTTGAAAAAAAAAGGTGAAAAAGCTAAACAAAAAGAAGAAGATCTTTTGAAAAAAAACGTTATTTCTCATGTTGAAAGTGAAGTTGTTAGGTTCGTTGTTTCTTTTTGCTCTTCAGAAGAAGGTATTTCTTATATTAAATCTTTAATTTCTTTGTCTTTGGAGTCTAAGGATGATTTGATAAAAAAAACCGTTAAAGAAGAGATTTCAAAAAAAATTCAAGAAGTTTTATCTTCTAAATAGGTTTTTGATATATATTTTTTTTTCTGATATACTTTTGAATGTGCGATTTTGCGAATTGCTTTTTTATAAAAAGAGGAAAGTCCGGGCTCCAGAAGTAAAGAATGCCAAAGAAATTTTGGCGCTGTTTTTTATAAAACGGTAGGGAAAGTGCAACAGAGAATAGACAGCTTTTTTTTTAAAGTGATGGTGAAAAGGTGAGGTAAGAGCTTACCAGGGCTTTGAGTAATTTTAGCCTGTTAGTGAAAACCCCATTCGGAGCAAGTCCAAGTAATAGTTTAACTTCTGAAAAAAAACTAAGGTGGGACGCAAGATAAAAGATTTTATCTTTCTTAAGATTAATAATTCGCTTAAACAGAACCCGGCTTAAAAAATCGCATCTTTTTTTATTGATAAAGTTATAATATAATTTTTTCATGAAGTATATTATAGAATCGGGTGGAAAACAATATTTAGCAACAAAAGGAAAAACTTTGGCCTTACCTAAAATTGATGCAGAGGTTGATTCTGTTATAGATTTAAAGGTTCTTTCAACTGTGGCTGATGAAGCTTTGGATTTTTCTGTGACATCTGTTAAGGCTAAAATAAAAGAACATAAAAAGGATAAAAAAGTTATTGCTTTTAAAAAAATTAGAAGACATGGATACGAAAGAAAAAAAGGACACAGAACACATTTAACTTTGGTGAGTGTTTTATGAAAAAAAAGAGCTTATTTATTTTTGGTCTTTTTTTTGTTTTTTTTATTCATTCTAATAAAGTGGAGTCTCAAAAAATAAATGAAAGCACAAAGGGCTCTTTATCAAAAATGGAACAGTTTAAAAAAGAGTTTTTGCAAAGTTTTCCTTGTTTTGATTTTAATGAAGACGATGTTTTTAGTATTATTTCCTATTTTAGAGTTACTTTAAGAAAAAATGAGTTTAAAAAGGCTTTTGATATTTTGGATTCCTTGCAGCTTAAATATTCCGATGATCTTGAAATAACTAGGTTGATTTTTTTCTACAAGTATGTTTTATGTTGTGTTTTTTTTGATATAGAAAAATATAGTCAGGTTAATCAGCAGTATATGAGAATCGCTTCTGTTAACTTTAAGCACGAAAAAAACATTCAAAAAATCAGTTTTTTAGTTAGAAACAAATATTATTCTAATGAGTCTGAATATAGTATTTCTGTAAAATTTTCTGATAATTATTTTTTAAAAAAAATGCAAGTTAATGATTCTTATCTTGATTCTGTTTTTGAATTAATGAAAGTTTCAAAAGAATGTTTGGCTTTGAAAGTTTTAAATGAATCTTTGAGCAGCCCGTATGGTGAAAGTTGGATTGAGTCAGTTTGGTATTGTGTTGAATGTATTAACAAAAAAGATTTTGATAATTTAGATGTTTTTTATTATGTTTTAATTGAATTTTTATTTAATCAAGGTTTAGAAGAAAAATCTTTTGTTCTATATAGCACAATGAAAGAAAAGTTTTCAAATTCAGAATTTACAAAATTAGCTGGCGAATTTTTTGAGAAAAAAATTTAATTTTATTGCACTTGACACGATTCAAAAAAAAGTTCATTATTTTCATAGACGCTTTTAGTGTGTTTGGAGAGATGGCCGAGTGGTTAATGGCAGCAGACTGTAAATCTGCCGACGAGAGTCTTCGTAGGTTCGAATCCTGCTCTCTCCACCAATTTTTATGCGGGTGTAGCTCAATGGTAGAGCTCCAGCCTTCCAAGCTGGCTACGTGGGTTCGATTCCCATCACCCGCTCGTTTTAAACACTAAAAATGTCAGTTTTTTTAGGAGATTAAAAAATGGCAAAAGAAGTTTATAATAGATCAAAACCACATGTTAATATTGGAACAATCGGACACGTTGACCATGGTAAAACAACTTTAACTGCAGCTATCACAAAAGTTTTAGCTGAAGCTGGTGGTGCTAAGTTTACAGATTATTCTCAAATTGATAAGGCTCCAGAAGAAAGAGCTCGTGGTATTACAATTTCTGCTTCTCACGTTGAATATGAAACTGCTAATAGGCATTACGCTCACGTTGATTGTCCTGGTCACGCTGACTATGTTAAAAACATGATTACTGGTGCTGCTCAAATGGATGGTGGTATTTTAGTTGTTGCTGCTACAGATGGTGCAATGCAACAAACAAAAGAACATTTATTATTAGCTAAGCAAATTGGTGTTCCTGCTATTGTTGTTTTTTTGAACAAGTGTGATATGGTCGATGAAGAAACTATGGAAATGGTTGAAGCTGATCTTGAAGATGTTTTGAGTAGTTATGGTTTTAAAGATTCTACTATTATTAGAGGTTCTGCTTTGTGTGCCTTGGAAGGAAAAGATCCAGATGGTTATGGAAAAGCCGCTGTTTTGAAGCTAATGGAAGCTGTTGATACTAGTATTCCATTACCAGCTAGAGAATTAGACAAGCCTTTTAAAGCTTTCATTGAAGATGTTTACACTATTTCTGGTCGAGGAACTGTAGTTACTGGTGTTGTCGCTAGGGGCGTATTAAAAGTTGGTGAAGAAGTCGAAATTGTTGGTTTTCATGAAAACAAAGAAAACAAAAAGACAATTGTCACTGGGGTAGAGATGTTTAGAAAAGAATTGTCTCAAGCTGAAGCTGGTGATAATGCTGCCTTTTTATTAAGAGGTGTTGGTCGTGACGATGTTAAAAAAGGTCAAGTTATTGCTAAGCCAGGGACTGTTACAGCTCATAAGAAATTTGTTGCAAATATGGTTGCTTTGACAAAAGCTGAAGGCGGAAGAAGCACTGCTTTTGGTGTTAAATATAAGCCACAAGTCTATTTTTCTACTACTAACGTTACTTGTGAAATTGTGGCAATAAAAGATAAAGAATTTATCAAGCCTGGTGATACTGCTGAGGTTACAATTGAATTATTATATCCTGTTGCTATAGAAAAAGGTTTAACTTTTGCTATGAGAGAAGGTGGAAGAACCGTTGGACAAGGTACTATTATTGAAGTTATAAAATAAACACAAGCGTTTACAAGATTTCAAAGAGATCTGTAAATTCTTTTGGAAACGGAGATTCTATTTTCATTTCTATTTTTGTTTTTGGGTGCATAAGAGTTATGTTTTTTGCATGTAATCCCATTCTTTTATAAAACAAAGTTTTCATAGAGGGACATTCTTTTATTCCATACAAACAATCATTCACAATTGGTAATTTAAACTTTGATAATTGCAATCTTATTTGGTGCATTCTACCTGTTATTGGATTACATTCAATTAAGGATAGATTTTTATCGTTATGTTGAATTGTTTTTTTTATTTTAAAATACATTTGGGCTAGTTTTCCTTCTTTTTCAGAAATTGCCATTTTTTTTCTGTTAATTTTAGATCTTGAAATATAATTTTCTAAATAGTGTTTTTCGCTGTTTGTTGTTCCATGTGAGATTGCATAATATGTTTTTTTTATTGTTCTTGATGCAAATTGATCATTTATATTTGCATGGGTTATATTATCTTTTGCAAATATAATACACCCACTAACTCCTTTATCTAATCTATGAACTGTTCCTAATTTTTCTGGTCCGTTTATATCTGATAAGCTGCAGTGATAAGCTAATTTGTTTACAAGTGTGTTGTTAAAATTTCCAGCACCTGGATGGATAATTAATTCAGCGGGTTTGTTTACAATAATTAAATATTGATCTTCAAATAAAATTTCTAAATCATATTTTTCAGGTGTAATTTTAGTAAAATTGCTTTCAATTGGTTCTAAAAAATATTCTTCTCCTGTTTTTGTTGTTTTGTTTGCTTTAAGCACTATCTCTTCGTTACATAATAATTTTTTATTTATAATAATTTTTTGAATCATGCTTCTTGAAAAATCAGATAACTCAGATAAAGCTAGGTCGACCCTTTTTCCATTGTTTTCTTCGTTTATAATTATTTTCATTTTATTCTTTAAAAAAAGCATCATTTTTCTCTATTTCGTTTTTGTTTATTGATATTTTTTTTTTATTAATTGATGATCTATATGAATTTGTTTTCTTTTCATTTTGATCTTCTTTTGAAGTTAGTGAAGTTTGTGTTTGCGTTAAGTTTAAATAAACAAGCGCTAGAATTTCTGAATCAAGCAACGCTCCATGATATTCTCTTTCAATTACAATTTTAAATTTTTTCATTAAAGAGTCTAAATTTATTTTTTCTCCTGGAAAACGAGATCTTGCTAGAATCAAAGTGTCTATAACTTCGTTTTTAAGTGGAGGAAGTTCGCATCTTAATAGTTCTTCGTTTAAAAAAGAAATATCAAAATTAGCGTTGTGAATAATTAAAGTTGCATCTTTTATAAAATCTAAAAATTCATTTACATAATCTTTAAAGGTTAAACAGTTTTTTACTTTTTCGTCTGTAATTCCATGTATTTTACTTACTCTGCTAGAAATGTGCATTTCAGGATTTATATATTTTTGGAATGTTTTTTTATTGTTTATTCCATTAGTAATATCTACACATCCTATTTCTATAATTTTTTCTGTTTTTGAGTTTAAACCAGTCGTTTCTGTATCTAAACAAATTAATTTTTTGTTTATCATAATTTTATTGTTGTTTTTTTTTGCAACTAATTCAAGGTTTGTTTTTATTAATTTATACTTGGTTGATTTATATTTGCTGCAATTGTGAATTTATAATCGTGTAACGTTTTTTTTGGCATTTTTAACTTTTTGTACACTTCAATAAGAAGCTTTACATCTGGTAATGCGTTATGTAATTTTTTTTCATCTTCTATTTTTATATCTAAGTGTCTTGCCACGTTTAAAAGAGTGTAATTTGTCTCTTGTGTGTTGCTAGGTGTTAGAGGAATAGAATCTGTCTCTTGTGTATTTTCGGGGGATGGAAGCTCACAATCTTCACTTGCTAGTTTCTCTATTTTTTGTTTTTTATTTGATGCAAAGATTAGGGGTTCTTTCTCTCTTTTTGTTTTAGTAGCGTTAATGTTAATTAAAAAAAAAATAAAAATTAAATGTTTCATATAAGTATACAATATATAAAAATAATTGCAGGTTTAAAAGCTATAAAAATAAAATTTAATTTATTTTGAAAAAAGGGGTTGACGAGTTTTTTGTTTTAGTGCAGAATAAACAACGTAAGGTTGCGAAAGCAATTAAGTTGATTTAAGTTATGAAAAAGTAAGAGATAATAAAGCCAGTTGTCGATGTTTATATATTATTTAAAACGTTGACACTTTGGATTTTCTTTTTTAAAAGAAAATTTTGTACAAGTTGAACGTCTTTTTTTTGAGAGTTTGATCCTGGCTCAGAGCGAACGCTAGCGGCACGCCTAACACATGCAAGTCGAACGAAAATTTTATTTCGGTAAAATTTTAGTGGCAGACGGGTGAGTAATACATAGAAATTTGCCCTTTTGAGGGGGATACCCACAAGAAATTGTGATTAATACCCCATAAGCTCGAAAGAGGAAAGGTCTTCGGACCGCTGAAGGAGAAGTCTATGTCGGATTAGATTGTTGGTAGGGTAATGGCCTACCAAGTCTATGATCCGTAGCTGATTTGAGAGGATGATCAGCCACACTGGGACTGAGATACGGCCCAGACTTCTACGGAAGGCAGCAGTGAGGAATATTGGACAATGGGGGAAACCCTGATCCAGCGATGTCGCGTGAATGATGAAGGCCATTTGGTTGTAAAGTTCTTTCGTCTGTGACGATAATGACGGTAACAGAAAAAGAAGCTCCGGCTAACTCCGTGCCAGCAGCCGCGGTAAGACGGAGGGAGCAAGCGTTGCTCGGAATAATTGGGCGTAAAGGGTGCGTAGGTGGTTTTTTAAGTGAGATGTTAAAGGCCTGGACTTAATCTGGGTATGGCGTTTTATACTGAAAAACTTGAGTGTGGGAGAGGAAACAGGAATTCCTCAAGTAGAGGTGAAATTCATAGATATGAGGAGGAACACCAGAGGCGAAGGCGAGTTTCTGGAACACTACTGACACTGAGGCACGAAAGCGTGGGTAGCAAACAGGATTAGATACCCTGGTAGTCCACGCCCTAAACGATGATTGCTAAACGTTGGGAATGTTTAATTCTCAGTGTTAAAGCTAACGCGATAAGCAATCCGCCTGAGTAGTACGGTCGCAAGACTAAAACTCAAAGGAATTGACGGGGACCCGCACAAGCGGTGGAGCATGTGGTTTAATTCGATAATCCGCGAAAAACCTTACCAGCTCTTGACATGAAGATCATAGCCTTATGAGAATAAGGTGTCGGTTCGGCCGGATCTTGCACAGGTGGTGCATGGCTGTCGTCAGCTCGTGTCGTGAGATTTTGGGTTAAGTCCTTTAACGGGCGCAACCCCCATTTTTAGTTGCTAACAGGTTAAGCTGAGAACTTTAGAAAGACTGCCAGTGATAAACTGGAGGAAGGTGGGGATGATGTCAAGTCCTCATGCCCCTTATGAGCTGGGCTACACATGTGCTACAATGGCGGCCACAATAGGTTGCAAAGAGGTGACTCTGAGCCAATCCTAAAAAGCCGTCTCAGTTCGGATTGTTCTCTGCAACTCGAGAACATGAAGTTGGAATCGCTAGTAATCGCTGATCAGCACGCAGCGGTGAATACGTTCACGGGTCTTGTACACACCGCCCGTCAAGCCATGGGAATTGGCTTCACCTAAAGATGATGAGCTAACCTTCGGGAGGCAGTTGTTTAAGGTGAGGTTGGTGACTGGGGTTAAGTCGTAACAAGGTAGCTGTAGGAGAACCTGCGGCTGGAATACCTCCTTTCTAGGGAAGGACAACTGGCTTTATTATCTTTTGCTTTTGTGGTGTAAGGGGCCAGTAGCTCAGCTGGTTAGAGCGCACGCTTGATAAGCGTGAGGTCGGAAGTTCGAGTCTTCCCTGGCCCACCATTTAGGGGGTGTAGCTCAGTTGGGAGAGCGCTTGCTTTGCACGCAAGAGGTAGTCGGTTCGATCCCGGTCACCTCCACCATAATTAAAGTTAAAAATGAAGAAAAAATGAAAAAAATTTAAGCTGAGTGTGTGAAAAACATGTAAGAGCATTTGGTGGATGCCTTGGCATCAAGAGGCGATGAAGGACGTGAAAAACTGCGATAAGCTGTAGGGAGGTGTTAATAACCTTAGATCTACAGATCTCCGAATGGGGAAACCCATCGTTTTAGACGATATCTACTTTGTAGAAGCAAACCTCGTGAACTGAAACATCTAAGTAACGAGAGGAAAAGAAATCAATTGAGATTCCGTGAGTAGTGGCGAGCGAAAGCGGGTTTGGCGAATTTTAAAAATGAAATCAGAATCTTTTGGAAAAAAGAACTATATAGGGTGATAGTCCCGTAAGAGATTGTTTTTTTAATCATATTAAGTAGGGCGAGACACGTGAAATCTTGTTTGAATATGGGGGGGCCATCCTCCAAGCCTAAGTACTCCTTGATGACCGATAGTGAACTAGTACCGTGAGGGAAAGGTGAAAAGAACCCCTAACAGGGGAGTTAAAAGATCCTGAAACCGAATGCTTACAAGCAGTCGAAGCTGGTAAAGTCCAGTGACGGCGTACCTCTTGCATAATGAGTCAGCGAGTTTATCTGTGAAGCGAGCTTAAGCCGTTAGGTGTAGGCGAAGCGAAAGCGAGTCTTAATAGGGCGATTAGTTTTACGGATAAGACCCGAAACCGAGTGATCTAACCATGAACAGGCTGAAGGCGTACGAAAGTGCGTTGGAGGGCCGAACCAGTGAATGTTGCAATATTCTTGGATGATTTGTGGTTAGGGGTGAAAGGCTAATCAAACTCGGAAATAGCTGGTTCTCCGCGAAATCTATTTAGGTAGAGCGTTGTGTGTTGCCCTTTGGGGGTAGAGCACTGAATAACCTAGGGGGAAGAGATTCTTACCAAAGTTAATCAAACTCCGAATACCAAAGCGTATAAGCACAGCTAGACAGACTATTGGCGCTAAGGTCTATAGTCGAGAGGGAAAGAGCCCAGACCACCATCTAAGGTCCCCAAGTTATTGCTAAGTGGAAAAGGAGGTGGATAAACCAAGACAGTCAGGAGGTTGGCTTAGAAGCAGCCATCCTTTAAAGAAAGCGTAATAGCTCACTGATCTAAATCTAAGTTTATCTGCGCCTAAAATTTAACGGGGCTAAAGCAATACACCGAAGGTGTGGATATCTTCAATGAAGATATGGTAGCGGAGCGTTCTGTAAGCCGCTGAAGGAAAGTTGTGAGGCTTTCTGGAGGTATCAGAAGTGAGAAAGCTGACATGAGTAGCACTTAAGGCAAGTGAGAAACTTGCCCGCCGAAAATTCAAGGGTTCCTGTTTCAAGGATTGTCCGAACAGGGTAAGCCGGTCCCTAAGGCGAGGGCGAAAGCCGTAGTCGATGGAAATTAGGTTAATATTCCTAAGCCGTGTTAAAAAAAAGTGACGGATCTTAAAGATTGTATTTGCTTATTGGATTGTGAATATGGTTGATAAGGTCCCAGGAAATAGCGATTAACAATGACCGTACCCTAAACCGACACAGGTGAATTGGTAGAGTATACCGAGGCGAATGAGAGAATGATGTTGAAGGAACTCGGCAAAATTACCCCGTAACTTAGGGAGAAGGGGTACTATAGAGATATAGTGGCACAGAAATGGGAGTAGCGACTGTTTATCAAAAACACAGGACTCTGCAAAGATGAAAGTTGAAGTATAGAGTCTGACGCCTGCCCGGTGCTTGAAGGTTAAGAGGAGAAGTGAGAGCTTTGAATTGAAGCCCAAGTAAACGGCGGCCGTAACTATAACGGTCCTAAGGTAGCGAAATTCCTTGTCGGGTAAGTTCCGACGCGCACGAATGGCGTAACGACTGCTCCGCTGTCTCCAACATCAACTCAGCGAAATTGAATTCCCCGTGAAAATGCGGGGTTCCCATGGTTAGACGAATAGACCCCATGCACCTTTACTACAACTTTACAGTGGTGTTTGGTATATTATGCGTAGGATAGGTGGGAGTATTGGAAGTGTTGGCTTTGGCTAGCATGAATTACAACCTTGAAATACCACCCTTAATATATTAGATACCTAACTGAGCTTCGTGAATCCGGAGCCAGGACACTGTATGGTGGGTAGTTTGACTGGGAGGGTCGCCTCCTAAAAAGTAACGGAGGCGTGCGAAGGTAGGCTCAGGCTGGTTGGAAATCAGCTGTATGAGTGCAATGGCAAAAGCCTGCCTAATTGCAAGACAGACAAGTCGCGCAAATACGAAAGTAGGTCATAGTGATCCGGTGGTTCTGTATGGTAGGGCCATCGCTCAACGGATAAAAGGTACGCTGGGGATAACAGGCTGATCTCCCCCAAGAGTTCATATCGACGGGGAGGTTTGGCACCTCGATGTCGGCTCATCACATCCCGGGGCTGGAGAAGGTCCCAAGGGTTTGGCTGTTCGCCAATTAAAGTGGTACATGAGCTGGGTTCAGAACGTTGTGAGACAGTTCGGTTTCTATCTGCCGTGGGCGTTGGAAGATTGAGAGGATCTGCCCTTAGTACGAGAGGACCGGGGTGGACATACCTATGGTGTGCCAGTTGTTATGCCAATAGCAATGCTGGGTAGCTAAGTATGGAATGGATAATCGTTGAAAGCATATAAATGAGAAACCAGCCTCAAGATAAATCTTCCCCATTAGGGTCGTAGAAGATGACTACGTTGATAGGTCAAGTGTGTAAGTACTGTGAGGTATTTAGCTAATTGATACTAATCACCCGATTGGTTTTTTACACATTCTGCTTAGTTTTTTTTCATTTTTTCTTTTTAACTTTTTATTATTATATGATTATTTATTTATGTTAGATTATATTCCATCAAATTTAGAAGCTGAGCAATTAGTAATAGGTGCTTTGCTATACAATAATTTATTGTATGAAAAGATAGCTTTTTTAAAAAAAGAGCACTTTTATTATAAAATAAATCAAGAAATTTTTGAAATTATTTTGAAATTCATTTCTAAAGGTTCTTTAGCAAGCCCAATTACAATTGCTCCAATTTTTAAAGATAATGAAATAATAAAAGAAGCCGGTGGAGGTGAATATTGGGTGAATTTGGTAACCAACATTGGTCCAATAGCTAATATTACCTCTAATGCACAATATGTTTATGAACTTTTTTTAAGAAGATCTATGATTAATATTTCAACAGATTGTATAGAGGTATGTCAAAAATTTTCAGCAGATACTTCTATAAAATCAATTATTGATGATACAGAACTAAAAATATTTCAATTACAAAATATGGAAAATAATATACAAACGCACACTTTTCAGTTTGTATTAGAAGAAGTGGTAAAAAAAGCCTATGATGCATCACAGCAACACTCTTTAATTGGTATAACAAGTGGATTAGAAAAGGTGGATCAACATTTAGGTGGTTTTCATAAATCAGATTTAATTATTTTGGCAGGAAGACCTTCCATGGGAAAAACCGCTTTGGTAACAAGCTTTGCTTTTAATGCAGCAAAACAAGCTTGCACAAAATTAGGTTCAAAAGTTTGTTTTTTTTCATTAGAAATGTCTGCAGAACAATTAGGATTAAGAATTTTAGGCCAAGAAGCGAACATTTCGTCAGATAGAATAAGAAAAGGAATAATTAGTCAAAAAGAATTTGAAAAAATTAGTTCAATTTCAAAAGAATTATATGACGTGCCTTTGTTTATAGATGATACTCCAGCATTAACGATGGCGGGTTTAAGAACAAGAGCAAGAAGATTAATGAAGAAGGAGCAAATAGGTTTAATAGTAATAGACTATTTGCAACTATTAAGATCAGATAAAGCTGGTGAAAATAGAGTTCAAGAGTTAAGTGAAATAACAAGAGGATTAAAATCCTTAGCAAAAGAATTAAATATACCAATAATAGCACTATCGCAATTGTCTAGAGCGGTAGAACAAAGAGAAGATAAAAAACCACAATTGGCAGATTTAAGAGAATCTGGTTCGATAGAGCAAGACGCAGATATAGTAATGTTTATATATAGAGAAGCTTATTATGAATCAAGAAAAAAACCACAACCAGGTTCTGAAAAAATGCAAGAATGGCAACTAAAAATGTCGAAAATTAATAATTTAGCAGAATTAATAATAGCCAAGCAAAGACATGGGCCAATAGGTTCTGTTACTTTGTTTTTTGATGAAACAACAACTGCTTTTTCTAATTTATCATCTTCAGAATATATTTAAATCCAAGTGGTTAGTCCAAGTCTGTTTTGTTGAATAAAATTGAAAGTTTTAGAAGGGGCTTTTTTAATTTTTAATTGAATATTATATTCGAGCTCTCCATTTAAAAAATATTTAATAACATCTTTAATTTCTTTTTGTTTGTTTTCATTATCTAAATATTCAATATATTTTTCAAAATTTTCAAACCAAAATATAATTTTTATTGAAGCAAAATGAACCTTAGTCTGAGAACCAAGGGCTTTGTTAACTAAAGGAGAGCGATCAATTTTTAATTGATGTTTTTTAGGAATATCAAACCATTTCTCTTGAAATTCACAAATATCAATATTAATTTTAAGCAAACCTTCTAATAAATTTTTCAAACCTTCTTTAGATTTGTTCTTCATTGTTAAAACAGATAAAAAAGGAGTAAATTGTTTTTTATACCTAAAATTACTTAAACCACAAATATTAAAAGCCTCAGAAAAAGCTTTTTCTCTATTTTGTAATGTTTGAGTGTATTTTTTTTCCAATTTATATTTTAAAGAATAATATCGATGATGAAAAATATTAAAAAAATCAGAAAAATAAAAATTATTTTGCTTTTCTTGAAAAAAAATAGTTTCAGCGTAAAAAGAAGGTAAAACACCATTAAAACCAATTAAAGCAGGAGAATTAATATGAAAAGTATTTCGAAGTGAATTAAATTTAATACAAGAACTATGAGGAGTAGAGGCATGTATATAAGGAACAAGCCTTATAGGCTCAGAAAAAGCAAAGCCAGAAGCAAATTTGTGTTTATCTTGATGAATTTTTTCAAGCAAAAAACAAGCTTGAAAAAAAGAAAAATGATAAGGTTTATCAAGTAAAGATTGATAAAGATTGTGTAAAGCGTTATTGTTCATTTTAATTCTCCTTAGTTAAGATCCCATTCTTTCCAAATTTCACCATTTTCACTTTTAATTAAAGTTAAACTAACTTTTTTATTGATAGGAATAGTTGATTTTATTAATTTAGAAATAACCCTAGCAAGCAAAAAAGCTTTTGGTTCAGAGTCTAATGTTAAAGTTATAAAAACCTTAGGAAGCATAAAGCCGTTGAAAGGAATCATTTTGTTTTCAAATTTAATATCAGAAATAGAATTCAAAAAATGATAAGAAGAGGAATAATTAGAATAAATATGAAATAATTCTTTTAATTTTTGAAGTGTATTATCACTATCTAAACCAAAATAATTAATGTTTAAGTGACCAATTAGTTTTCTTTGAGCATCAGAATAATTAGAGTTAGAAAAATATTTAGTTGGTTTTTTAAGGTTACTAGCTTTTAAATTATAGTAATTAACATTCCACTCTTCATTATCAGCAATAATTTCATTAGCGTTATTTTGAGTGCAAAGCATTTTAGCAAAAATTGTTTTAGGCTCCATAGAATCATCAAAAAAATATAAAAAAGTAGAAGAATTAATATTGTTATCTTTTTTATAATACCATAAAACATCTTTTTCGGTTTTGTTAGGAAAATCTAAGGAAAAATAATTAATGAATTTTTGATCAGGATCATTTAAATTTCTAAGATTAAAAATAGAATAAATATCAGTGTTGTTTTTAATAAAAAGTTTATATCTAAATTTTTTGTGAGTAATATTAATAGGATCAGAAATTTTTTCAACTAAATTAACGCCAACAACGCAGTTCAATAAAAAGCTGTTTTTAGAAACATTAATGCTTTTGTTGTTACGAATAGGAATTTGAATAGATTTATAAGGTGCTTTATTAAGCTTAACTTTAAAAAATAAGAATTTTTCTTTAAAAACATTAAATTCGATAACAGATTTATAGCAATTATTTTCATTTTTCAAAAAAGGCATAATCATTTGGTCATCAGCAAAATCAAGCTCACCAATTTGTTCAGAGTTTTCAAAAACGGGAGTCGGCTGATCTTTAAAAAAAGATAAAAGTGATTCATAAATTAAACAAGCAGAATGTTCCATTTTATTTATATAAAAAACAATTTCTTTTTCGGTTTCATCAAACAAACGATGTAAAAAAATTTCAATAGCTGTATCAGTGATTTTAGCAACATTTTTTGGTAAATCATTAGATGAAGTTTTTTTTATATCAACAACTTCAAAAGCGGAAGTTCTAATAGAAGAAGTGGTAAGAAAATTAAATTTTTCATTATCAGAATTAGAATATTTTGAAGTAATAGAAGTATATTGAGGAACAACACAAACTTTTCTGTAATCATTAATTTGAAAAATAGAAACAGAAGGAGTGGGCCTGTTAAAATAAGGATAAATACTATTTAGCAATTCTTGAGAAAACTCGACGTTTTTTTCATCAATTCTTTTTTGTAAATTAGCGTTTAGAAAAGCAGTACCCTCAATTAGCTTTTTAACATCAGGATCATTAGAGTCATTAGAAAAATCTAAATTACTCATCAAAGGATATTGTTTTTTTAATTCTTTACCAGATTCTATAAGGTAATTCATTTCATTTTCATAATATTCCAAAAAAGACCTAAAAGTAGACATGTAAAAATATTATTAGCATTCAATTAAAAATTCATTAATATCTAAAAAAAAGATAAAAAAAACATTTAAAAGAAGTAAAAAACAAACGGTTTATTGATTATAAAGAAATGATATATTAACCTTTTAATATGAAATTAAAGATTTACAATTCAAAAACGAATAAGAAAGAAGTGTTTGAACCAATAGATGCAAGTTCTATCAAGATGTATGTATGTGGCCCAACAGTTTACAACGAAATTCATATAGGAAATGCTAGATCAGCAATATCTTTTGATGTTTTATATAGAGTTTTAAAAGCCATATATCCAGAAGTAATATATGCAAGAAATATAACAGATATAGATGATAAAATAATAAACAGAGCAAAAGAAGAAGGAAAAACAAGCGAAGAAGTAGCACAATATTGGGAAGCATCATACTTAGAAAATTGTAAAAAACTTAATTTATTAGACCCAACATATAAACCAAGAGCAACAGATACAGTAAAAGAAATCATCGAATTTGTTGGTCAATTAATAGAAAACGGATATGCATATGAAAAACAAGGCACGGTTTTTTTTGATGTATCAGAATTAAAAGAATACGGAAGTTTAAGCAAAAACGATAGTTTAATAGAAGGCAAAAGAATAGCAGTTAATGAATCAAAAGATGATCCATATGATTTTGTGCTATGGAAACCAAGTAAAGAAACGTACGAACCATATTGGAAAAGTCCATGGGGAGAAGGAAGACCAGGTTGGCACATAGAATGTAGTGCAATGAGTAAAAAATTTCTAGGAGAAAAGTTTGATATTCATGCAGGAGGATCAGATTTATTGTTTCCACACCATGAAAATGAACAAGCACAAAATTACGGATGTTGCGGAGTAGTATCAGGTCCAACTTATTGGATGCATAATGCAATGTTGGTATTGGGAAAAGAAAAGATGTCGAAATCTATTGGAAATATAATTTTACTATCAGAAGCGTTTAAGAAATATGATCCAGTGTTCTTAAAGTTTTATATGTTAAATACCCATTATAGACATATTCTCTCATGGGATGATGAAAACATGAAAGCGTTTGCTATCAAATTCAGCAATTGGATAATGCATTTAGGATATTATTTCAAAGAAGCAACAGAAATATTTTCAGAAAATGATTTAAACGAGTTGTTAAACGATTTAAACACACCAGGTTTTTTTGCAAATTTTGAAACAAGATTAGCAGAAGCTATAAAAACAAAAAACAAAGAAGAGTATAAAATGTTGGCAGGCCTGTTAAAATTATTAGGTTTAGAAGTAAAGATAAATGAACCAACAGAAGAAATCAAAGAATTAGCAAACAGAAGACTAGAAGCAAAAAAGTTAAAAGATTATAAAGAAGCAGATAAAATTAGAGCCTGTATAGAATCAAATGGATTTCATGTTTTAGATAATGCATTAGGATATCAACTAAAGCCAAATTTTAAGTGTATTTTTGAAGATTAATAAGATTTTTAATAAAAAAAAGCCCGTTTTTTTATTAAAATTTAACGTTTTTTAAGTGTTTTTTAATGATTTTTGAACGTTTTTTAAGACTTTTCTTAAGATAATTCTATGTTTTTAATTTTTGGATGGTCAATTTTACATGTATGAGTAATAACCGTTTGAATATTTTGAGAGTCCAAAAGATTAATAAAGTCATACATATTTTGATCGTCTAAATTTGCAAAAACATCATCTAAAAGTAATAAGTTATTTTTATCTAAACTTAAATTTAAACTAATCAAAAAGAAGGATAAAAGAGCTTTTCTTTGTTGTCCTGTGGATAAGCCAGATTCGTTGGTTTTTAGGTAAAACTTAGATAAATGAGGTCCAATAAAATTATTAGGTAATGGCTGCAATAAAATTTTTTCTTGTTCTTCAAAAGAAGGATCAATTATAATAGAAACATTTTCTTTTAAAAAATCATAAATTAATTGATTGTTAAAATTATTTATTTTTTTTATAAAATCATCTCGTATTTTATTGATTTTTAAGCCATTTTCCTTAATAATAGGATCCAAAACTTTTTCCCAATTATAATTAAAAGTTGAATTATTAATAAGTAAATTGCGTTGTTTTAAAGCTTTATTATATTTACTATAAAAAGTTCCATAGCTAGGATAATGCTGCAAAATAGCTCTATTAAACATTTTTCTACGCAGAGAAACATCGAACCAAAAACCCAAAGAATTATAAGGAGTTAGACCAAGAATTGAAATATGCTCAAGTAAATTACTAGAAGAAGATAAAGAATTATTAATAAAAATTTCCTTTTTTTTGTTTTGATATTTAACAATAAAATTAGCGTTTTCAGTGAATAGTTGAATATTAAAAAAATTTTTTTGGTTAGAAATTAAATTTTCATTTTGCAAATTAAAAATGCCTTTTCCAGAATTAAAAAGACTTAAAGCCTCTAAAATAGAAGTTTTGCCAGAGCCGTTTTTACCATGAATTAAAACGATTTTATTATCTAAAAAAACTTCTTTTTTTGCATGTTTTTTAAAATTTAGAAGATCAATTTTTTTTACCATTTATTCTAATAGTATCATTGATTTTTCGTGTAATATAGATTAATATTTTCTTATGGGTTTTATTACAAAATTTTTCAAAGATGTTTTGTTTTTTTTTACAAATATAAAGAATGAATTTTTTCAGTTACAATATCCAGACATAAATCAAACAACAATATATGTGGTTGGTGTGGTAGTAATGTTGCTTTTTTTTTGCTTTTTTTTCTTTATCTTAGACTTTGTTTTTGGTTTTTGTTTGACTAAATTTTTTAGTTTTTTTGTTTAAATAAAAATAATCTTGGAATGTTTTAGGGTGTTTTTTATATACTGTTATATATGAATTTAAAATTGTGTACTCCAATTTATTTTGCATCATATGATAATATTTTAAATAAAAATTCTTTTGATGAAAAAGACAAAAAAACATGGCCTTATCAAATGTATTTATTAAAAAAAGTAAGACAACTTCGTGATTCTTTAACTAATGATAGTTATGAAGAAACTTTGATAAATTTTATTTTAATGAGCGAATCTTGTACTTTATATCCTTATGTTTGTCCAGAAGGAAGAGTAACAATTGGAGCAGGCTTTGCATTAACGAACAAAAACAACTTACAATTTACTGATTTTGGAATTACTGTTTTGAGTCAAATTAATGTTGATATTAAAAATTTAAAACAAAATCTTTTAAAACAAATTGAAGAAAAACAAAAAATAATAACTGAAGAAGATAGTAAAAAAATTTTATCATTCATTTTGAAACAATTTAGAGGCGAAATTATTCATTTTATGCCTTTTTTTGAAAAACTACCTTTAAATATACAAATTTCTTTACAAAGTTTATATTACAATAGGCATACCTTTATTAAAGGAGGTATGTTATTAAGTTTGAAAAATTTTATTGAAACTAAAAAAGATGCGTTTTTGGAAGATGTTTTATTTCGTATTTGTAGAAATTGTAATTGTGGGGCTCCATATATAAACACAAAAGCAAAGATATTTGCTTCTTATTGGAAGGGAATACAATATCGTAGATATAGAGAAATGATTATGAGTAGTAATTTAAATTTAGATAAAAAAATTTTTTTTGGCTTAGAACAAGAACTATAAATAATGTTGAAAATTTCGGCAAAAAAAGATTGTTCAAAAGGTTTTTTTGTTATATTGATAATAATTATCTGTTTTGATAGAATGCTTTTATGCCTAAGGGGGAAAATGGTATGAATTTAACAAATAGTGCTTTAAGTGACGAGGTTATTGATTTTTGTGTTGAGGGTAAAAAAGATGTAAATTCTGTTGTTCAAAGAAATGCTAAAGTTTTAAGGGCCTTGCGCAAAAAAAAGGAATATACTTTATATGATTTAAGTAAATTATCTGGTTTATCTCCTTCTTATATTTCTAGATTAGAGGCTGGGGCACGAAGATTGAACACAGAAATCATCAGTAAATTAGCGCTAGCTTTAAATTGCAAGGAAGATGCTTTTTTTCAAGGTGGTTCTGCAGAAGATATTGTTGAAACTTTTGCAAGTGAAAATGGTTTTAAAAAAAATTTGCCTCTTTATAGGGTAATTAGCGAGGGGCTTGATGTAACAGACAATCCTCATTCTGTCATAATATTAACTTCTGCTATGGACTATGTTTTTAGACCACCAAAACTTTCTTCATCAGATTTTGGATTCGCTATTTATGCTTGTAATAACAATAATACTCCTAGATACAAAATGGGTGATATTTTATATTTTGATTCATTTGCTTCTTATCAAAACGGTGATACTCTTATGATTGTTGATAATAATGGATATATGTTTATTGGAGAATTAACCGATAGTAATGATGATTTCACTGTTCTTTCAATGTATTCTAATCATTATAAACAAGAAATTTCATCAAAATTTATTAATAAAATGTTTAAGTTGGTTTCTGTTGAGTTTCAATGAATTTTAAGTTTGTTTTTTGGGATTGGATGGAAACTTTGTTTTCTGATAGTCTTTTATATAATGTTTACTTAAAAAATTTAATACAAAAAGGTGAGGTGTCTTCTGATTTAGATTTTGATAATTTAAATTTTAAGGATGCTTTTTTTATAAAAACTAAGCTCAAAAAAAACAAAGGGGTGAAAATTCCATATGCTTGGTTTCTTGTTAACGATTTTCTTAAATCTGGTGCAATTCAAGTTGTTGTTAGTAACGGAACTGAGAAATCAATTTTGAGAGAGTTAAAAGATTTTAATCCTTTTGATTTGATTTTAACTTGTGAACAATTTGACCCAAAACCATCTTTAAGTATGTTTGAATACGCAATGAATCAGTTTAACTTTCATAAAAAAGATGAAATTTTATTAATTGGAGATAGTTTTGTTGATCAAAAAGTGGCTCAAGATTTAGGAATTTCTTTTTTTAAAATTAATGATCCTTATTTAGATTTTTACAATATAGCAAAAAACTTAAACTTTATTTAAAAAACTTTTATATTTTATTTTCATATGATAACTTACAGATAAGTCGGAGTAGCTCAGTTGGTAGAGCAGTTGATTCGTAATCAAAAGGTCGGATGTTCGATTCATCTCTTCGGCAGTTTTTATTGACTTCTGTTGTATATTTTTAAAGATTATTGTAACATTTATCTTAGGATGAATTTCAATGAAGGAAAATAATGGAGTCTATATTATATTGAAGGCTTACGAAACAAAAGACGTTGAATTTGCTGTGAAAGAATTGGTTGCTTTAGCTAAACATCAAAAAGTTAAAGTTGAAGGGCCTATTCCTTTGCCTGCAAAAAAAAGACTTTATACTGTTAACCGTGGAGTTCATATTGATAAAACATCGAGAGAGCAATTTTTTCATACTGAATATAAACGTATGTTAAGAATTAAAGCTACATCTGCTTTTATAGAAGCAGTTTCTCAAATGAGAATGCCTTCTGGCGTTGGTGTTAAAATCAAAATGATGTCTACTGTTGTTCGTAAAGGTCCTAAAAAAACGGTAAATGAGTAAAAAAAATGTTGTTTAAGAAGTATGTAGAGAAGGAGATATAATGTCTTTTCAAAGTAGGTTTGGCTGGATAGGCCAAAAAATTGGTATGACTAATGTTATGCATGACGGTAAAGTATGTTCTGTTACATTAGTTAAAATATTAACTCAACACGTTCTATCTAAAATTGAGCACAATGGTGTGTTTACTTTGCGTGTAGGAGTAGAATTGGGCAAGTTGAAAACAAAGCCTCAAATAATTGAATTACAAAAGATAAACAAACCTTTATGTAATTTGGTTAAAGAGTTTAGGGTTTCTAAAGAAGAGTACGATTCAATTGATGGTTCTTATTCTTTGGATAGAATTGCTGATGAAAAGTTTTTAGATGTTACAGCTAGAAGCATTGGTAAAGGTTTTGCTGGTGCAATGAAGAGATGGAACTTTAAAGGTGCTGGAGCTAGCCACGGAGTTTCTTTAACTCATAGAGCAATTGGTTCTATTGGTACAAGAGAAAAAAGCTGGCCTAATAAAAAAATGGCTGGAAGGTTAGGAAATGAACAAGTGACGGTCCAAAGTATTCCTGTAATTGAAATTGATCAAGAATTAAGTATTGTTGCTTTACATGGCTCTGTTCCTGGAAAATCTGGCGCAGTAATATTGAGAAAAGCTATAAAAAAACAAGGAGTTATTGTATGAAAATTTCAGTAAAAAAATGGGATTTTACAGAAACTGGAGATTGTATAGATATTCCTAATTTTGTTCCTAACTTTGGAGTTGTTACTTTTCAAGATGTTTCAATTCAACCTGAAGCTATAAATGTGAAAAAAAAACTTTCTGATTCTGATGAAGAATCAAGTGAGGGGCTTTCACTGGCAGAAGAGACTTCTTTTGCTTCTGATCTCAGAGAGTATGTTTTTAGTGATGAATTTTTAGAAATGAGAAGTAAGGATATAATTTCTCAAGTTATAAGATGGCAGCTTGCAAAAAAAAGATCTGGAAATGCTTCTACAAAAACAAGATCAGATGTTTCTGGAACAACAAGAAAGCCTTGGGCTCAGAAAGAAAGTGGAAGGGCTCGTCAAGGTTCTTTGAGAGGTCCTCATTTTAGAGGTGGTGGAGTAGTTTTTGGTCCACATCCTAGGTCTTATGAGCATAACTTAAACAAGAAGTTTAAAAAATTAGCTCTTGGTTTAACTTTAAATCAAAAAATAAAAGAGGGGTCTTTAATTGTTTTAGATTCTTTTAGTTCTGATGTTGTTAAAACAAAAGATTTTGAATCTTGGAGAAAAAACAATGATTTAAATTCTGTTTTATTTGTTGGAGACACTTCCGATAATTTAAAAAGAAGTTTTTCTAATATTTACAATGTTAACTGTTTGCCTTTAATTGGTTTAAACGTTTTATCTTGCGTAAAGCATGAAGCGGTTATTTTTGATTTAAATGCTATTAATGGAGTTTTGAATAGATTTTCAAGTTCTGTATTAAAAGGAGGAGAAAATGCGTAATATTAATCAATTAAAACAAGAGAGCTCAAGCTGCATTGAAAGTAAAAATAAATTACAAAAAATGAAAAAACAACGATATGTTAAGTTTTTTTTAAGAGATAATGCTGTTAAAATGAGTAAAAGTCATGCTTTTGATGTTATTAAAAGAGCACATGTTACTGAAAAAAGTTCTATTTTAGCTCAAAATTCTTATTTAACCTTTATTGTAGACGCTAACGCTAACAAGTGTGACATAAAAAAGGCGTGTCAATTAATATATGAAGAAGAAGTCTCTGAGGTGAAAATAGTTGTAAAAAAACAAAGAAAAAGAGCTTTTAAAGGGAAAGTTTATATTCGTAGTGATGTAAAAAAAGCCTTTATTAAATTTAAAAATAAAGAAGTTATAGAGAAAATGTTTGGAGGGCAACAATAATGGGTTTAAAATATTATAAGCCTACATCTCATGGTTTAAGAGGAAAGGTCGGAATTGATAGATCTCATTTATACAAGGGGTCTCCTTTAAAAAGCCTTACTTTTGGTGTTTCTAATAGTGGCGGAAGAAACGCACAAGGAAGAATAACCACAGATCATAGATGTTCAAAGCACAGAAAAGTTTTAAGAATTGTTTCTTTTAACAGAAAAGAATTAGATGGTGTTTTTGCAAAAGTTGAAAGATTTGAATATGATCCTAACAGAAGTGCTCATTTGGCGTTGTTAAGCTATGAAAAAGATAAAAAAAATATGTTTTCTTATGTTGTAGCTGCAAAAAACATGAGAATTGGAGACGTTGTTCACACTTCTTATCATGAAAGAGTTGATTACAGTTTGGGTAATTGTATGAAATTAAAGTACATTAAAGAAGGTACTGTTGTTTATTGTGTTGAATCTAAAATAGGTAAAGGAGCAACTTATGCAAGATCAGCTGGAACTTATGCTCAAGTTAAAGGTGTGGATGATTCTGGAATGATAATTGTTGGGTTGTCTTCTGGTGAAATTAAAAAAATACATAGAGAATGCACAGCTTGTATTGGTTCTGTTTCAAACGATGATCATTCAAACATTGTTTTAGCTAAGGCTGGTGCTAATTTCTTAAGAGGAAGAAGACCAAGAGTTAGAGGTATTGCAATGAACCCTGTTGATCACCCTAACGGTGGTAGAGCTAATGGTGGAACTCACTTTAAATCTCCAACTGGTGTGTACGCTAAAGGTGGAAAAACCAGGAGAAACAAGAGAACTAGTTTTACAATAATTAAAGGAAGGAAAAGATAATGTCTAAGTCTATAGGAAAAAGATCTTCTAAGAAAGGTTTTTTTGTATCTGAAGGAGTAATGAGGGCTTTTGAAAGAAACTTTAAAAACCCAAGTTCTTTAATTAAAATTTGGTCGAGAAGTTCTACGATTCTTCCTAATTTTGTTGGGAAAACAGCTTCTGTTTATAATGGTCATAAATGGGTTTCTGTGTTGTTAACCGATGGGCATATTGGGCATAAGTTTGGTGAGTTTTCACCTTCTAAAGTTCAGTGTAAGCATTCTGGAAAGAAGAAGAAGTGAGGTGAAAAATGATTGCGAAGTTAAATAATTGGAGAGGTAGTCCAAGAAAGTTTGTGAAATATTTAAGGGCCGTTCAAAACAAAAAAGCTTTAGATGTTGTTAACAAATTAAAGTTTGTTGTAAGTCCTTATGCTGAAGCTTTAAGAAAGTTGTTGTTGTCCGCTATTTCTAATGCTGCAAATGATCCTAAAATTAATTTGGATAATTTAATTGTGAAAGAAGCTAGCGTTGGCAGAGGACCTTTTTTGAAAAGAGTTACTTACAGAGGTAGAGGTAGGGTTGGTAGAGTAACCAAGCCTCTATCAAACGTTTATGTTTTATTAAAGGAGGGTAATAATGGGTAATAAAGTTTCTCCTAATACGTTTAGGTTAGGTATATATAGAAGACATGATTCTGATTGGTTTGCTCAAAAAAATTTTGCTAATTTTCTACAAGAAGATTTTTTGATAAGAAATTTTTTAAAAGATAGATTTGAAGAGTCTGCTGGTATAGTTAAAATTTTAATTTCAAGAAATAAATCTGTTATAGAAGTTATTATAAAATGTTTGCAACCCTCAATTATTATTGGAAAAAAAGGTGGAGAAATTAATTTGGTTTCTGATGATTTAGAAAAAAAATTGGGTTGTGAAGTTAAAATTAAAATTTTTGATGTAAAAAAACACGATACAAACTCAAAAGCTGTTGCCTTGAAAATTTCTGAAGAACTGAAAAGAAAAGGCGCAAACTCTCGTAGAATAATTAAAAGATATATTCAAATGGCGATGAAAAGTGGTGTTATAGGTATAAGAATAGAATGCAAAGGTCGTTTAGGTGGAATTGAAATAGCTAGAACTGATTGGTTGCAAGAAGGAGCTATTCCTAGACAAAAACTAAGAGCTAACATTGATTATGCTTCTGTTTGTTCTAAAGCTAAATGGGGAACCTCTGGTGTTAAAGTTTGGATTTATAACGGAGATATCGTAAAAAGAGAGAATAAATTAGGAGAAAAAAATGTTAAGTCCTAAAAAAATGTTACATAGAAAAGTTTTTAAAGGAAAAATCAAAGGTGTTGCATCAGCAGGGGCTGGGTTACAGTTTGGTTTTTTTGGGCTAAAAGCTTGTGAGCCTTGTAGGATGACTGCTAGGCAGATTGAAGCTGCTAGACGTTGTATTGCTAGAGCAATGAAAAGAGAAGGAAAGTTTTGGTGTAGGGTTTTTCCTCATATGCCGGTTTCTGCTAAGTCTTCGGATAGTAGAATGGGTGGAGGAAAAGGTAATATTGATCGATATGTTGCAAAGGTTTATCCTGGCACAATGATTTTCGAATTAGCTGGTGTTACAGCTGAAGTTGCAAAGAAAGCCTTTGGATTGGCTGCCGAGAAACTTTCCATTAAGTCTAAATATATTGAAAAGGAAGAGGGTGTGTATGTCGAATATTAAAGAAGATCTTGTGAATTTTAGAGAGCAAGTTGCAGAATCAAAATCAGAGTTGTTTGTTATGAGAATGACACATTTGGACAACAGGGCCAAGTCATATCCATCAGATAAAAAAAAACATAGATACGCTATTCGGCAATTTGTATCAAAAATTAAAAGTTGCATTAAAAACAGACAAAAAGAACTTTTTGATCTTAAATTAAATAAAAACAAGGAAGAAGTGTTATGAAAACAATTTTAGGAACTGTTGTGAAATTCAATGCGTGTAATGCAAAAATTAAATACGTAGTGAATTTTCATAATAAAAAATATGATAAAAGATTAAAAAAATTTCATTATGTGATTGCTCATTCTGATGTTTCTTTGAAAGAGGGGGACAATGTGGTTTTAAACTCTTGTGCTCCTATTTCTAAGACAAAAAAATATAGGGTTATTTCCAAAAGAGAGGTTGTATGATTATAAAAGAAACTGTTCTCAGGGTTATAGATAACTCTGGTGCAAAAATGGCCAGGTGTTTTATGGTGTATAAAAAAAGCTATGCATCTATAGGAGATATTATTAAAGTGTCGATCATAAAAGCAACGCCAACTTCAAAAATAAAAAAAGGAAGTGTGTGTAAGGCTGTTGTTGTTAGAACTAAAAAGGTCTTTATTAGGTCCGATAGAAGTTCGTTGTCTTTTGCATATAATGATATTGTTTTGTTGAATGAAAAGTTGGAAGTTACTGCAACCAGAGTTAAAGGTATTGTTCCAAAAGAAATTCCTTCTAATATAAAAACAATTGCAGAGGGAGTGGTTTAAAAGAGGTATATATGAAAATAAGAATAAAAAGAGGTGATAATGTTTTTATACTTGCTGGTAAAGATAAAGGAAAAACTGGAATCGTGAAATCTGTTTTAATAAAAAGAAATAGAGTTGTTGTTTCTGGTGTGCAAGTTGTGAAATGTTTCAATAAAAAGAAAATAATGGCGGGTGGATCTGAATTTAAGGAGATGCCTATACACATATCTAATGTTGCCCATGTTGATCCAAAGAGTGCTAAGCCAACAAAGACAAAAATAGAGATTAAAGACAATAAAAAACTCTTGATTTCAAAAAAAAGTGGTGAAGTTATAAGAGTTGTAAAAGAATATAAGGAGAAAGAAAATGTCTAAATTATCACATGTTTTTCAATCATCTTATTCTTTGATTGAATCGGTTAATCAAGAACTAAAATCAAGAAATTCTTTAAAAAATATAATGATGGTTCCTAAAATAAAAGCTATTTATTTAAGTGTGGGAGCTGGTAAGTTTTTTAAAAATTCAGCAGATATGGAAAAAATACAAAAATCATTGTCTTTTATTGCTAATCAGCACGCTGTTTTAACAACGGCAAAAAAATCTGTAGCCGCTTTTGATGTTAGAGAAGGAATGAAAACTGGCGTAAAGGTCACAATGCGTGGAAAAAAAATGTATGAATTTATTGATAGATTGAAATTAATATATTTGCCAAGAATGAGAGACTTCAAAGGATTAAGCTCAAAGTCTTTTAATGGCAAGTCTTATTCTTTTGGTTTAAAAGATTCAACTTTGGTTTTTCCTGAAATTATTGCAAAATTAAATACTTATGATTTTACGTTTGGTATGAATATAACGTTTGTTTTTAATGTTGCAAACAACAACTTACAAAAAAATGTTTTAGAATCTTTTGGGTTGCCTTTTGAAGATTCTAAGGCGTTTGAATAATTAAGGATTTATGATAAGGTAAAATTATGGCTAAAAAATCAGTGTTAGAAAGGAACTCTAAGCGTAAAATTTTAGGTGAAAGATTTGCGTTAAAGAGGCAAGAATTAAAAAACAAAATAAAAGATCCAAGTTTAAACATAAAAGAAAAATTGCTTTTAATCCAAAAGTTAGACAACTTACCGGTTGACTCTTCTAAGGTAAGATACAGAAACAGATGTGCAATAACAGGAAGAGGAAGGGGTTTTTATAATAAATTTGGAGTATCTAGAATTATGATGAGGGAATTTATTCATTTTATTCCTGGATTAAAGAAAGCGAGTTGGTAATGAATTGGTTGACTGATGGTTTAACAAGAATTAAAAATGCGAGCGCTTCTAGAAAAGATTTTGTAGATGTTCGTGGAACAAAGCTTTGTCTCAAAGTTTTGGAAGTGTTAAAAGAAGAAGGGTTTATTTTAGATTTTTCAATGACTGAATCTAAGAAGTTAAAACAATGTTGTTCGGTTTCATTAAAATATTTTGATGGAGCTGCTTTGGTTGATAAGATGAAGTTTGTTTCAACTCCAAAGAATAGAATTTATAAAAAATGTGATGATCTAAAAAAATATATGCATGATTTTAAGTTTGCGGTTGTTTCAAATGATCAAGGTGTAATGCCTGTAAAAAAAGCAATTGAATCTAATCTTGGCGGAGAAGTTTTGTTTTGGATGGGGTGTTGAGTTTATGATCGCTAATGAAAAAAAGAAGGTTTCCAGAGTTGTAAAGAAAAAAACGTTCTTGCCAGCTGGTGTTACTTATGAGTTGAATGACAACAATGTGTTGTTTAAGGGGCCTCAGGGTGAATTAAACGTAGGGTTTTCTTCTAAAGTTTCTGTTATTTTAAACAAAGAAAATCAACAAATAGAGTTTTCCTCCGATTCTTTGTCATCCGCTGAGTTAGGAACTAATGTAGTGTTATTTCGTAACGGAATGAATGGGGTTTGGAAAAAATTTGAGAAGGTTCTTAATTTATACGGGGTTGGATATAAAGTTTTAAATCTTGATGGTGTTTTAGAGTTTTTTGTTGGATATTCTCATTCAATAAAAATTACACCGCCTTCGAATATAGATTTTGAAATAAAAACACCAACTCAAATTATTTTAAAAAGTTGTTCTAAAATTGATTTGGGTGATTTTGCAGCAAAAATATCAAAAATAAGAAAAGTTAATCCATATAAAACAAAAGGAATAATTGAAAGTGGAGCATTTGTTGTGAAGAAAGAAGGAAAGAAATAATGAGTGATAGGAAATGTAGAAATAGATTTAAGCTTTTGTCTTGTGCAGGCTTAGATAAATTAAGATTTTGTGTTAATAGATCGTGTAAGCATGTTTCTGCGCAAATTATAGACAGAGCTGGAAACGTTTTAGCAGATGTTACTTCTTCCAAAAAAACTTGTCCTGTTTATAATAGTTCAAAGATTGAAAAAGCTAAGTGGGTTGGCTCAGAAATTGCAAAAAAAATAGATTTAAATTTATCTTTTTATTTTGATAGAGGAAAATATGCTTATCATGGAGTGGTAAAAAATTTAGCTGAATCGGCTAGAGAATCTGGGATGAGGTTTTAGGTTATGAGTGAAAAAAACAATAATATAGTTGCTCATTTTGTTTCGATGAGAAGAGTCGCTAGAGTAAACAGTGGTGGAAAAACTTTTAGAAGTTCTGTTTTGGTTGTGGTTGGAGATGAAAAAGGAAGAGTTGGTTACGGATTGGGAAAATCCTCGGAAGTTCCAGAGTCTGTAAAAAAAGCAACCAGATCTGGCACAAAAAGAATGATAAAAGTAAGTTTGTTTGAAGGCAGAACTTTGTATTACGATGTTAAGGCTAAGTTTTGTCAAAGCTTGGTTTATATAAGAAAAGCAAGGGCAGGTACTGGTATCGTGGCGGGTGGAGCTGCGCGATATGTGTTTGAAGCTTTAGGCGTAAAAGATGTTGTATGTAAAGTTTTGGGCAACAATCCTATTAACAATGTAAGAGCAATTATGAAGGCTTTGTCAAGTATAAAAACACCAAAAGAAATTGCTAGAAGAAGGTCTGTTCCAAAAGAAAATTTATTTTATAATACAAAGAAAAAAGAGCTTGGAGAACAAATATGAAAAAGCTTTTAAAATTGGTGAAAAGTCCGAATGGCTGTGTTCAAAAACAAATTAGAAACTTAACATCTTTAAAATTAAAAAAAATAGGAGATGCTTCTATAGTTGAATATAACGAATCCACAATTGGCAGGATCAAAAAAGTTCAACACTTAATTGTTATGGAGGATATAAAAAAATGAAGTTAAATGAATTACAGTTTATTCCAGGCTCTATGAAAAAAAGCAAGAGAGCTCCTAGAGGAAACAGTGGAAAACAAGCTGGAACAGGTAAAAAAGGTCAAAAAGCCCGCTCCGGTGTTTCTTTGGGGAATTTCCAAGGAGGACAAACTCCGTTGGAAAGAAGAATTCCAAAACACAACTCTTTTTTTGTGAAAAAAGACACGACAGAATTACCTCTAAATCGTTTGCTTCCTTTGTTTGATTCTGGTTTAATTGATGAAAAAACGGTTTTAACAAGGTCTTTATTAGAGCAATTTGGGCTGGTAAAAAAAAGATTGTTTTATAAAATCGTTGGAACAATAGATAAAACAATTAATATAGAAGCCCATAAAGCATCAGAAGGTGCGAAAAAAGCGATAGAGTCAAACAATGGAAAATTGGTTGTTTTAGAGAGAAAAAAATGAAGCAAGAAAAGATAGTTAAAAGTTATATAAACGAAGTTTTTGGTTTTGTGTTAGATAAAGAGTTTTTGTCTAAAATAAAACTTACCTTTTTAATGCTTATAATATATAGGTTTATGTCTTTTGTTCCGTTTCCTGGTGTCAATTTAGATGCTTTAACGGAAAGTGTTGTTGGAGATCATTTTGGTGGATCTTTTTTAGGTTTTTTGAATAAATTTTCAGGTGGTGCGTTAAATCGTATGAGCGTAGTGTTTTTAGGTATTTCTCCGTATATAACATGTAGCCTTGTGTTTGGTTTTGCACATCATTTTTCAACTTATTTTGCGTCATTAAAAAAAGAAGGCGCTTTAGGGAGGCAAAAGGTTAATGATTACACAAAAATATCTGCTTTTGTTCTTTCTTTTTTTCAAGGTTTTGGTTGGGCAGCTTATTTACAGTCTAGAGCTGACGCCAATCTTGTAATGTTTCCAGGGTTGATTTTTACACTACAAACGGCGATGATATCTGCTTGTTCAACAATGATAATTGTTTGGTTCGCAGATCAAATTTCAATTAGAGGTGTGGGATCAGGCTCTTCCATCATAATTTATGCGAACATAGTATCGTCAGTGCCAGGAGCAACAATTGCTTTGTGGCAGGCTTATAAAAACAACTTGGTTTCAAACACAAAACTAGCATTGTTTATTTTTCTTTCTGTTTTTTTGTTGTTTTTCGTGACTTTTTGCGAAAGAGTTTACAAAACAATAAAAGCACAAAGTTTAAACAACAGGAACGCATTTTTTAAAAACATGCCAGATAATTTGGTTTATATGAAATTAAACCCTGCTGGTATCTATCCTTCTATGTTTGCTGGTAGTTTGATGGCTATTCCAGGAATGTTAGATAATATTCTTAATTTTTCAAGATACGAAAGTGGTGCCTGGGTTTTAGCATCATTAACACAAGGTTGTTATTTGTATGTTTGTTTTCATGCTTTTTTAATTTTTTGCACTTCATATATTTATGCTGAATTAGTGTTTAATCCAGAAGAAACAGCAAAAAGATTTAGAAACGATTCTATAATTGCGGGTAAAATTCCAGGTAAATCTACACAGGCCTTCCTAGAAGAAAAGTTGTTTTATGTTGCAACAATAGGTGGAACGTATTTAATGTTAGTGTGTTGTGTACCAGAGTTATTTGTTACCAAACAAAGCAATCTTCTAGCTATTAGTGGAACCAGTTATATAATTATTGTTGGAGTAGCAACCGATTTAATTGATAAAGTTTCTGCGGGAGTATATTCAAGATTTATAGAAAAATCGATGCAAGCAATCAGAAAAGGTTATTTCAAATAAAAAAAATGATTTTGTTTATTGGTCCACCAGGATGTGGAAAGGGAACACAATCAAATTTATTTCAAGAAATATATAAAATTTCAAATTTTTCTTTTGGAAGCTTTTTGAGAGAATTAACAAAAAAAAATGATGAGCTTGGTTTAAAAGTTTCAGAATTAATAGACAAAGGAAACTTTGTTTCTTCTGATTTGATTTTTAACAACATAGATAAATCAATTTTTGAAAAAAACTTAATATTAGACGGTTATCCAAGAACCTTAGAACAAGCTGTTTTTTTTAATGATTTTCTTGTAAAAAAAAAATTAAAAATTGATTTAATAGTTGAATTTTCTGCAAAAGAAGAGGATTTCCTTTTAAGAGTTTTAAATCGAAAAATTTGTGAAGACTGTCGAAAAGATTTTTGTGACTGTGGTTCAAATAGATTTGTAATTAGAGAGGATGATAATAAAACAATTTTTTATCAGAGATTGGCAAATTATAATAAAAACAGAATTTTGATCAAAAATTTTTACATTAAAAATAAAGTTAATTATGTTTCTTTTAATGCCTCGCAAACAAAAGAAGAATCTTTCAAAAATTTAGAAAAAATCTTAAAAGAAAATAAATTAATTTAAAAAAAGTCAAAAGACTTGCGGAAATTTTTATGATTTGTTTAAATCATAGAGGAGTTTAATATACAATGGCAACAGTTAATATTGCAGGGGTTAACATTCCTTCAGATAAAAAAGTTCCTTATGCTTTGATGTACATATATGGAATAGGAAAGACGAGGGCCTTTTTTATTTGTAAAAGCTTAAATATTGATGAAAATTCAAGGACTAAAGATTTAAGCGAAGATCAGTTAACAAATATTAGAAATTTTATAGATGAAAACTATAAGACTGAAAATGATTTAAAAAGAGAAAAAAGTGGACACATAATATCTTTGAAATCTATACGTTGCTACAGAGGGCTAAGGCATTTAGCTAACTTGCCAGTAAGAGGCCAAAGAACAAATAGTAATGCAGAAACAAGAAGAAAAGGAATAATCTAATTTTTGTTAGAAGAAGGATATAAATATGAAAAACACAAAAAAAAATTATAAATCAAACAGCAAAAAACAAAAAATAGAGGGAGTAGTAAAAATTTACATAATATCTTCTTTTAATAACACAATAATCACAGCTTGTAGGCCATCTGGAGAGCCAGTAGCAACCGCTTCTGGTGGATCAGCTGGTTTTAAAAACACAAGAGAATCAACTCCTTTTGCAGCACAATCAGCAGCAGACATTATATGTTCAAAACTAAAAGATTTCAAAGTAAGCGATGTAGTTGTAATTATGAAGGGAATGGGAGCAGGTAGAGATTCAGGATTAAAAACAATTGCAAATAGTTTTAATGTTTTAGAAATTCACGATGCAACCCCAATAATGCACAACGGAACAAGATTAAAAAAAAGAAGGAGAAGCTAAATGTTACAAAAAACCAAGTTAGAATCCTTATGTTCTGATGCAAAATTTCAAACATCAGACGATTTTTATAGAGAGTTTAAATACAAAGTAACAAAAAATATGGGAGTAACTTTAGGTAACTCACTAAGAAGAACGTTATTTAGTCAAATTCCTGGTAATGCAATAAGGTATGTTTTGATAAACGGTTTAAATCATGAGTTTTCTGCAATTTCAGGTGTAAAAGAAAGCGCTCAAGAATTAATAATGAACTTAAGAAAAATCGTTTTTAAAGGAGGCGCAACTTTTGCAAGAGCTACATTAAATGTTTCAAGAGCAGGAGAGGTGTTTGCTTCAGATGTAAAATGCATGAGTTATTCAATTGTTAATGAAAATCTATATTTGTGTACACTAGAAGAAGAAGCGTCATTAAAAATAGAATTATACGTTGAGCGAGGTGTGGGAATAATTTTATCAAATGAAGTAAGCGAACATGAGTATGATTCTGAGGCCATAATTTGCGATTCTTTTTTCAACCCAATATTAACAGTTAATTTTCAAATTACAAGTATAGAAAATAATTTTAAAGAAGAAAACTTAAGCCTTTTTGTGCAAACAAATGGAGCCGTTTCACCAGATGAAGCAATGGATCAAGCAATAGATATATGGAGACAAGAAATGTCAAATATATCAGAAAGAATGATAACAGCTGCACAAGATGACGTTCCAGAAAAGCAATTAAGAATTTTAAGTGATACTTTATATTATAAAATAAGTGAAATTCAAGGTATGACAACAAGAATATTAAATTGTATAAAAAGTCTTAATATTCGATATGTGGGTGAATTGGTTCAATTTACTCAAAAAGAATTATTGGAAAAACCTAATTTTGGGGAAAATTCTCTAAATCAATTGGTTGAACTTTTGGGAAATATAGGATTAACTTTAGGTATGGATGTAACTGGATGGAAAGCGCCAGTTGAAGATGCCGAAGATGATATGTTAATAAGGTAAAGGAAAAAAATCATGAAACATCAAGTAAAACATTATAAATTGGGGAGAGATACAAAGCACAGAACAGCGCTAAGATATAACTTAATTCGTTCTACGGTTTTGCATAAAAAAATAGACACAACATTAGCAAAAGCAAAATGTGTTCAACCAATCTTGGAAAAATTAATTACGAAAGCAAAGATATCAAATTTAGAGACAAGAAGATATTTGTTATCTTTTTTCAGAAATGATGAAATAGTTGTAAAAAGAATTTTTGAAATAGCAGAACAGTTAAAAGAAATTAACGGAGGATATTCAAAAATTGTAAAATTAGGACAAAGAAAAGGTGATTCAGCACATATTGCGCGTTTATGTTTTTCAGGAGATATATTATGAAAAGGGCATCAAAAAAAGTTCAATGCGTATTAAAACAGCCAATTAGAGGAAAAGGTGGAATTGGAGACGTTATAAATGCAAGAAGAGGATTTGCAAGGTATTTAGAGCGTTTTAATAAAGCAGAAAGAGCCACAAAAGAAGTTTTAAATAGTATTGATCAAAAAAAAGAAGAATGGAAAAAAGAAGAATCATTAAATTTAAAAAATGCAGAAGAAATTTTAAATAAATTAAAAAAATTCAATAAAATTTCATTTGTTAGAAGAGTATCCCACTCTGATACGTTGTATGCATCCTTAAAACAAGATGAAATAATAGAATTTTTCAAAACAAAAGGAGTAGAATTAACCAAACAAAACATCAAAATAGACAAAATGATAAAAACTCTAGGAGAACACTCAGTCATAATAAACATTTACGGTGATTTAGAGCATTCTTTAATTGTTGAGATTACAAAAGGAGAATAAAAAAGGTTAATTATTTTTTGTATTTTGGTGAAAATATAAGGTTTCAATTACAAAACAATTTAGCAGATGCTTTTCAAAAACACAATTCAAAATATTTTGATTATACATACGATATTTTTTCATTTAAAGCTGAAATAATTGAAGATATAAAGTAAAACGAAAATATAAAAACATTTATTAAAAGCTTATTCAAGTTTTATCTTTGTTCGGACTTAATATGTCAATAAAAAATTTTGTTTTAACAAAGAAAGAGAACACATAAAATTCAGATGAAACGGTTTTGGATTTAATGGAGCTTTCAAGTTCAGAAAAGGAGTTTTTTAATGATTTTCTTTCTAAACACAAAAATGATTTTGATAATCTTTTAAAAGAATCAACCGAATTAGAAAATAAATTAAAAAAAGAAATTAACATCATCGATATCTTCGTTTTTAGTGAAGAATGAAGACAACTTTTTAACTTTATTTAATAAATTCAATGTAACAAAAAATTTAATTCAAAACTCAATAGAGCTAGCGACAAATAATTAAAATTTTGATAAACTAAAAAAAGTGTTAGCAAAAATAAAAACCGTTTCTTTTTTAGGAATAGAAGTATTAGAAATAACCGTGGAAGTGCATATAGGCAATGGACTTCCGTTTTTCACAATTGTAGGATTGCCAGATAAAAACATTTCAGAAGCAAAAGATAGAATAAGAGCAGCATTTAATGTGTTAGGAGTAAGTCTTCCAGCAAAAAGAATAACAGTAAATATGTCTCCAGCAAACATACAAAAAGAAGGAAGCCATTACGATCTTCCAATAGCTATTGGAATTTTAGTTGCGATGGGAACCATTTCTCAAGATTTAGTGAACAATTGGTTAATAATAGGAGAGTTATCATTAGATGGAGGAATAAATAATACGAAAGGATCCTTGTTAGCCTCGATTTTTGCAAATTCTAAAAATTACACATTAATTTGTTCAACAAAAAGTAGTTATGAAGTTCAATTAACTGGAAACAAGAACGTTTTAATTTTTCAAAATTTAACAGAAATAATAGGATATCAAAACGGAGGAGGATCATATTTACTTGATGATTATGAGCTAAGAAAGCAAGAAGAAAAATTTGAAATAGATATGTCAGATATAGAAGGCCAAACAATAGCGAAACGAATTTTAGAAATAGCAGCGGTTTTTAGGCTAAACGTGTTAATGATAGGTCAACCAGGCATAGGTAAATCAATGTTAGCAAAAAGATTGATCACGATTTTGCCACCATTAACACCATCAGAAATTTTAGAAATAAACATGATTTATAGCATAGCAGAGAACACCTCAAAACAAGATTTTTTTGCAGTACCATATAGAGACCCACACTACTCAACAACATTAGCAGCATTAATAGGAGGAGGAACAAAAGCGCAACCAGGAGAAGTAACATTAGCACACAAGGGAGTATTATTTTTAGACGAATTAGGAGAATACACAAAGGTTTTGGAGGGATTAAGGCAGTGTATGGAAGATAAAAAGGTCACAATAGCAAGAGCAAATAAGCACATTCAATACCCAGCAGACTGTCAAATAATAGCAGCAATGAATCCATGTAAATGTGGATATTTAAACACAGAAAAACAATGTAAAAAAGCACCACAATGCTCAGAAAACTATAAAAACAACATTTCCGGGCCATTATTAGATCGATTTGATTTAATATTTTATTTAGAAAATGAAAATCATTTAAAAGAAGAGAAAAGGGAAACAAGTGAAGAAATAAGAAATAGAGTAATCAAAGCAAGAGAATTATATTATGAACTTTATCAAAAACAATTTGAAGAAATATTATTTGAAGAAATAAAAGCAGAAAAAGAAGCAATAAACTTAATAAATCAATATTGTGATAAAAAAAAACTCAGCAAAAGAGTGCGCAATAAAACATTCAAAACAGCTTTAGTAATATCATTATTAGAAAACAGTAAAGAAATAAAAACGAAGCATATGTTAGAAGCCACAATGTATAGAGCTAATTTTTAATACAAAGCACGGTTTTTTTATGGGGGCAACTTTTTTTATGTTTTTATTTTTTAATGCAAATAGATAATAAAAAAACAAGAAAAACAACTCAAAAACGAGCCTTTTTTATCAATTTTTAAGCGTTTTTTAACGTTTTTTAAGCATTTTTAGAGCCTCTTTTTGTTCCAAATAATTTAAAATAAACACAATAAAAAAAGCAACAAAACAAGCAAAATTAAAAAAAGAATCCATTTGATAATAATGAACACAAGGATTAAACTTAATATTCAAAAAACACGATATTTTACGGCAAATTCGGTAAAATTTAGATAAAGTTAAGTAATTTAAAATAATTGAAAAATGAACTAAGTTTGTCAAACAGCCAAGCATACATAAAAAATAAGTAATAAAGCTTAATTTTTTCAAATAATAAGTAAAAAAACTTGATAAAAAAAGAGCAAAAAATAAATTAGCTTGAATTAAGCACAGAAAACACGGTTCTTTGTTACTTAACAAGAATGATAAGAAAACAAAAGTAACAAAAGAAAAAAAAGAAGTGTTCATGGCAAAATTTCAGATTGTGCAAAAATTAAATTCATTTCTATTCTAGCATTTTCTTCAGAGTCAGAACCATGAACAGAGTTTTCATCAATAGATATAGCATATAAATTTCTGATAGTGCCACAATTAGCGTCTTTTGGATTAGTTGCTCCCATAATTGTTCTATAATCTAAAATTGCATTTTCTTTTTCCAAGACAGAAGAAACAACGGGTCCACTAGACATAAAAGCGCATAAGTCATTATAAAAAGGCCTTTCTTTGTGTACTTCATAAAATTTTTCTGCTAATTCTTTTGAAAATTGCATTTTTTTTAAAGCCACAATATTAAATTTAGCTTCTTGTAAAAAAGATAAGATTTTTCCTTCTAAATTACGCTTAACAGCATCTGGTTTTATAATTGAAAACGTTCTTTGAATTGTCATAACAAACTCCCTATAAAAAATGGTGCCGATGGAGAGAATCGAACCCTCGACCTCTTCCTTACCAAGGAAGTGCTCT
This sequence comes from Alphaproteobacteria bacterium endosymbiont of Tiliacea citrago, assembly GCF_964031065.1. Lineage (NCBI taxonomy): Bacteria > Pseudomonadati > Pseudomonadota > Alphaproteobacteria > Alphaproteobacteria bacterium endosymbiont of Tiliacea citrago. The sequence goes on along the minus strand of NZ_OZ034995.1, from coordinate 157,991 downwards.
ACCACTAAGCTACAACGGCAATAATTATATTTATTTAAAATAATAAAAAAAAAGCAAGCTCTTTCATTATATTTCAAAATCTGATTGGGTTGGATTTTTATAATTTAAGTGATAAAATTATTATGTGTATTATTATAATTCTGTAAAATTTTATCTAGATTTAAAACACTTCATGAGTGATGAATTTAAATGCATAAGAAGAGCTTATTTATATGATTTATTACCAGAAGAAGATAAAAAACTTGCAAATTATATGAGATCAATTTTTGCAAAAGAATTTCTTGTGTTAATTAATATTTTAAGAAAAAAGTACAGAGCAGACAAATTAAAAGTTTATTTAAGAAAATTTTTTCATAATTTAAAAGAGCAGTTTCAAAGCACAAAATGTTATATAGAGACTCATAAAGAGTTTAATCACGAAGAACTTTTAAAAATAGAATCTGCAATTAAAGAAAAATTTCAAATACAAAACATTAGGTTTAAATATTTGGTAAATAAAGATTTACTGTATGGTGTTAGTTTTAGGTTGAATTTTAGAATGTATGATTTTAGTTTAAACAGCATGCTAAATAAGATCAAAAAAAATATTTTACAAAAAATTATTGAAAAATAAAAACAGAAGGGGAGATTGTTATGAGTTCTGAAACAGATAAAGTAAATAGTGTTATAGAGGCTTTAAACGTAGAGCTAGAGTCTTTTAAAGATAAAGTTGATGCTATCGACTATGGCGTTGTTCTTGAGGCTGGAGATGGAATAATTAAGGCAATAGGATTAGAAAATGTTTTTTTAGGAGAAATAGTTTCTTTTTTAGGTGATGGATTAGGAATGGTAATGAAAATTGATCCTGATACTGTTTCTATAATTCTTTTTAATAAAATTGAAGAGGTGTCTCAAGGTTGTAAAATTTTTGCAACAAAGAAACCTTTATCTATTAATGTAGATGAATCTTTATTAGGAAGAGTTATAGATCCTTTAGGAAATCCTTTGGATGGTTTGGGTCCTATTTCATGCTCTAAAACAATGTTGTTTGAAGCTGAAAGCCCTGGTGTTATGCAAAGAGAGTCTGTTTGTGAGCCTCTTCAAACAGGTATTAGGTTAATAGATTTGCTTATTCCTATTGGTCTTGGGCAAAAACAATTAATTTTAGGCGATCGTCAAACCGGTAAAACAGCTATAACAATAGATACTATTATTAATCAGTCTATAGTTAAAGAAAACGGTGGAAAAGCTGCTTTTTGTATTTATGTTGCTATTGCTAAAAAGGCCTCTGAAATAGCTAAAATTGTGCAATTATTAAAAGATAAAGGTGCAATCAACAACACAATAGTTATTGCTACAACAGCGTCTGATACAACCGCATTGCAATATGTTGCGCCTATGGCGGGAGTTGCTATTGCAGAATATTTTAGAGATAAGCAAAAAGACGCCTTAGTTGTTTTAGACGATTTAACCAAACACGCAGATGCTTACAGAGAAATTTCTTTATTAATGAGAAGGACTCCTGCTAGAGGGGCTTATCCAGGAGATGTTTTTTATTTACATTCTAGGTTGTTAGAACGCGCTGTTAAATTAAAAAGCGGTGGCTCTGTCACAATTTTACCAATTATTGAAACGTTAGATGGAGATGTCTCTTCTTATATTCCAACGAATGTTATTTCTATAACAGATGGTCAAATGTATTTAGATAAAGAGATTTTTTATAAGGGACAAAGGCCAGCTATTAATATAGGACTATCGGTGAGTCGTATAGGTTCAGCTGCGCAACATGCTAATATGAAGCAAATATCAGGTACTTTAAAAGGTGAGTTGGCTCAATATATTGAATTAAAAAATTTTTCAAAATCTGTCAGTGACGTAGATGAAGAAACTAAAGAAGCAATTCAGCATGGAGATATTTTAATGTCGGTATTAAGGCAAAAAATTTATTCTCCAACACCTAAAGCGCAAACTCTTTTAATGTTACTAGGTGTTGAGTGTGGCGCATTTAATGATTTATTTAATATTGAAAAATTTGCTGAAGAGATGTTTTTTTATATGAACACTCAATATCCTTTAATTATTAAAAGTCTTTCAGAAGATAACAAACTTACGAAAACAGAAAAATCAGATATATTTAAACAAATTTTAGATTTTAAAAAAATTTTTGAAGATGATGATAAAGGCAAAGATAAATCAAGGTCAAAATCAAAAGATACAAAAAACGCAGAATCTGAATTTGATGATCAAGTTTCATCGGATTTAAGTGATTTAAAAAAGAATTAAAGGGCAATGGTAAAAAATGGGAATTATTAAACATATAAAAAACAAGATAGCGACAGTAGAAGCTTATTTACGTTCAAACAACGCAATGAAATCAGTTGCAGCAGTTAGAATAAACAAATGTAAGAAAAAAATGAAAGCATTAAATGATGTAAAAGAAGTTTCAGATTTTTTTTCTAATAAAAAAGGTATTTTTGATAAAAGAAACTATCATATCATTATTGGTTGTAATCAAGGAATGTGTGGGCCGTTTTTAGGTTATATTTCAAGTTATATAAAAAATTTTATAAAAGAAAACGTAAAAGAGGATTGTTTTTATATTTTAGGTGAAAAATTTTTAGAATACGATCTTCACAAAAATATTTCTACAAACAAACTGCCTTTGAATGACATATCTATTTTGCAAATTGTGGAAGAAATAATAAACCAATCTTTATTAAAAAACAAACCAACGGATGTTTTTTTGCATTATTATAATAAAAATAAAATGGTGATAGAGCATATTATTAAAAATAGAGACCCGAACTTGCAACAGGATGTATATGATTTGTTAAATATGGTTAATATAGTAATGAGGGCGATTTATACAAGTGGTTTTCATGAAAACAAAGAAAGAGTGCTCGCTTTAGAACAAGCGAAAACCAATGCTGAAAAAATGCAAAAAAAAGGATATAATGAGCTGAATAGAGTAAGACAAGAGTCTATTACAAACGATTTAGCAGAAATAGTAGCAGGAGTATTATTATGAGCATAGAAGATAAAAAAGAGGTTTTTTCCAATCTTAATTTTGAAGAGGAAGGAGAAATTCTTTCTGAATTGATTTCTGAAAATGAAAAAATTTTAAATGCAGAAGAAGATAAGTATTCAAAAACAACACGAGTTCCATTTGGGAAAATTATTAGAATAAACGGCGTTATTGTTGATGTTGTGTTTAAAAAATATGCTCCAGCAATTAAAAATGCATTAAAAGTAAAAAAAAATGGCATTAGCTTAACTTTAGAAGTAATGCAACATTTAGGTGCAAACATCGTTAGAGCAATGTCATTAAGTTCAACTTCTTCTTTGTGTAAACATGATCAAGTTTATGATACTGGAGAGCCAATTAAAATTCTTGTAGGAGAAGAGTTACTTGGTAGAATCGTTAACGTTTTAGGAGAGCCAATTGATAATAAAGGAGAACTTGGAGCATCAAGCTTTAGTGTAATCCATAAAGCGCCACCTTTACTTAAAGATCAATCTGTTAAGACAGAAATTTTAAATACAGGAATAAAAGTTATAGATTTAATGGCTCCTTATATTAAAGGAGGAAAAATTGGTCTATTCGGTGGAGCAGGAGTTGGAAAAACAGTTTTAGTTACTGAGTTAATAAACAGTATGGCTAAAAATTATGATGGTTATTCTGTTTTTGTGGGAGTAGGAGAAAGAACACGAGAAGGCAGTGATTTATATAAAGAAATGATAACAGCAGGAGTAATTAAAGAAAACGGAGAAGGTTCAAAAGTTTCTTTATGTTACGGACAAATGAATGAAACGCCAGGTGCAAGAGCAAGAGTTGCATTAACAGGTGTATCAATTGCAGAATATTTTAGAGATGAAAAAAACAAAGATGTTGCTCTGTTCATTGATAATATTTTTAGATTCATTCAAGCTGGTTCAGAAATTTCAACTTTACTTGAAAGGTTACCATCAGCAGTTGGATATCAACCAACATTAGCATCAGAAATTGGTCAACTAGAAGAGAGAATTACAAGCACTAAAAATGGATCAATAACAAGCATTCAAGCAATTTATGTTCCAGCGGATGATTTAACAGACCCAGCTCCTTCTTCATTATTTACTCATTTAGATGCAACTACAGTTTTAAGCCGAGATTTAGTTTCAATTGGTATTTATCCAGCAATAGATCCATTAGCATCTAGCTCTAAAGCTTTGGATGCTATGTATGTTGGTGATGATCATTATGAGGTTGCATTGCAAGTGCAGAATATTTTGCAAGAATACAAAAGTTTAAAGGATATGATTGCTATATTAGGAATAAAAGAACTTCCTGCTGAAGATCAAAAAACTGTTTTTAGAGCAAGAAAGATTCAGAAATTTTTTTCGCAACCAATGTTTTCAGCTGAGCCATTTTCTAACCAACCAGGTTGTTTTGTTTCAATAGAAGAAACAATCAAAGGATGTAAAGCTATTTTATCAGGAGACTGTGATGAAATTCCAGAAATGGCGTTTTATATGGTTGGAACTTTAGATGATGTTATGAACAAGGCAAAAACCTTATAAATTAGCTGTTTTATATTATTGTTTACTTGATAAATTATTTAGAAAATTCACGGGAGTCTAAAAAACATTATTATTTTTAAGTTGAAAAATCAGTTGATGTTTTGAGCTTTTCTAATTTTTTCAATTAATTTTTTGATATTTTCTGGCTGGACCTCTTCTATTGTAATACGTAAAATCTCAAGAGCATCTTTGATGATCGCTTTTTTCTCATCTGTAGATAACGAATATATATCTTTCTTCTCTTCTTTTTCGAATTTTTTTAATTTTTTGTCTAAGCTTTGAATTATTTCAATTTGTAATAATTTGAAAAAATTATCTGTATTTGTAAAGTTTTCTTTTAAGATTTCTTTTTTTAAAAGTTCTAAAGATTCATTTAATTTTAAAAACTTTTCATGAAGTTTGTTTTTAAACTTTTTATTTAATAGTCTACAGATGGCCTCAATTTTTTCATTATTTAGTTTGAGAGGGTCGGGTATCGAATACAAAACTATAGATTCAATTAAAATAGAAGAATAAGGTTGCAAATCTGAAAGCAGTTTTTTAAAAACAGGGCTATTAGAATATTTTTCAGATATTTCATCAGAACACATAAATTTTAATTGAGTTAAGTCTCCTTGAAAAAGCTTTGTAAGAATTTGTTTATGTTTTTCTGGTTTTTTTAAAAGTTGTTGATTTTTTTCAATTGTTGATTTTATGTTTTTTTCTGAGTACATCGAGCCCAACCAAATAAAATCTTGAAGCAAAGAAATTCCACAAAAATAAGGCAAGACTTCTAATTTTAAAATAATGCTATCAGGAATTTGTTGTAATTTGACTTGAAAAGCAGACAATGCAACAGCAATAAAAAGTTTTGTTAATCTTTCAAGTGCATATGGTCTTTCTTTAATAAACTTATCAAAAATTTTATTTTCTTTGTCGTTACTTTCAGAACATAGGATTAATAAGTTAAATAATATTTCTTCATCAGAGATGTTTGTGTTTTGACACTCAAACGTTTTTAGATTTTCCTGTCGTGTGTTTAACGAAGAAAAAAAACTAAAAATTAAATATAAACTTTTTTTCATATGAAAAGAGTATCAATAAAAGGGTGAAAACACAATTAAAATGAAATTTTAAAAAAAAACATAAAAAAGCTATTGCGTTAATAAACAAAATGTAATATCCTTTGTTTAGAAATAAAGGTTGATGATTATAGCGGAAAAAGAACCACGTGATTCCATTTCGAACTCAGCCGTGAAAGTTTCCAGCGTCGATGGTAGTTAGCCTTAAGGTTTAGCGAGAGTAGGTCGTCGTTGATCTTTATTTTGTTTTTTATATTTCATATGTTAAAAGTTAAAGTTTTAAATTTTTCAGATATTATTTTAGAAGAAGATTTTTCAACTGTTAATTTTTTTTCTTTTGATGAGGGTTTTATTGGTATTCATAAAGATCATGAAAAAATGAAGTTTAAATTGGTTCCTTCAAAAATCATACTAAAAAAAGATGAGCAAGAAGTCGTTTTATATTCTGGATTTGGCTTTGCTTCTGTAATTGAGAATATAGTTTCAATTGTTGGCTATCCAGTTTCTGAAAGTAAAGATAAGTTTGAATTAATTTGTAATCAATTAAACAATTATGGAAAAAAATGCATTAAAGAGTTTTGTTAATTAAAATAAAAAGATATAATTTGCAAAATGATAAACATAGTTTTGATAGGAACTCCGAAATTTGTGATTCCATTTTTTGAAGAGATTTTAAATGATAAAAATTTTAATATTGTTTCTATTATTACAAGAGCTGCAAAAGAAAAATTAAAAGTTTCAGATATAAGTATTTGGGGTAAAAAAAAACAATTAAAGGTAATAGAATCAAAAAATTTTAATAAAGATCAAGAAGTAATGGAGGTCTTACAAAAAGCAGATGTAGCGTTAGTTTTTGCTTTTGGAAAAATAATTTCAAAAAATATGTTGTCTTTACCTAAAAATGGTTTTTTAAATATTCATCCATCTAAACTACCAGATTTAAGAGGGCCATCTCCACTGCAAACAGCAATTTTAAAAGGGTATAAAACAAGCGCATTAACTTTAATGAAAATGAACGAAAAAATGGATGAAGGCGATATAATATCTCAAAAAGAATTTAATATAAATAACAATCACAATATCAACGTTGTAATGCAAAAACTGGGATTTTGGGGGCCAAAATGGATATCTGAAGAAATTATGAAATTTTTAAAGAATCCAATTTTAAAAAAACAAGACGAAACCAAAGCCACATATTGTTATTTAACAAAAAATGAAGATTATTTCATAACGAATGAAAATGCAGATGAAATTTTAAGAAAAATAAGAGCATTGGGATATGTTTTTTTATCGGTCAATGGCATTAATATTAAATGTTTTTTGGCTAAAAAAGAAACTTCTGATTTTATGTTAAATCAAGTATCTCCTGTTTTTTTACAATTCCCAGGAAAGAAAATTATGCATGTAAGGAACTTTTTAAATGGATATAAAAACAAACTAACAAGCTAAATTAACTGTTTTTTATTTCTTTCCAAATTGATTTTATTTCAAATTTTGCAGCAATATTTGAAATTGATAGCTTTGATTTCAAATCTAAAACAGTAGCCCCCTTATTAAAAAGTTCTCTATAAATGCTTCGATCTTTCGGGCCGTCTAAAAGCTTGAAATCAATTTTTTTAGATAATTCTGCTAGCTTTTTTTGAATTTCTTTAGTGTGATTAGAAGAAATAGGGCTAGATCTATTCCTAATAACTAACCATTTTAATTTTTCATTATAATTTTTGCTATCATAAATAAATTCATAATAATTACCAAAGGTAGACCATTTTTCTTTTTCAATTTTCATAATTGTGTTGATATCAATAAAACTATCATTAATTGGAGTAATAATTATATCCGCTTTTTTATGCATTTCAAGTAAAGAAGGTTCGTATCTTCCAGGAGTATCAATAATAATAAGCTTGTCGTTCTTTATGTTTATATCCTCTTCAATTTTTTTAATTTCTTCAATAGAGGAAGCAAAAATATGGTCTTTCCAAACAGGAAGATTATAATTTTTCCTATTGTTATAATAAGTTGAAAAAGAAAATTGAGGAAAATCTAAATCAATTGTACAAATATCTGTTTTGTCTAAAAATGCTTGAACTGCAATATGAAAGGCTAATGTGGATTTACCAGTTCCTCCTTTAATGCTGCTAAAAATAACTATCATAATATCTTAGAAAGGATATCATAATTTTTATATAATTTACATATTTCAATGTTTATTTTGAATTATCTAATGTTTTAATAGCAATCTCTTTCAAGAATTTTTCATCTAAAAAGCAAGGAGATTCCATTAGTAAGTTTTCACCTTTTTGGTTCATAGGAAAAGCAACAATGTCTCTAACATTAGATTTTTTACTGAGAAGCATGATAATTCTATCAATACCAGGAGCAGCACCAGCATGAGGAGGCACACCATATTTAAAAGATTTAAAGACAGGGAACCTGCTTTCTAAATCAGATGCATCTTGTCCAATTAAAGAAAAAACTTTGTGAATCAAATTTAAATTGTGGTTACGTACAGCTCCACTAGTAATTTCATAGCCATTGCAAACAACATCGTATTGATAAGATAAAATTTCACCAAGAGGAAGATCAATATCTTGTGGCATAGAAAAAGGGTTATGCATAAAATCCCAAACACCATCAGTTTTTTCAAACATAGGGAAATCAGTAATAAAACAGAACTTATAATCATTTTTATTAATTAAATTAAGCATGTTACCAAGTTCAGTAATCAGCATACCACTAAGTTTATGAGAAATATCATAAGTATCAGCAATTAAAAACAACAAATTATGGTCGTCTTTTTGTGTAGCCTGTTTTAAAGTTTCAGTTGAAAGCATTTTAGACAAAGGTCCAGTCCAAGAGCCGTCTTTAAGATAACAATAAGCAAGCCCCTTAGCGCCTTTATCCATCATAACTTTAGTTAATTTTTTAAGCTCATTATTATTATAATCCATTTTTACAGAAACAGTTAATAATCTTCCGCCTTTTTCAACAACAGGCTTCAAAATATCAGGAGCCTCTTGTATATCAGTTATATCAAAAATTTTTAAAGGATTACGCAAATCAGGTTTATCAGTACCATAAGTTTCAATAGCTTCAGTATAAGGAATTCTAGGAAAAACATCTTCTATTTCAGCATCAGAAAACTCTTTAAAAGTTTTTGAAAGAACAGATTGAAGAACGTTCAAAACATCTTCTTGCTGAGCAAATGCCATTTCAAAATCTAACTGATAAAATTCACCAATTAATCTATCAGCACGAGAATCTTCATCTCTAAAACAAGGAGCAATTTGAAAATATTTAGAAACACCAGAAGCCATCAAGAGTTGTTTGAATTGTTGAGGAGCTTGAGGTAAAGCATAAAATTTACCAGGATGCATTCTGCTAGGAACAACATAGTCTCTAGCCCCTTCAGGAGAAGGAGAAGCAAGCAAAGGAGTTTGAATTTCTTGAAACCCCAAAGAATTCATTTGATTTCTCAAAAAATTAATCACATCCGTTCTTAATTTTAAAATTTTTTGCATTTCAGGGGTTCTTAAATAAAGAAATCGATAAGAAAGTTGTAACTCTTCGTTTAAATCTTCTTGATGCAAAGCAAACGGTAAAATTTCAGCTGAACTTAAAATATTAAAGGATTCAATTATTAATTCAATTTCTCCAGAAGGGATGTTTTTGTTAATGTTTTGATCGTCTCTTAAAACAACTTCACCCAAAACAGAAATAACAGATTCAACTTTTAAATCTTCAATTTGGCTAAATCCAGAATGTTCAGGATGAATAGTACACTGAATCATACCAGAATGATCATAAATATCTAAAAACAAAATACCACCATGATCTCTTTTTGTTCTAATCCAGCCAGCAATTTTAACTTTTTTTGAAATAAAAGATTTGTTTATTTCAATGCAAGTGTTTGTTCTATATTTGTTAAATTCATATTCCACAATAATAACAGCATACAATATGCGTAAATTTATTTGAACTAGTAAAAAAAGAGGTGAGAAAAGGAAAGGTTGTTTGACATAGAACAAAAAAAAGCATAACATAAAACATATTAATTTAAAGGAGAAACATGACAGCCAAGGTTCAAGCAAAGCATAAAGTCAGCAGAAGGTTGGGAGTAAACCTTTGGGGTGATCCAAAAAGTCCATTTAATACAAGGCCAACAAAACCAGGTCAACATGGTAAAAACGCAAGAAGAAAAAAAATTTCAAGCTATGGAACTCACTTAATTGAAAAACAAAAAATTCAATTTTATTATGATATGAAAGAAAAACAATTCAAAAGATTTTTTAAGAATGCATATAAAAAGAAGAACGTAGTTGAAACATTTTTTGGAGAATTAGAATCAAGATTAGACACAGTAGTTTTCAGAGCAAAATGGGCTCCAACAATTTTTGCAGCAAAGCAAATGGTTAAGCATAGACACGTTTTAGTAAATGGAAAATTAGTTAACATTTCCTCTTATCTAGTAAAAACAGGTGATGTAATAAGCTTGGTAGATAGAATGAAGAATCATCAAATAGTATTATCTTCTTTAGAAAGAGCAAATAAAGAAGTTCCAGCCTATTATGAAACATCAACAGATGATAAAGCCGTAACTTTTTTAAAAGTGCCAACGATTGCTGAAATACCATATCCTTTTGAACTTAATCCTTCGTTACTTGTTGAGTTTTACTCAAGAAAAATGTGATTAACAAACATAATTCAATTTTTGTTTCAAGTTATAAAATTGGAATTGAACGCTTAGTTTATCTAAAAAATTTCACACAAAATTCAAATTTAACTGAGGACGAAACTTATGTTTTTAGGAATGATGAATATATAAAATATCAAAATAATTATAGTAAAAAAATTTATTACTCAAAAAAAATATTAGAATTAGATAATAATGAAAAAGAAGAATCTTCTTGTGTTTTGAATAACGATATAATAATTGAAAATTCAGAATTAAGAAAAAACATAAAAAATATAACTTCTTTAAAAGAACTAAAAAAAGAATGTTTAAAACACAAGTATATCTTAGTTGAACAAGAACTTAAAAGTATTTTTGAGGATGATTTTGGATATGTAACATGCAATAAATATAGTGAAACAAAAGAGGGAAAACGATGGTTTCAAATTCACAGTATAAGGCATCCAGTATCAGAATTAGAAAAATTAAAAGCTTTAGCAATTTTTAAAAAAAATTATTCTTATAATAAAGAATTTTTAAGTTATATAGAAACAAATTTTGATCAAAAAACACCAAAAGAACTTTATGAAATGTTTTTTGAAGAGGTTCCAATTTTAAATGTTGTGGAATTAAATTCAGATTTTTATGATGCTTTTTATATAAATGTTAATTTAAAAGAAAGAATGATGTTTGACCCAGAGGTTTTTCATTGTTTGGACACAGATTCACAAAATCAGTCAATATACGTTGGAAGACAAGAAAATTCAACAGTTCAAAATCAAATTATTTATAATCCAAAATTTTTAGGATATCCAGAATTTCCATCTCCAACAGTGGAGGTTGTGTTTTTTCCTAAAGATGTAAATATGAAGAGCAATAAGTTTAAATCAACTTTAGATAGCACAATCGAAAATAAATCAATGCAAAAAACTATTTTTAATCAAAATAAATTAGATTCAATTAACTTACAAGATCAATATAAAGTGAGCTTTAGCTTTGATAACTCAAGAGATAATTTTGAAGTAAATTGTGATGGCTATTATGATTTAATAAATCTTTATAATAATGATTTAATAAAAATTTATGAGTCTCATTTTAATTTATTTTCAAATCAAGGTAATTTTTATAAAAATTATAAAAAATTTTTGAACGAGTTGTTATATAAAATTTGTATAAAAAAAGAACAAATTGAATTTGCAGATAAGTTTAAAATTGACAGTGATTTTTTTCAATTATTAAACAAAACGAATCAAATTTTAGCCGTTTTTGATCAATTTTTAGCAAAAAAACACATAAAAAACATCAAAAAAGATGCTTTTTTAAACAAAATTAGATGGGATTTTTATAGTTTAGAATCAAATATAGCAATAGATATAGCAACCTCAAAAGACAATCTTGACAAACATGACTTCAAAAAAAACTGGTGTCTAGCAAAAGAATATTGGGTTATAACAGAAGAGGAAGAAGTTTTCATTTAGCAAAATTAAGAGCAAGAGCAACATCCGCAAAAATTGTTAGTTTGATTAGGAATTTTTACAGTAATACCATCTAGTTTTCTAGTCAGAATAATTTGACATCCAAGTCTTGAATGTTTTTGTAGTCCAAAAGCAAGATCAAGCATATCCTCCTCTTCATCTAAAGCTGCAGGAAGAAGGGAAAACCACGGTTCTTCAATAATTAAATGACAAGTTGAACATGATAAAGATCCTCCACAAGCTCCTTCTAATGGTAACTCATGAAAATGAGCCACTTGTAATAAACTTTCGCCTTCATTGGCTTCTATAGATACTATTTCTTCATTTGGTAATATAAAATTAACGGTTATTGTTTCTTTCACTTTGTTATTTTAGTCTATTATTTTATTTTTAGGAACTGACTAGATTTTTAATTAAAATTTTTTCTGTTAACATAAAAACATGTTTTTTCGCTTAGTTTTTGTTTTTCATTTTTCATTTTGTTATTCTAGTAAACTTGAAGAAGTTAATAAATTTTTTGCAGAAGTAGATCAATTTTTAGTAAAACATGGTTTTAATTTTAACTCAAACTGTTTTCCTGAAGAGGAAAAAAATTTTTTGATTGTTTAACTGCAGAAGAAATAAAGTTTTTTAGTGAGGATAGTAAATATCCTATGGTTGTTAATATAATAAAGAGAAATTCCGCAAAAAATTCAGAGTTTATCTATTTAATTGACCTTTTTTCTAACCGTATAATAAATTTGATAAAAATAAAAAAAGCTAAAACAAGGCTCCCTAATAAAGAAGATAGAAAATTTTCTTCTTCCACATATGTTGATGAGGAAACCCAGAAAATTATTGTAGAATTTGATGCCCTGATTAAGAAGTTGGCAAAAGTTTTTAAGCCTCAAGAAAAAAACTCTCAACCAAATACTCAATTTTTTTACGAAGATCAACAACAAAATTTTCGATCAACTTATACGAAAAAAGAAGAGTTTTCTGAGTATTACAGGTGTGATAATGGCGAATATGTTTTTGCTTATTATGTTGATAAGTTTTTTTTATTAAATAAAAAGATTAATACATATCTATCTTATGATGATTATCTTAATAATGTTTACACTCTAAAAAAAGATCGTTTTGGATTGTTTTTATTAAATTATTATTATGGTTCGCTTCGTGTAACGCTAAGAAAAGAAGGGTGGGGGTTATTGGGAGTTGTTAAATTAAAAAATAAAGAGATATTTCTTCTTCCAGATTATTTTAATACTCAAAGAATAGAGGTTTTAGAAAAAATAGGCCGTTTAAAATCAAATAATCTTGAAATTTATATTTCTATAAGATCTAAATTTTCATTATATGAATTTTATTATTTTGAAGCCGCTTCTTGCTATTGTCGTTCTATATATGATATTCAAGATGCAAAAGATTTTTTAAACAGGATAAACTTAACAGAAGAAGCTTTGAAAAACAAAAAAATAATTGATATTTTAAATTATCAAAATTCACAAGATAGAGGAGATGTTCCTTATAATTATTATGAAAATTCACATCAAACAAATTCTTCAAACAGAAGAGGAGAGCCTTATTACGCAAATTACAACCAAAGAAAACCCTGTTTTTATAAAGCACAATCGATGGAAAACGATGATTTTGAAGATTATAAAAAAGAAGAAAGTTCTTTTAAAAGTCAAGATGATAAGCCTAAAAACAATCTATTTCTTTTAGCTGGTCTATTTTTTTCTTTTACATTTATTGTGGGTTTTTTATGTTTTCTTTTTTCAGATTTAAAAGAGACTAGTGTAAATTTATAAATATTTTTTTATATCATAAATTACTCTATGCATTTCTGAAAATCCATGTTTTTTAATTGCTTCTTGATGTTCTTTTGTTCCATATCCTTTATTTTTATTTAGTTTATATTCTGGAAACGTGCTTGAAATTTCTTGCATATAGTTATCTCTTGTTACTTTTGCAATAATAGATGCTGCTGATATTTCTTGAATAATAGAATCTCCTTTTATTATTGCTTCACAATCAAAATATTTTGGTTTTTTTCCATCTATAATGAATTTTCCCTCTATTTCTTCTGTTGCTCTTAAAAGTGCTTTTTTATATGCTTGAGCTAAACCTAAGGTGTTTATTTCTTCAACGGAGGCTATTCCTATTCTGTATTCGGAAATTTCTTCGATTAATGGAAAAAGAAGCTGCCTTTTTTTTTCCGAAATTTTTTTTGAATCAAAAAGCTTAAAATTAGGTGGTTCTAAAAATTTTAATGCGCAAATATATAATGGACCCGCCCATGATCCGTATCCTACTTCGTCTATACCAATAATTTTTTGCATTTTTGTTTAACTTTAAATTTTTTATACAAAATAAACAATTGTAAAATAAACAATTTTTCAGTGTGAATTGACAAAAAGTAAATTTTACTTTAATTTAATAGAGATGAGTTTTTTATTAATTTTGTGTTGTTTTAATTTTCGTCTTGTTAGCTCTAATGAATCAAATCAAAATAAGGCTGTAAATTTTATTGGAGTAGATGAAGTTACAGAATTTATAACTGATGAAAAATTTTTTAAAGATGATTCTAATACATCGCAAAAAAAAACTAATTTCACAGAGGGGAAAAGAAGGAACCCAAAGAAAAGACTAAACACATTTCAACAAGAAAGCTTTTCAAAAACAACTTTTGTTTGTGATTTCAACAAAAATAATTTTCATAAAAGATATTTATTTATATGTTTGTTTTCTATTCTTTTGATTTATATTGTTCAACATTATTGGAGCTCTTTTGTTTTTTAAATTTTGTGCCTAAAAATAAAACCTTTGTTGGTATTTTTCTTAAACTTTAAACAACAAAAAAAATCGGAAATTATTCCTTTTTCTTTTAAATTTTTTAAAATTTTTAATGTTTGTTCTTTTTCATAAAAATTTTTAGAATATCCAATTATCCAAATAAAATTTTCGTTTTCATAGAAAAAATAGTTATTAAAATTAATTTTTTCTTTTCTAAAGCTATTTTTTATCATTTGCATTTTGTGTTTTGAATCATGTTTTTTTTTAAAAGCTAAAAAGTTTAATACTTTTTTTTTATGTGCTTTTGCTGCCGTTAAAATTTTATCTAAGTTTTTATAGTCAGATAATATTCCAATCAAAATTATTTGGTTTTCAAATTCTATTGCATATATTTGTGTTTCATATATTTTTTTATTAATTATTTTTGATTTAAATTTATTGTTTAGATTACTTTTTAAATTAATATTATTTTTCGAATCTAAAAAAAAATAAAAAAAGAAAAAAAATTTTTTTATCATATTAAAAATGGCTCCTTGAGCTGGACTCGAACCAGCGACCCAATGATTAACAGTCATTTGCTCTGCCGACTGAGCTATCAAGGAACTATGCTAAATATATATTTTTTAATTTTTAAAGTCAACTCTAGTAATCTAAAAAAAAAAAACTTAAATTTATCAATATGGCGTGGTTGTTCGTTCTAATTATTGCAATAGACCAAATTACTAAAAGATTGGCCACTTATTATTTTTATAGAAATGTTTTTTTTTCTTATTATGGTTTTTCTAATACTTTAGTTAATAATAGAGGCATCAGTTTTAGCATTTTTGCTGATTATAAATATTTTTTTTTGTTAAAATATTTTGTTTTAATTGGAGTTTTTTTTTTGATTTATTTTTTAAAAAAATCTAAGGATAGATTTGAATCTTTGGCTTTAATTTTGATTTTGTCTGGAGGGGTAAGTAATTTATTGGATCGATGTTTTTTTGGTGGTGTTGTGGATTTTTTAGTGGTTAAGTTTTTTTTAATTCCTGAATTTATTTGTAATTTTGCTGATTGTATGATAAATTTAGGCGCTTTTTTGCTTATTATTAGAATTATATTGGATTTTAAAAACAGATGATTAAAAAATTAAGTGAACTTATAATTAAACAAATAGCGGCTGGAGAAGTGATTCAAAAGCCTTATAATGTTGTTAAAGAGTTGGTTGAAAATTCTATTGATTCAAACGCCACAGAAATTAGCTTGTTTTTTAAAGATTATGGTATGGGTTCTATCATTATTATAGATAATGGATATGGTTTTTCTAAAGAAGACTTAGAAATTGCTACTTTAATGCATACAACTTCTAAAACTAATGATAATGACTCTTTATTTGGCTTAAATAGCTATGGTTTTAGAGGAGAGGCTTTGTCTTCAATTGATTCTATTTCTGATTTAATAATTGAAAGTAATGGATTTATGCTTAAAAACAAATCTATTTCTATTTCTTTAGTTAAACAAGGAACTAAAATTTCTGTAAACAATTTATTTCAAAACATACCTGCTAGATTGAAATTTATAAAAAACCCATCTCTTGAGTTTAAGTTTATTAAAGAGTTATTAAAAAAGTTTATTATTTCAACACCTCAGATCAGTTGGAACGTTCATTTAAATGGTAAAAAAATTTGGAAATTACTTAATGATTCTCAAGAAAACAGAGTGGAATTTTTGTTTAAAGAGAAGCCAATTATGATAGAAAAGGAGTTTAATGGAATAAAAATTAAAGCTTTTATTTTAAAAAACTCTTCAAATGTTTCAGTAATTTTTGTTAATAATCGTATTATTAAAGATAAAGCAATTAATAAGTATCTTTATAGTTTATTTAAAGAATATACTTTTATTAATGAAAATCCTGGTTATATTTTGGAAGTTACCATTGATCCTTTGATGGTTGATTATAACGTACATCCAGCTAAAGAAGAAATAAGGTTTGTTAGTTATAGTGATGTTTTTCGTTTGCTTAGTTCTGTCTTTTCTATGCATAATTTGGTTAATGATTTAAACATTAATTTTTCTGATTACTCTTTAAATAATTATAAATCTATATCTGATGATTTATATATAAAAGAAGAATCTATTAAGGGGGTTAATGATTGTTTAGTCTCAGAAAAATTATTTGACCATTACTCTGTTGAAAAACAAGATGTTCAAAAAAAATTTGCCTGTGAGGCGGTGGCAGTTGAAGACGTTTTTCAAGAAGCTTTTCAAAGTAAGAACAAAGAATTTTTCAAAGAGCCTGTTTGTTTGTTTAAAGTTATTGGTCAATTTAGAAACTCCTATATATTGTTTGAAACACAAGATGGATTAGGTGTTTTTGATCAACATGCTGCACATGAAAGAAAAATTTATGAAGAATTGAAGCTTTCTCTTAACAAGGAATCCTCTCAAAAATTATTAATGCCAATTAAGCTATCTTTTTCAATAGAAAGAAAAGATTTTATTTTGAATAATTGTTCTATTTTTGAAGAAAAGGGTGTTTTTTTAAATGAAAAAGAGCTTTTGGGTGTTCCAATTATATTAAAAAATATTACAGATTTAGTTGAATTTTTAAATAATATTGATGTTTTTTGTAATATTGAAACGGAAATTGATCGTTTTTTAGCTAATATTGCTTGTAAAAATGCATTAAAAGCGAACACAAGTTTATCTTATTTTCAAATGCATAATTTATTGCAAAGTGCATTGCTTAATCCGCCTGTTTGTAATCATGGACGGCCGGTTTTTAAATGGTTTTCTGATAATCAAGTTATGGCTTTTTTTAAAAGGATTTAAATTGATTTTAAGTGGGATAATTTTAGAGTGAAACGTTCTTTAATTGAAAAATTATATTTATTTTGAGGATTTTTTTATTATTTACATTCTATCTTTTTTTTTATAAAATAAAAATATTCGGGATGTGGCGCAGCCTGGTAGCGCGCTTGCTTTGGGAGCAAGATGTCGGAGGTTCGAATCCTCTCATCCCGACGGTTTTGCCGAGTTAGCTCAGCAGGTAGAGCATCTGATTTGTAATCAGGGGGTCATTGGTTCGATTCCGATACTCGGCACGGTTTTTTATTTTTAATTTAGTAGTTGTTTGTTTTAAATTAGTGGTTTTTTGTTATCTGTTTGGAATTTTTTGCGCAGTGTGATATCATAAAATTATGAATAAAAAGTTTTTTGTTTTTTTGTTATTAATTATTTATAAAAGTCACTCTCCTAAAAAAAAGTTTTTAAAAGGAAAAGATGGAATCGGTGAATTGTCTAAAAAAACAAATAATAAGGATAATTTAACTAATAGTTGTTCTTTAATAAGAAAGGGAGCTTCTAAGAAAGATCAATTGCTTTTGTTTAGTCAATGTGTTTCTTTAAAAGATGATCGTGGCTTGTCTATTCAAAAAGCTGTTCTTTTTGCTTGTAATGAGAGGATGGTTTCTTTATCAGATGTTGCTTCTAATGAATTAACTGCTCCTTTAGTGGCTGATTCTTCTTTAGATTCTAATGAGTTGAGTGTTTCTGAAGCTGATGCTCCTTTAGATTATGTTGAATGAGGCCCCTGTATGAGTTTTTTTTATATTCTAGAATAAAGCTCTTGTTAATTCATTGATTCTTTTGACTTTAAGACTTAGGGATCTCTTGAGCAAGTGATTAGAGGAGATACTTATTCTTAATTTGATTTATTCGATCATTTATTGCTTTGATTAATATTCTATTTGATTCTTTTTTTTCGTTTTTTATTGATATTAAGTTTTCAAAAATTGTTCTTGCTTGTGTTTCAGAGGTTATGTGTTCCTCAGATGTTTTTAATTTTATTCCATTATGATATTTGATTTACATATTATGTATATCATTAATGAAGAAATTCAATATATTAGTTATTTCTTGATCTGGTAATTTTTCATAAGATCTTTTATTATCATTGCAAAATTCTTTTAACTCATCAAAAAGTTCCTCTTTCTCTTCTATATCAAAACCGCTACGTGTTGCTGCTTCTATATTTTCATAAAATCCATAAAATTCATCAGCATAGTGAGCATTCATTGCTTCTATCCATCCAGCTTTAACCATATTCCAAGCATATTGAGGAAAGTATTTTTTTTGCAATAAAACTATTTTTTCCTGATCCATTGCTATTGTTTTTTGCATAAATAGCAAAGTTAATATTGCTTTTTTTATAATCATATTATTTCTTTAAACTTTTTTCATTACGTAATCAAGTTGTTTTTCTTGTAGATTTTTTTAAGTATTATTTATATTTTATTTATGGATGTTTAATTTTAAAAAGAGATTTGGTCAAAATTTTTTAGTGAATACTGGTGTGATTAAAAAAATCATTGATTGTTTTGATTCTTTTGATGAAATTATTGAAATTGGCCCTGGTAATGGTGCTTTGACTAAATCTTTTTTGCAAAAAAATAAAAAAATTACTGCTATTGATATTGATATTGATTGTATTCAATCTTTAGAGGATTTATCTATTAATTTAATTCATGCTGATATTTTAAATTATGATTTGCCTAATAATCTGCCTTTAGTTGGAAATCTTCCTTATAATATTTCTTCAAAAATTGTTGAAAAAATTGTGAAAAACACTGTTCCTTACGCTGTTTTTATGTTTCAAAAAGAGGTTGCCGATGTTTTAACTGGGGTTGATTATGGTAAATTAACTGTTTTTGCTCAGTCTAGATATTCTATTCGTAAGCTTATGGATGTTAAGCCGGGGTGTTTTTTTCCTGTGCCTAAAGTTACTTCACAGGTTGTTATTTTTGAGAGAGTTCATACTTATGATTTTGTTGATTTGACTGTTCTTAATCAGATTTTATCACAGCTTTTTATTCATAAAAGAAAAAAAATTAGTTTTGTTCGTAAGAAAAATTTAAAACTTTTTGAAAAAATTCAACTTTGTGGTTTGAATTGTGATAAAAGGCCAGAGGAAATTTCTAAAGAGGAGTTTTTTGAATTGTGTAAACTGTTTTAAACATTGATATGTTTACTGTTTAATATTTTGATAGTTTTTCTGAAAGTTTTCCTGCTGAAAAACAAATTAAATTATTTTTGTTTAATTCTAAATTTGATAGGTCTTCTTTTAATACTTCTAAATTTATTTCGTTTTCTTTTAGGTTCTTTGCAAATATTTCTGTTGTCATTTTATATTTTTGTTCGTTTATTTCTTTTTCGTCTGCTATGTATATTGGGTATAGCCATATTTTAAATCCTTTGAAAATTTCTGGCCATTTTTCTTTGTTTTCTATTATTCTTGATGGTTTGTGAGCTTCAAATATTATTTCAAATTTTTCATTTGGATAGTGTTCTTTTAATGATTCTAACACTGACTTTATTTCGTTTGGATGATGTCCATAGTCTAAAAAAAACTTTAAATTATGATTCCTATATTTTATTTTTTGCATTCTTTTTTTTACGCCTGGAAATGATTGTGTTTTTTTTATAGAGCCATTTAAATTTAGATTCATTGAGTTTAGTAATGCATATATTGCTATGAAATTGCTTGCATTGTGTTTTCCTAATATTGGTAATGAAAATTGTTTATTATTTATTTCGAAAGTAATTCCTGTTTCATTTGCTTTTATATTGGAAAGGTTATAATTTGCATTTTTATTGCCGAATGTTATTATGTTCGGATGGTCTTTTATCTCTAACTTGTTTTTTGCTTCTTCGTTTATAATCACTTTTGTTGTTTCTATATTATTCATTACGAATTCACGGTGATATTTTATTATATTTTCTTTTGTTTTGTAAAAAATCATATGTTCATAATCAAAGTTTAGAAGGAGTTTATATTCTCCTTGCCATTTTAAAAAGGATCCGTCTGATTCATCTGTTTCAATTACTGTATATTGTGATTCTTTAAATTTTGATGGTGATTCTTCTCCGTTAATTATTCCCCCTAAATAATACGATGAATTTAATATGTAGGCTAATAATGAGGATGTTGTTGTTTTTCCGTGTGCTCCTGCTATTAAAATTTTTGTGTTGTTTAATGGCATATATTTTACAAAAAAATCTGTTCTTCCAATTGTTGGGATTTTTAATTTTTTTGCTTCTATCATTAGTGGATGATTTTTTTTTATTGCGCTTGAATAAACTATTAAATCCATTTTAGCGGCGGTTACTTTTTCGTTTGCTTGTTTTATATGTTTTTTTTCATAAATTGTTTTTGAGTAATTTATATTTTTGAGTTCTATAGGGGAATCGTCGTAGCCTAAAACATTATGCCCCTGTTCTTTCATTGTTTTTTCTATGCTACGCATGCTTATACCGTTTACTCCTAATATAAATATATTCATCTTGTTTAGATTAGTTTAAATTTTTTTAAATTAGTAGTCTACTAAGCTTTTAAAACGTATCCCCAACGGGACTTGAACCCGTGTTTTCGCCGTGAAAGGGCGATGTCCTGACCGCTAGACGATGGGGACGTTCTGATTATCTTAGCATATTTTTAATATAAAACAATATGTGAAAAAATTTTTAGTTATTAATTTTTTGTTGTTAGCTTAAAAAGTATGTTTAGTAAATTTGTTATGTAGATTTGAATTGAATCAAACATGAAAATTATTGAAAAGGTCTTTTCTGTTTTTTTTATTTTTGTGAAATAAATTACATTGTCGTTTTCTGTTAAAATTGTTGAAAATGAACGGGGTGCATATATTAATCCTAATGATTCTAATTTATTTATTATGTTTTGCTTTGATATTTCTTTTGTTGTCTCGAATGTGGTTATTATTGAGGATCCTTTGTTTACTGGTACTCTGCAAATGTTTAATATTGTTTTTGTTTTTGTTAATTTATTTAATTGTTTCTTTATCTCTATTTCTTCTTCGGATTCTTGATTTGTTTCGTTTTCCTCTTCTGTTTTTGTTGGATATGGAAATGATATATTAAATGCCAAGGCTTCGGAATGTTTTTTTCCGTTATGTTGAATCACTCTAAATTGACTTTCTTTTATTTCATAATAAAACTGATTCATTGCTTCTTTTCCTAGTTCTGCTATTGGCTTATTTATTGTTAGTGTTAGGTTGTTTATTTCTGTTATTGAAAGTAATTTTGCTATTGGTTCTAATGAAAAATTTGGTAGTTTTATTATTTGCTCTTCTTTTTCTTCTATTTTAAGTCCATTTATTGTTAAGGTTCCTTCGATATTATTTATGTATATTGTTTTTTTACTTTCTGCTTTTGCGTTATGTGTTTTTGTAAGATCTAACAAGAAGCTGTTTTCGTTTGATAGGTTTATTATTATTTCAAATTTTTCTATATTTATTTTTTTTATATCTTGTATTGCAATTCGTTTTGTTTTAAAACTAATTTCTCCGCTTTCTCCGTAACATTCTAAGTCTATGTTGGCAATTTCATCACTTAATCTGTTTAAAAACACTGTGTCTAATAATGTTTTTCCTCCAATAATTGCTATTTTCATTATATATATAATATTTTTTACATTTTTAATTTGCAATAATTAGCTTTTTTAGCTTGTTTCGTTTTGTTAAATTTGTACAATCTTTGTATGAAAGTAAACACAATTTATGGTCTTGGTATTTTGCTTAGTTCTTCTCTTGAAACTTATAATTATATGCTTTTTCCTTTCGTTCAAGGCCTTATTATGCCTTCTTTTTATCATGGTGAAAACAATATTGGTTTTTTAATTTTGCTTTTGGCGGCTTTATTTCGTCCTTTGGGTAGTTTGTTTTTTGGTTATATTGGTGATACTTATAGCCGTAAAACAGCTCTTTTATTGTCTATGAGTTTAATGGCCTTTGCTTGTTTGATTATTGTTTTTTCTCCTAAACATAAAACAATTGGTAATTATGCTATTATTAGTTTGATTATTGCTAGAATTTTGCAGGTTATTAGTATTTCTGGCGAACATGCTGGTGTTGCTATTTCTTTGATTGAATCTTGGAAAAGTAGTAGTACTGATGTTTTTCAAAAATATGGCTTAGCTAGTGGTTTGGTTTATTTGTTTTCTATGTTTGGTACTTTTTTGGTTACTTTTGTTGAATGTAGAATTAATATTTTTAATTGGCGATATGCTTATTTTTTAAGTTTTATTTTGGTTATTTTTTGTTTTTTTTTGAGAAGTTTGCCTTATGTTGAAGAAAAATATAGTAGTGAGGTTCAAGAAAACGATTCTTGTTTTTGGAGAAATTTTTTAGCTTGTTTATTGATTTCTGCTGCTATGAGTAGTTTATATTATTTTAACACTGTTTTTATAAAGTCTTTTTTTCAATTTAAGCAAATTGGGTTTGCTAAAGAGTTTTCTGAGCTTTATTTGTTTATTTATATGTTTGCAACTTTGTTTTTTGGTTTTATTAGTGATTTTTTTAAAAAATTATATCTTTTTATTGTTATTCCTGGTGTTTTTCTTTTTATTAATCTTTCTTTAACCTTATGGTTTTGTAATCCTGTTTTGCATTGTTTAAATATTGTTTTTCTTGCTATGTATGCTGGCCCTAGTCATGCTTATTTTTTTAAATTATTTTCTAATAAAAACAGGTACAAAGGTGTTTCTATTGCTTACAGTTTGGGGACCGCTTTAATTGGTTCCTCCACTCCTTATGTTGCTATTTATCTTATGCATAATTTTGTTTTGATTGTTTTATATCTTCTTTTTTTGATTTCTTTATCTTTGTTTGGGGTCTGTTTGTCTTATCGATCCTTGCAAAATTACTAATTTAAAAATATAATTGCTCTATGAAAAGAACATATCAACCAAGCAATTTAGTTAGAAAAAGAAGGCACGGTTTTCGTATTAGATCTAAAATTTCTAGTCATGTTTTGGCTAATAGAAGAAGTAAGGGTAGAAAAAAACTATCTGCATAAAGGTTTTTAATGAAAGTTTTATATTTAAAAGGTATTTATTCCATAAAAAACATTAATGTTTTATCTGCTTCTTTGAAAGAAGAAAGTTATGATTTTGTTGACTATTCTGGTTCTTCTTTGGACGAATATACTAAAATTTTTTTAGATTCTTATAATTCTGATATAAAAATTCCTGAGTATAGTTACAACACTTCTGAGTCTTTTTTTGATCAAATTTATTTTTTTATTGCTTCTCTCGGTTTTTGTAGAATCTTTTTTAAAAAATTTAAATTTAATTTTCAAAAAAAGTATTTTTATAACAATCTATTATCTGATTTATATATTATGGGCTATGAAACTTTTTTTATAATTGCTTTATTATCTTTTTTTTTGGGGGTTAATTTTGGATATCAATCTTATATTCAACTTGCTGAGTATGGTTTGGTTGATAATGGCATGTCGTTTATTGTTTTATCTTCTTTTAAACAATCGGGCGTTCTTGTTTCTTGCACTATTCTTTCTGCTAAGTATTCTTCCAGTTTAATTTCTCAAGTTGGATTTATGCGTGTTTCTGAAGAGTGGACTGCTTTGAAGCTTATGAAGGTTGATCCTGAAATTTTTATTTTTAAAAGTAAAATTTTTAGTTTAATTATTTTAACTCCTTTTTTTGCTTATATTTCTATATTCTTTACTTGTTTAGGTTCTTTTTTTGTTTTTAAATTGTTTTGTGGAATTAATTTACTTTTTGTTTTAAGCACCGCTTCTGTTGATAATTTAAAACATTTAATTACCCCTTTGATTAAAGGTATTATTATTGGTGCAGGTATTGGTTTAGTTTCTGCTTATGAATCTTCTTTAATTAAAAATAGTTCTGATAATATTATTAAGGGGTTGAATCATGGCGTGGTTATGTCTTTAGTAGTTGCTTTTCTTTTAAATATTACTTTAGATTTAATTTTTGGTTTTTAAAGTGAGGTGTGTGTGCAATTGAAATGTGATGATAATGTTATTGAGACGGTTGATTTAAATTATTTTAGGTATAAAGATATTAATTGGGTCTTGAAAAGAGGCCACATTCATTCTATTATTGGTGGTTCTGGGGTTGGAAAAAGCAGTTTTTTGAGAGTTTTTTTGGGGTTGTCTGATTATACTGGAAAGATTTTTGATCAAAACGAAAAAATTTGGAATGTTCAAAATCAAAATATTGCTGTTCAGTTTCAAAACTCAGCTCTTTTAAGCCACTTAACTGTTGGTGCTAATATATACTTACCTCTATGTATGAAATATGATATTTCAATTGATATTGCTGAAATGATAGCTGTTGGTTTTATGGAAAAGGTTTCTTTATCTTTGGATGACTTTAATAAGTTGCCTTGTGAGTGTTCTGGTGGAATGCAAAAAAGAGCTTCGTTAGCGAGAGCTTTGATTTTATCTCCTGAAATTTTGTTTTTAGATGAGCCTACTTCTGGTTTAGATTCAAAGAGTGCTTTTGCTTATGATGTTTTGATAAAAGAATTAAAAAATTCTTTAAATATGACTGTTCTAATGGTTAGTCATGATCTTGAAAGAGTTGAAGAAATTTCTGATATGGTTACTATTATTACAAAAGAGGGGTTTTTTACAGATACGTTTTCTAATTTGAAAAATAGTGATAATCTGGTTGTGAGGAATTTTTTTAGGTATAATGGTTAGTCAGTTGTCTTTTAAACAAAAAATGGTGTTTTTTTGTGTTTTTTGTTTTTCTTTAGGTGTTATTGGTTTTTTTAGTTATCAACTTATCTTTCGTCAAGAAAAAATTTATTATATACATTTTGATTGTTCTGTTAATGGCTTGAAAGAAGGAAGCGCCGTTACTTATAAAGGAGTTGAAGTTGGTTTGGTTTCTGGAATTACAATAGACGATTCTAATTTTGATTTAATTAAAGTTGCTGTTAAACTTAAGAAAAATTTTCCGGTTTATTCTAATTATGTTGCTAGTTTAAGTTTCAAAGGATTTTCTGGATTCTTTTCTATTGATTTAAATAAAGAGGCATCTAATAATTCTATTGAGATGGCACCTGGCTCTTTCATAACTTATAGGATTAGTACTTTTGATACTATTTTGCAAAGCGCTCCAGAGGTTATTCAAGAAACTAAAATTTTTTTAAAGAAGATGAATTCCTGTTTTACAGAGC
Source organism: Alphaproteobacteria bacterium endosymbiont of Tiliacea citrago (assembly GCF_964031065.1). Taxonomy (NCBI): domain Bacteria; kingdom Pseudomonadati; phylum Pseudomonadota; class Alphaproteobacteria; species Alphaproteobacteria bacterium endosymbiont of Tiliacea citrago. Next base: position 132,466 of record NZ_OZ034995.1, on the reverse strand, counting down.
AGCAGATTAAAAACATAGGCGATTCTCTTGAGACGTTAGCTATGAACTTGAAAGAATGTAGTGAAGATTTTAAAAACATATCAAAACATGGAAAAAAAGAAGCTGCTTTAATTTTTAAGAGGTTAAACCAAAGTCTTTTAACCTTTACAAAAATAACTAAAAAGATAGATAAAGATTATTCTAAAATTCAAACTGAAGTTATTAATAAGTTTTGCGATATTTCTGATATTTTTAAAAAATTAACTACAAAAGTTTCGGACAAGGCAAATGCTAGAGTTGGTGCTTGGAGATTTTTTTGTTAATTTTTAGATCTCTAATATGTTGTAGTGTGTAAAGTATTATGTGATTTTTTACAAGGCTGAAATATATCAAAAAAAAGATGAACAAGTGGCTGAAGTTTTTTTTAGTTAATTTTTAAATGTTATATCGTTTATGTTAATAAAAACAAATAAATTTTTAATGAAGGTTTTTTTGGTTTAAAAATCTAGTTTGTTAAAGGATACAAATGGTTTTAAACCTGGGCAAATTTCTTTTAATATAATCTCAAAACATGGTTTTGACTTTACTTTTAAATACCATATATACAAAAAATTTAACGCTTTTTCTTTCCATTGAATTTCTCCTAAATAGTCTAATGTTGCTATTGCGCTACCTAAGCTTATATCTAGATAACTGAAATTTTTATTGTTTATCCATTCTTTATTTTCCAATGTTTTTGATGTTTTTATTAAAAATTCATGTGATTTACTTTGTAATTTATTTAGGTTTTCTATGTTTGGTGTGGCTCTGAATATTAATGGTTGGATAATTCTTTCATTTCTTATTGGTAAAATTATTTGATTTATAAAATATCCTTCTATTAGTTCAATTGTTGTTCCGAGTAGGTCTCTATCTTCAACATTCACAAAAGAATCAAGGTTTGAAAAGAAAAAGGTGGCGGCTTCTTTTTGATCTATTTTTGGAGTTTTGATATCGTTTAAGACTTCATCTTTTAATGTTATTGCGCTTTGGTTAAATTCAATTTGATACTCTTTTAATAAGCACAAATATTTCCAGCTGATTGGGCATACTATTCTTGTTTCTAAGATCATATTTATTTATAATTATATACTTTTTTTTGAAAAAAGCATTCTTCTGTTTTTTTCTTTTATTCATTTTAATTTTTTTTTATGTTAAAATTCACGGATGTTAGTAAATCTTAGTATTGAAGAAATAAATTTGGGTATTTTACATAAACATTTTTCATATAAAGAGCTGATTCAGGCTTATTTTGATCAATTTGAAAAATATTCTTTTTTAAATGTGCATATTTCAGAATATTGGAATGAGGCAAAAAAAAAATCTGAAATGCTAGATAATAATTTTCGCGGAGAAAGATCTTCTATTTTGGAAGGAATTCCTATTTCTATTAAAGATATGTTTTTAATTAATGGTACGAAAACTACGGCTGCTTCAAAGGTTTTAGAAAAATTCACTGCTCCTTATGAATCTTTTGTTACTTCTAATCTTTTAAAAAATAATTATATTATGCCCTTTAAAAACAACTTGGATGAATTTGCTATGGGGTCTAGCTCTAGAACTAGTGCTTGTGGTCCTGTTGTTAACCCTTGGATTATTAGTGATGGCGTTTTAAGGGTTCCTGGTGGTTCTTCTGGTGGTTCTTCTAGTGCTGTTGCTGCAAAAATGTCTTTAGGTTCTCTTGGTACTGATACTGGTGGCTCTGTTCGTCAGCCTTCTTCTTTTTGTGGTACGGTTGGTTTTAAACCTACTTATGGTAGATGTTCGAGAAGGGGAATTATTGCTTTTGCTTCTTCTTTAGATCATCCTGGTATTTTTGCTAGAAACGTTCAAGATGCTTGTCATATTTTTGAAGCTATTGCTGGATATGATGCTGGTGAAAACACTTCGTTAAATAAAGAAGTTCCCAAGCTTTCTCAAATTTCTGATGATGTTAAGGGTAAAATAATTGGAGTTCAAACTGATCTTTTTGATAAAATTTTACCAGAATACAAAGAACAATGTTTGCGTGTTATTAAAGAACTTAAACAAAATGGGGCTATTATAAAAGAAATAGAATTGCCTTCTTTAGACACAGCTTTGAAGCTTTATTATATTATTGCTCCTGCTGAAGCGGCTTCTAATTTGGCTAGGTATGATGGTTTAAGATTTGGGCACAAACAAGGTGATTCTTTTGAAGAAATTTTGAAAAATTCTAGATCGTTATTTGGACAAGAGGTTGCTAGAAGAATTTTGATTGGTAAGTTTGTTTTGTCTGCCGATGAATACGATGTGTTTTTAGGTAAAGCTTTAAAGTTAAGACAAGAGATTAAAATGCAAATGGCTGAAATTTTTGAAAGTATAGATGCATTTCTTTTACCAACCGCTCCTGGAGTTGCTTTTGGTCTTGATGATTATTCTAGATCTTCTGTTGAGATGTATTATGAGGATTTGTTTACAATTTTGGCTAATATGTATGGTGGGCCTGCTATTCAAGTTCCAATTGGTTTAATTAAAGACGAAAACTTTAAAGAAAACACAATAATTAATAATCTTAAAACTCAAAAAGGCTTGCCTATTGGAATTCAAGTTTTGGCTAATTGCGAAAGAGAAGATAACGTTATTGCAATTGCAAAAAACATTGAAAAAATTGCTAATTTTGGAGGGTTAGAATGATGTATAAAAAAACTTTAGGTGTTGAAATACACGCTCAAATTGATACTGAAACAAAGCTTTTTTCAAGAGCTTTATTTGATGAGCATTCTGAGCCAAACGAAAACGTGGATTTTTTAGATGCAGGTTTGCCAGGTACTTTGCCTGTTCCCAATGAAAATGCAATTTATATGGCTATGAAAACTTCTTTAGCTTTAAACATGCAAATTAATCAAATTTCTATTTTTGATAGAAAACATTATTTTTATCAGGATCTTCCTCTTGGCTATCAAATTACGCAATTTTATAAGCCTATAGGCGTAAATGGTTACTTGGATTGCTCTTTTGGAAGAGTTAGAATTAACCGCTTACACATTGAAACAGATGCAGGTAAAAGTATTTACAAAGATGGTAAAACTTTTGTGGATTTAAATAGGGCGGGCGTTCCTTTGATGGAAATTGTTACTGAGCCTGATTTTCATAACGAAGATCAAGTAGTTGAGTTTTTAAAAGAACTTAGAGCTATTTTGCTTTGCATTAAAACGTGTAAATGCGATATGGAAATGGGAAATTTGAGAGCAGATGTTAATATTTCGTTAGCAAAAGATGGTGATCCTTTGGGTACTAGAGCTGAAATTAAAAACTTAAACTCATTTAGCAGCATTAGAAAAGCGGTTCAATTTGAGGCGACTTTGCAAGAAAAAACACTAAAAGCTGGGCAAAAAGTTATTCAAGAAACCAAATTGTTTGACCCAACAAACAACACAACAAAGGCAATGAGAAACAAGGAAGATGCTTTAGATTATGAGTATTTTCCAGACCCTGATTTACTACCTGTTTTTATTGATCAATCTAAAATTGATGATTGTAAAAACTCGCTTCCTAAATTACCAATAGCAATTAGGAAAGAGCTTCAATTATTAGGTATAGCAGAAGAGCAATCTAGAACTATTACTGAAACAATGGAAAGATATGAATTTTTTGCTCAATTAATTCAACAATTGCCAGAAAATTTAGTTGTTAAAGCTTCGAACTGGGTTTGTTCTGAGTTAATTGGAAAATTAGCAAAAACAGATATAGAATTGGAAGATTTTTTAAACAGAAGGAAAAATTTCTTTGATATTTTATATAAAGTTATTCTTAAGTGTGAATCTAATGAAATAACTAGGGTTGTTGCTAAGGAAATTTTAGATAAATCAATTTTAGATGAAAAAGATTTAGATTTTAATTCTTTGGTGGAAAAAAACAATTTATTACAAAAAGACACAATAGATATAAACTTTTTAATAGAAAATCTTATAAATAATTCTCCAGATGAAGTTAGCCGGTTTAAAAAAGGAAAAACTTCGTTATTAATGTGGTTTGTTGGGCAAATTATGAAAGAAACTAAGGGGCAAGTTGATCCTGAAGTTATAAAAACTAGTGTTTTAAATTTATTAAATAAATAAATACACTTTATTATTTTATAAAGAATGTGCCAGAAAGCACAGTTAGTTATATATTTGAAAGAATGTTTGATAAATATTACAGTAAATTATGAGTAAAAAATTTCGAAATATTGTTAGGTTGTTTTTTCTGCAATCTAAAATTTGGGGAATGAATAATTGTTTAATATCTGGTTTGAATGAAATGGATCTCGCGGCTTATTCTACACCAGTACTCACAATGGGATCACAATTACAGACGCTCTCAAACGAAGAAGCTACAAATTTAGATGAAAAAATCGATATTTCAATTGATGATGAAACAAAAGAATTCATGGCGTTTTTAGAAAAAACAGATTTAAAAAACTTAACTTTTTCTGATTTTTTGACCATATTAGATAAGTATTACTATAGCAACGATATTTTAACTCGTTTAATATCAAGCTTGTTTGAAACCGACCGCGTTTTTCCTAATTTGAGCTGTGATGAAATTATAAGTGTTTTTCATAGGCTTCAAAAGATGCAAAATGTTTTTTTTATTGTTAATTAAAAAAAGATCTATTTATTTTTAAGTAAAATTAAACATTAATCTTTTGTAAAAATTTCAACTCCGTTTTCTCCAATTGCTATGGTGTGTTCAAATTGAGCAGATAAACTGTAATCTTTTGTTATAACGGTCCAATTATCTTTTAAAAGCTTGGTTTTTTTTGATCCTAAATTAATCATAGGCTCAACAGTAAAAAACATGCCTTGTTGCATTTTAATACCAGAATTTTTTTGTCCAACATGTTCAATTTGAGGTTCTTGATGAAACTTTGTACCAATTCCATGACCACAATAATCCTCAACAATAGAATACTTAATTGGCGAAGAGTTAATAAAATGTTGAATTTCATAACCAATATTCCCAAGAAAATTACCATGATATGCTTGTTGAATACCAACATCCATTGCTTTTTTAGTTGTTTCAATCAAATTTTTAGCTTTTTCTGAAATTTTACCAACAGCAAATGTTCTACAGCTATCTCCAAAATAACCATCTTTAATTATAGTTACATCCACGCCAACAATATCGCCTTCCATTAAAACATGTTCTTTATCAGGTATGCCATGGCAAATGACATGATTAACAGAGGTACAAATATTAGCGGGGAAAGGTATGTTGCCGAATCCTTTATATCCAAGGCAGGCAGATTTTAAATTATATTTTTCAATGAAAGAAATAGCCTTAAGTTCAATATCAAAAGTAGAAATACCAGGTTTTATAATGTTTTCAAGTTCATTTAATAATTGATAAGTATATCTTCCAATAACCCTCATTTTTTCAAAGTCTGATTTATTGTGAATAGGAATTCCCATCTGCAAATTTTAGTTGTTTTTTTTGAAAATCGCAAATTTATTTTTTACTTTTATTGAAAAAATAAATTATAAAAGCAACAGCAAAAAAGCCTATACCGAAACTTAAGAGCAAAATTTTTTTATTTTTATTTATTTGAGGTGTGTTTATAAATTTACTTTCTTTTTTTTCTTTAATTTGATTAATTGGATTCTTTTGAGAGCTTATATAACTTTCTGTGATAGAAATTTCTGAAATTTTAGAAGATTCTATTTCGTGAGGATTGGTTTTAACTGATTGTGTTTGAAAAAATAATAAACATTTAAGAAAAAAAATTTTTTTGATAAGTTTTATAACAAGCATATTTTAACTTTATTTGATAAAATTAAAAAATGATTTAATAAAATGTAATGTTTTTTTTGTTTTTTGTGTCATAGTGTCATTATGAAGAAATTGTTTTTATGCATGTCCTTTCTTAGGTCTACGTCTGAAAAATCTGTTGATAAACAAAAAGTATTAGCTGTACGATAAAGTTATCAAAACTATTATTATTACGTTCCGTATGAAGAGTCAGAAAAAGACAATACTTTTAATGCAAAACTTAATGAACTAAAACACAAGTTGTGAAGAGTTTTTAAAAGCTTTATTTTATATAAAAGTTACGAAGACTATTATAAAAATCTTTTAAATACAGATTTGTTAAAAGAAAAAGAAGAGATAGAAAAAAAATATTTGGGAGAAACATTTACTTTTGCAAAAAAAATAGCTGATATAGATAAGCGTATCGAAACAAAATGTTTGTTCGCAGCTTCTCTTGCTAAAAGAAGAGCTGAGATAGTAGCTCTTAACTTTGTGAATTTATTTTTTGAAAAATTTTTAAGAAATTCAGAAGTATTATTTGATGAGCAAAATTTTAAACTTATTATTTCTGCTGTCCAAATGTTTGATGAAAACAAACAAAGAGCAGTGTTTAAACAAGCATTTTTAAAAAAAACCACAAACATTTTTTAATAAAGAGTTAAACTTTATTACTTCGAATTTCAACGAGCTTGATAAAAAAGAACATAACGCCGCCAGAAAAGAATTTAAAGAATTGTGCAAGACAATAGAGCTTTCAGAATATGAAGATGTTCTCTATTCCATACAAAAGTCAAGAAGTGAAACAGTCAATAAAAGTTAAAGTTAAAAAATTCAAAAACAAGATTCAAACACATAAGATTTTGAAAATAATTATTTTATTTTTTGTGGATTGATGAAACAGTTCTTAATTCTTGTTATCCTGAGATTAACTTGACATATTGAAAACAGATTAGGCCTGTGGTGTTTGATGATGAGAAACTAATACCGCAACTTCAGCAAGTGCAAGATCTGGTGACGAAAAATAAACTAATGAAAAAAAATCGTTTGCAAGAATTTAGCATTGAAGAGTGGAAGGACGATATTATTATTAAATTCCTTTATCAGCGTTATATGGGAGCAAAAGAATAAAAGAAGAAGAGCCATTTGTGAAGCAAACAAAGGGAAGTTTTTAGTGGTTGGAGAACAAATAAGATTATTGATCTCTGAAAAAAGTAAAGAACTTAGTGGCAAAGATCTTTTCGCTTTATTTTTATTGCTAAGTGAAGAATTTAGAGCAGAAAAATTTTAAAATGTCATTTTTTCTTTTGATGCTTCTTCTTATTTTGATCATGAGAAACTCTTTACTTTTTTATATGAAACCTATGCGCAAGACGTTACCGAAATAAGCTTTCTTATTCAAAAATTATATCTTGAAGTCTCTGATAAAGAATCAAAACAAAAAATAGAGGATGAACTTTTTTTAAGGCTCTATAAAACTTTTAATAACCTTGAATATCTTGGGTTTTGTACATTCTTTAAAACAAATTCAAAGTATATAAATAAAACTCGAGATGAACTTAATATAATAGAACAAGTCAGAAAAGACGGTGTCTACTCAAAAAAAAATAATAAGAAGCACAACCAGAAGAAAATAATTGGGATGATGAAGATTATGACGAATATTAAGATGAAGGTGTTTATCAAGATGATCTTACTCAGTGAAATTCATGAGGCTTTATATATTAAATAATTAAAATTTTACGGTAATAATAAAATAAAAAAAACATTAAAATTTTCTTGAAAGCTCTTTACGATTTTTGAATAATAAACTAAAAGAATAAAACAGGAGAATTAGAATGGGAGAAACATCGACAGTTGCGTTTTTCATAGTCGGCAATTTAATTGGTGCTGGATTTTTCATGATGCCAGCAACAGTAGCTCATTTAGGTTTAAATTTAATTTGGAGCTGGGCAGCGGGCGCAACAGTAGCATTAACATTTGCGTTAATTTTTGGAAGCTTATACAAATTTTATCCAAAATCTGAAACATTAGCTGATTATTTTGATAATTTCCCACTAAAACAAACGGTTGCAATACTATATTGGATAGGGGCAATAGTAGGAAACGTTGTGTTATTAACAATGGTTTTAGCGGCCTTAAAACCATCCTCATTTAAAGTATCTTTGATTGGGGCTTTTTTTGTGATGTTAATATTAACATTAATAAATCATTATTTATCATATGAAGCTGTGAAAGTGATAGAAATTTTATTATCAATGATGAAATTTTCATTGTTAATTTTTTTACCATTATTTATTTTTATTTCGAATCCATCAAAAGTGACGTTACCAGCAGCGCAAGGTAATTTTTCAGATATTGCAAAAATAGGAGCAATGTCATTTTGGTCGTTTTTAGGAATAGAAACAGCAGGAGTTTTTGGAAAAGGAAAAGCAGCAAGAAATGGATTGTTAATAGGTATTATATCGTGTTTTATACTTTATGTTTTAAGTTGTTTTTTAATAGTTGGATCAGTTCCATTAGAAACATTACAATCATCTAAAGAAATACCATTAGTTTATTTGGTTAAATTTTCGAACTATCCATATTTATCAAAATACGTGTCGCTTTTAATTTCATTTACATGTTTTGGAGCATTATATGGATGGGTGGCAGCAACAAGCAAAATGTCATTAAGTTATGCAAAAGAGAATTTATTTTCAAAAGTTTTTTTAATCCCAACAAAAAGCAACAATTCTTTGATAGGATTATGGTCATCGTCAATAATAACGTATTTAATATATTTTTTTGTTGGAAGTTTTAATGTTGATGTTCAATTCAATATAATAGCAGATTTTTGTGTTAACATAACCTTATCTATATTTTGTTTATGTGCAATGGTTTTGTTTTTAAAAACAGAATCAATTTTTGAAAAATTATTAAGCGCATTTGGTGTTTTGTTTTTAGTTTTTTTATTGTCGATGTCTGTAAAATATTCGATTATTTCAATCATATTATTTTTTATAACATTGGCAGTAACAAATTTACTAAATTAGAAAGAATGTATGATAGGAAAAAAAACATAGCTCATTTTGAATGAACATTTATGTTCAGGTTTTTTTGAGGGGTCTTAAAAGCTATACGCGTATAAAAATATTTACAATTATTCACAAGTTTTTATACTTTTTAAATTGGGGCTTTTTCAATAAAGCCGGTTGTTTTTTTGAAAATAATTTTTTACTCCTTAATAAAATTAAATAAAAAAAGGCTTCTTTAAAAACATGTTTATATTTCTATATAAGAATTTTTGTGTAATAAAAATAATAAGCAATAGCGCCTAAAACAACTAAGGCTGCAATAGAGCCACCAACAATTAGCTTTGTGTTACTTTTTTTTTGGGGTGGGGGTGCTGCTATTTTGTTCTTTAATAGCAGCGTTTATTAGATCAGGATTTTTTGCCAAGCAATTCAAAAGTTCTTCGTTAAATGCTTGTTGTTCGTTTCCTTGATTTTCTGTTTCAACCTCAAGACTGTTAAATTTATTAATTTGATTAATTAAATCTGCTAGGAGTTGTCTTTCTTGTTTTTGTTCTTTTTCTTGGTTTTTTTGCCTCTTTATTTGATGCATCTCATTTTGTGATATTTTAATAAAATAAACTCTTCAACTAAAGTGGTTTTAGTAAAAGCAAAATGTAATTTTTCAGGCTCAATCAAACTTAAAAAACTAGCAAATGGACTTTTTGTTTTGTTTTTCCAATCTTCATAAACAAGCTGAATGTTTTTATTTTTAAGTATGTCTAATACCTTTTCGTTGGTAAGACACCTTGTTTTTATCAGATTTTCCTCTTCTTCTGTTATTCCTTTACGAATTTTTTCGGCGGTACTATTTATATATGTTATATATTTTTCTAAGATATTTAACAGCATTTGTTCTTCGAATGGTAAAACTGTTTTAATTAAGGATAAAATGGTTGCTGATGTTTCTGTGGATATATTTCGATTTAGCCCCTCCTTAAAGAAAGAAACACCGTAAGCAACATTCCCTTTTAAGTATTTTTTTAAAGATTCAGAGCCATTGAACAATAGTTCATTTGAAAATAAATTAGAAAGATCTAAATTTTTTAGTATGTCAAACACAATAAGAAATGTTTTTCGATCCACGTTTTTTATTTTTTTTAATATTTCTTGAATAGAATCATCACATTCTTCTTGATCTTCAGGTGCAATTGAGCCTTCTGTTTCCACAGGGGAGCATTCCTTCTTCTTGAGCTTGAAGCGACGTTAAGTCCTCTGATGAATGTTTTTTAAGCTGATATAAAACTCTAGATATATCAAACAAAAGAGGATCTTCTTTAAAAAACGGTTCCATTAGAATTCTTCCTATGTCTTCTTCCGTTACAGTTTTAGCTGCGTTAAAACTTATGCCGAGCACTCCAAAATATAAAAGTGTTTTAATATTCATGATAATCATAAACATACATTCATACATCAAACTTCTCAAACCTTAAATAGCTTTTACTGTTTGATTTGAATTATTATTAATAAATTTTAACCACTTTTTGATGTGTTTTTTAATGTTTTTTGTATGTTTTTAAGCGTTTTTTGATCATTTTTTGAGTGAAAAACTTGAAAAATTTTTGATTTATTGCTAATAAAAAAGCTATGAAAAGTTTAAGAAAAACCCTAACAGTTGCCTCGTTTGTTATGGGGAATTTAATTGGGGCGGGTTTTTTCATGATGCCAGCAGCGGTTGCTCATTTAGGGCACAACCTAATTTGGAGTTGGATAATAGGAGCTTCCATTGCTTTTATCTTTGCATTGATTTTTGGAAAATTATACGTTTTATATCCTAATTCTAAAGATTTAAGTGATTTTTTTGAAGATATGAATATAAAACAAACAGTGGCAATATTATATTGGTTGGGAATAATAGTTGGAAACATAATAGTTTTTTCAGTTATTGTTTCTGTTTTTAATTTTGCAAATTATCGAGAAATGCTCGTTTTTGTTGTAGCTTTAATCTTTTTTTTATCAATAAGCAATCATTTTTTTTATGCTGAAGACGTGGATAAAATAGAAGGGGTTTTATCTTTCTTGAAGTTTTTACTTCTCTTTTTAATTCCAATTTTAGTTTTTTTTAGTTCTTATAATAAAATTTCTGTTCCTGTTGCAAAAGGCGGAATTTCCGATGTTTTTCAAATTGGAGTGCTCTCTTTTTGGTCTTTTATGGGAATAGAAACTGCTGGAGTGTTTGGTAATGGAAAAGAAGCTCAAAATGGTTTATTAATTGGTATTTTAGCCTGTTTTATTTTATATATTTCAAGTTGTTTTTTAATTGTTGGCATCGTTCCTTTTTCTGTTTTAACTGAGGGTAAAGATATACCATTAGTTGCTTTAATTAATCATTCAAAACTTTCTTTTTTATCAAATTATGTTAGATATCTTATTGCTTTCACAAGTTTAGCTTCTTTATATGGTTGGTTTGCAACATCAAGTAAAATTGCTTTAAGCTTCGCTAAATCTGGAGTTTTTCCTTCGTTTTTTTTAAAAGAAACAAGAAGCGATAGTTCTTTTTGGGGGTTATGGGGATCTTCTATTTTAACCTTGATAGGTTTTTGGTCTGTTAGTTTTTTTGATAAAAACACTCAATTTGAATTGATAGCTGATTTTTGTGTTAATATTTCTCTTATTATTTTTGCTATGTGTGCTAATGTTTTGTATTTTAAATCAAATAGTGTTTTTGATTTTTTGCTAAGTTTATTGGGCATTATATTAATTGTTTTGCTTTTGTCTATTAAGTTTTGTTTTTCTTTGTTTACAGTCATTTTATTTGTTTTGTTTTATTATTTTTGTAAGTATTTTATTTATTAAATTGGATTTTAAAATTTTTTAGTAACTTTTCATAAAATTAATTTGTTTTTATATTCTATTAAATGAGTTTCATTTGAAGTTGTTTAAAAACTGTTTTTTCTTGTTCACCTTGGATTGCTAAGTGTTGCAAAGCTCGAAGTACAATCCTTTTTTCTTTGTTAGCTCTTCGTGTGTTCCTGATTCAACAATTTCACCTTTGTTCATTGTTAATATATAATCCATTTTTAATAAAGTTTTGATTTTGTGTGCAATTATTATTACTGTTTTGTTTTTCATTAGTTTATGCAAAGATTCCATTACCATTTTTTCTGATTTTGTGTCTAATGAAGACGTTACTTCGTCTAATATTAAAATTGGAGTATCTCTTAAAAAAGCTCTTGCAATTAACATTCTTTGTTTTTGTCCATAAGAGAATTCTTTTCCTTGGTATTCAATTAATGTATCATATCCATTTGGTAGTTGCATTATAAAATCGTGGATATTAGCCATTTTGGCCGCTTCAACTATTTCTTCTTCTGTTGCATTTAATTTGCTATATGTTATGTTTTCTTTCACTGTTCTGTTGAACAAACAAAGATCTTGGTTCATATATGTAATTAATGAATATAAATATTCATGAGAAAATAGGTTTATATCATATCCACCGATTTTAATAAATCCTGATTGTACTGGTATTAAATTTAACAGCAAACTTGCTAGGGATGATTTTCCGCTTCCTGAATATCCTACTATTCCTATTTTATCTCCATCTTTTATGTTTATTGATAAATTTTCAAACAAAGCCGTTTTAGATCCTGGATATGTAAAATGAATATTTTCAATTGATATACTGTGAGAGGTTAATTTAAAATTTTTGGCTTTTTCTTCTATGTTTTCTGTATCTCTAAAAACTCTTTCAAGCGATTCTTTAGTTTTACCAACGGCTTCTGATAGCTCTATGCATTTTTCAACAACTTCCCATAAAGATTCTGTTATTTCTTTATTGTTACTTATAACATAAGGAAAGTAGGCTTTTGAAATTTCACCTATTTGATATTGCCAGATTAAATACACTATGCAAAAACAATGATATGCAACGAAAATACAGCTTAACAATCCATTAATGATTAAAGACCAAAAATCTTTTTTTATAGAAATATTTGTAAATTGATCTAAGTATGTTTTCAATTTTGTTTCTTCATGTTTTGTTGTGTTCAATAGTTTTACATTAAAAAGATTTGAAAAAACATCGTTAAATCTGCTAAATAAAATCATATCAAATGAAATTACTGAGGCGTTTAACTTGACTCCTTTATGATATCCAATATATGAAACAAAAAAGAAGGCTGTGTATAACATAGAAATTCCATAAAGTAAAAAATAATTTCCCATGAACATATAATAAGGTGAAATTAAAAGAATAAAGTGGGCTGCAAATTCAATGAAAACAACCTCAACCATTAGCTCTAAATTTTTTAAAATTTCTTGAATTTGATTAGATATCACGTCTAACTCTTTTTTTAGTAAAACGTTTGACTTTAATAAAACTTCTTTCATTAAAAAGTTCATAACGTTTATTTTCATTTTTGGCATATAATATATTCTTATATAGCTTGAAAACCTGAAAATGAAAAAACGAATTATCATTGATAAAAAAAACATATAAATCCATGGCAGCATTGATACAACTGCTGATTCTCTTGGTACTGTTTCAAATTTTTCAAGAACCTCTTTGAAAATCCAATTACGAAATTGAATATCAACTGCCCAATAGCAAGCTGCAAATGACACTAAAAACAAAGTGTTTGTGTAATTTTTTACACAATGATTATAAAAAAACTTAAAAAGGCTTACACGTTTATTAACTAACATAAAATTCTCAAAAATACTGAGGCCAGAACCGGAATTGAACCGATATCCAAGGATTTGCAGTCCTCTGCATAACCACTCTGCCATCTGGCCATTTTTAAATTATATTTATAAACACAATAAAACACAATAATTAACCTATACAATTTAGTTTTAAATTATGTATAGTTGAATGGATTAGATATTTAATTTATAATATAAGTATGAGCGAATCAAATATAAATGAAAACTTAGAGACCATTTCTCCACTTAACGTTTCGAATGATGATAATCAAATTGAATCTTTAAAAAAGGATTTTGATGTTGAAAGAGATAAGTTTTTGAGAATAATTGCAGATTATGAAAATAAAATGAAAAGGGTTCAAATAGATGCAGTGAATTTGATAAATTCAAAAATTTCTAATTTACTTGTGGATTTAGTTCCTCTTTTGGATGATTTAACAAAAGCTTATGAAGTATCTTCTGATGACTCTAAAGAAGGAATTAGTTTAATTATTAAAAACACGAAAAAAATCTTAAATAGGCACGGTGTTGAAGAAATTTTCCCAAAAGAAGGTGATGATTTTAATTCAGATCAACATCAAGCTATTACATCAAAGCCTAGTGATTTAGAAGAAGGTAAAATTCTTGAGATTATTAAAACTGGGTACAAAATAGGAGAAAAAGTAATTTTACCTGCAATGGTTGTTACTTCTGTTTAATCCGTTTTTGTTGTTTTGATAAAATTTGAACAAACAAGATAGAACTCATTGCTTTCTTTTGAGCTGGATTTTGGTTTGAAAAATTTAACTGACTTGAAAAAAGTTCTTGTACTTGCAATGTATTCCGTTACATCGCTTCCATCGAAAATTTTTATACAGAAATTTCCAGACTCTTCTAAATAATTTAACACAAATTCTAACACTCTATCTGCTAATGCCATTATTTTTAAATGATCTTGTCTTTTGTTTCCACAACAGTTTGGCGCTATATCACTTAAAATTAAATTGAACTTTTTGTTTTGCAAAAAATTATTCGCTTCTTCTGAGAAAATATCTCCTTTTAAAAAATTTAAATTCGAAATAGGGGCTATTTCTAGTAGATCGATTCCAAATAAGCTTGCTTTTGAAAATTTTTGTAAAACTTGTATCCATGCACCAGGTGCGCACCCAAGATCTAAAACGTTTCCTGTTTTAGGTATGATATTAAACTTTTCTTGAATTTCAATTAATTTGTAGGCAGATCTAGCTCTGTATCCTTCTTTTTTTGCTTTTAAAAAAAAAGGATCCTTCATTCTATCTTTCATCCATTGGTGTTTATCTCTACGCTTCATATTATTTTTAATGATAACAAGAAAAAAACAAATGTTAAACTAACCTTTTAAGCCTAAAATTTAAAAGTTTTTCGTGATATAATCTATCACATGGAAATTCAAGAATTAGAAGAAAAATTAAAATCAACCTTGTTTGTTTTAAAGGAAGATTTGAATGGAGTTCAAGCTGGACAAGTATCTGAAAAAATGCTTAAAAATGTTTTTGTTTGTTATGAGGACGGAAGAAAAAACTGTGTTTTAGAAGTTGCATCAGTACGCGTACAAAATTCAAGTAATTTGTTGGTAAAACCTTTTATGCACGAAGATTTAGCTATTATTGAAAAAAGCATTGCAAACTCTGGTTTAGGCGTTAATACTGGTAAGCAAGGACATGAAGTTTTGGTTACTTTTCCTCCTGTAACAACAAAAAGAAGAGAAGAACTATCAAAATTAGTTGTGGAATATGGCAATAAATCTAAATTAAGTGGTAGAGACATAAGGCATAATTATTTAAAAGATAACAAGGCTAAAACAAAAGAAGAGCAAGTTAAAATTGAAAAGCAACTTATGCCTCATATGGAGAATTTTAATAAAGAGGTTGATCGATTAATAAAAGATAAGCAGGAAAGCTTAATGAAGCTTTGATTCTCTATTTCTGCTTTGAAACTGAATGCATTTTTCATTATTTTTATAGGTTGTTTGAGGTGTTATTCTGTTGGGGTGTGAGTTTATTAGATATTTTGTTTTGAATTCTTAAAACTCTTTTTTTTAGTGTTTTTAACTCTTCTTCTTGTTTTGTTGGGGGGAATTCATATATCGTTTCAACTGTAATTGATCCGTGTTTTTCTTGTTTCAATAAAAGCCTAAAAAAAGAAAAGTTTGTATCTTGTGCGGCATTTTCAAGCTCTTCTTCAAAATCTTTTATTATTTTAAGAATTATTTCAGCCAACAGCTTAAAAAGTTTTTCATTTTTTTTGTTGTTTGTTGAAAAAAATTCTTCGTATTCTTCTTCAGATTGGTCTATTGAGAGCGAAAAAACAAAAGATTGTGTTTTAATGGGGTGGTTTTGTATTTTGTTTTTTTTATCAAAAAAAGATGGGGGGCTCCAAAAGAGGCCTCCTTCTTTTTGTATTACAATAATATCACGTATAAAATTGTTATTCCTTTGACTCGCTTCATTCGATGATTGTTCTTGTGTCGATTCGTTAAGCTCTTGTGTTTGAGATGCTTCGTTAGATTCTTGTCTTTGGTTTTGTGTCGTTTCATTTTGTATTAACTCATTAGGAGCTTGGATTTGATTAAAAATAAAAGCTGCTAAAATTAGTTTAAAAATTTTTTTCATCTGGATCACAATATTAACACAAAGGGTAAAAAAATACAAATATAAAAACAGGGCTGGTGGTTGGTACATTGTCTTTCTTTTTTTATTTTATTTTTTTATAATTTCATTATGTCCCCTTCGTCTAGGGGTTAGGACGTCGGATTCTCAGTCCGAAAACAGGGGTTCAAATCCCCTAGGGGATACATTTTATTTAACTGTTCATTTTCTTTATAAAAGGTCTTTTGTATTAAGATTTTACTTGAATTATTTTAAATTTTTTGATTAAAGTTTACTTTGTATTGGTTCAAAGCTATATCTCGAACTTTTTTCCATTCTATTAAAGAAATTTTCTAAATATTTTTTAACAGTTTTTGCATCATAAATTAACAGTGAATTTTCTGCATTGCTGAACTGAGCTGCTTTGCTAAAGTTAAAACTACCTGTAAATATTTTTTTTCTATCAATTATAATAATTTTATTATGTGCAATGCCTGGCATTTTATCAATTAAAACCTGTATTTCAGATGAGTAGACTTTGAGGGCAAATACGCTTTTTTCTTGACTTTTATCTAAAATTATAATTATTTTCACTCCTTCTTTACGTTTGCTTATTAAAGCATCAATAATTGGCTTAGATGTGAAAGAATAAGCTTGCACTAGAATTTCTTTTTTTGCACTTAAAATATGTTCCACTATTCTATCTGTACATTGATCACCGGGTGTGAACATTACTTGAATTGTTTCGGTTGTTATTTCTTGGTTCGTACTGTTTTTTTTTATGAAAGCAGGGCCATTAAAAGAATTAAAATAATAACTTATTATTGGGTTTAAAGCTAAAAACGAACAAGATCCCACTGTTAAACCAATCAAAAAGCTAAAAATGTTTAATGATGTATTTGACTTTTTTTTATTTTCATTTTTTATTACTTTGCTCATTTGTTTAATTATCTCCTGGATTATTTTACTTTATTTTGCTTTAAAATAACAAACGCTTTGTTCTGTGTTGTTTTTAATATGGAAAATTTTTGTTACAGTAATAGTATGCAAAGAATCAATATTCCAATTATTGGACTACCTAACGTCGGTAAATCGACACTTTTAAATTCTATGATAGGAGAAAAGGTTAGTATTGTTACGCCTAAGCCTCATACTACACGAACAATTTCTTCTAAAGTTAAAAAATTAGCAAATTCAGAAGAAGTTGTTTTTGTTGATACTCCTGGTATAGATAAATTTAATAATAAACTAGGAACTGTCATTTTTAACAACATGCAATCTTATTTAAAATCTTTAAACGCAATGATGTTGGTTGTGGATTGTACAAATCCAAGAATAGAGCGGTTTTTACCTTATTTAGAAAAATCAATCATAGTTTTAAATAAAATTGATTATATGCGAAAACCTAAATTATTACCAATTATTGAACAACTTCAATCTTTTAATCCCAAGGCTATTTTTTGTGTTTGCGCAAAAACTGGAGATGGTGTGAAAGATATTTTAGAATATTTAAAAAAAGAGTCTTTTTTTGAAGAAGTAGAGCAAGATTTTGTTTATGAAGAAAATAAAGAGGATGAAATTTTAAATTATGCTTGTGAAGTTGTAAGAGAAAAAATTCTTTTAGAGTTTGAGCAAGAAGTGCCATATAACATATTTATTAAAGTTAAAGATTTTTCAATTCCTCAAAACAGCGCCTGGAAAATATTTTTAGATATTCTTGTTCCAAGAGAATCATATAAACCAATTTTAATAGGAAAAAAATGTGAAAAACTAAAAAACATAGGGAAAGTTTCTAGAATTGAAATTTCATTAAAACTAAAACAATCTGGGTATTTAGGTTTGAAAGTTGTTGTTGATGAAGATTTATGGAAAAAAGAAGAAACTTATAATTCTTTAGGTTGGAGTATTAAATAAAATTTAATTAAAAATTATTCGCCACTAGGTAAAATACCCATATGGAAAACCTTGCTTTTAAAAAACACATAGAAAAAAATATGTTACTTTATTTTTCTTTTGTTCTTTTTATTTTTTCTTCTCTGTTGCTGTTTAATCAAGTTTATTTAAACAAAATAAAAAATATAGAGTTGTTTGAAAAGAATGGAAATAAATCAATAAAATTGCAAAACAATGAAGTTTCTTTTGTTTATATTATTGATGATTATGAGAAATCAAAGCCTTTTTTGCAAAATATGTGGACACTTTTTAGAGCGTCTAAAAAATTTAATGTTCCTATTTATTTTGTAATAAAAAGTGAAAACCATTCTAAACTTAAGTCTTTTTTTGAATTGAATGATATTGATCAATCTGTTTATTTAACTAATAGGTTGATTTTTTGGAAGTTTTGTAAAGGCACAGCAACATTGCTCATTTTTAAAAGAAATAAGTTGGCTTATTCTCAATCAGTTAAAAACTTAAACCAAAAATCAAATATTAAAAATTGGAAAAAAATCATACAAAATAAATAATTTTTTATTTTAATGGTTGAAAAAGAATCTTAAAAATAGTAACCATCTAATATTATGTATGACGTTGTTATCATTGGAGGTGGTCCAATTGGTATTTTTTCAATTTTTTCATGTGGTATGGAAGGTTTAAAATGTGCAATTTTTGATTCTAACTCTGAGCTAGGTGGGCAGTGTAAATTTCAATATCCAGAGAAAAAAATTTATGATATTCCAGGGCACAAAGAAATCACCGCTTCTCAGCTTATTGAAAATTTAATCGATCAGTCCTCTATTTTTAATCCTGATATTTATTTAAATGCTTTTGTTGAGTCTATAGAAGAACTATTAGAAGAAAATCAAAAATATTTTTTAATTAAATTTAAAGATAAAGAAATTAAGGCAAGGGCTGTTTTAGTTGCTTTGGGAGCTGGTATATATCAACCAGTAAAACTTTCTGTTCCTTTTGATGAAAAGCTTGAGGGCGAAAAAATAATATATAAAATAGAAAAATTAAATCGATTTAAAGATAAAGAAGTTGCTATATTGGGTGGTGGCGATTCGGCTTTAGATTTGGCGATTGAGCTATCAAAAATATCAAAAAAAATATATTTACTGCATAGGAGAAATGTTTTTAAAGCGGCTTATTACTCTATGAACAAAATAATGGAATCAAATAATATAGAAAAAATTGCACCTTATTCTCTTTCGCATATTATAGAACAAGATAACAAATTAACAATTATAGGAGAAGAAAAAAACATTTTCGTTGATTATATAATTCCATGTTATGGCGCTGTTTCTAACATAAACTTTTTAAAAAATTGGAATTTAGATTTATTTAAATCAAAAATAAAAGTGAACCCAGCCACAATGGAGAGCTCTAGGCCTGGAATTTACGCAATCGGTGATTGTATAAACTATGATGGAAAAAGAGATTTAATTTTAACCGGTTTTTCTGAAGCCTCGATAGCAAGCAGATCAATATTTAAAAAATTGTATCCCAACAAAGCTTTTCAAGTTAATTATTCAACTAATTCAGATATATTTATTTATAGATGATTGTTTTATAGAATAAAAAGGTATGTTTAAAATAAGTTTTTGTTGTTGAGTGTTTTTTTAAATGCTCCTAAGTTTGAAAAGGGAATAAGTGTTTTTCAGAAGCTTTGTTCGGAGCCTCCTTTAAAAGATCCTTGTTTAGAAGTTTATAATTCAAAAGCTCTTCCTTTAGAGGATGAAATTTTTTTCCAAAAGGAATGTTTGCAGAATCTGTCTTTTAACGAGATGCTTTTAATAAGGTGCAAATTCAAGAGGAATTTTTTAAATAAATTAGACAAGGTTGAAGATATCCAGGAAAAATTGTCTTTGATGGAGCAAACAGAGGAAGCTTTGCAAAGAGGCTACGAAAATGCTGTTGAAGTTGCGAAAAATCATTTTGATAATTGTTTAAAAAAGCTTGAAGATGATCAGTTGAGGCGAGCTTTGTCTATCTTTATGACTTCTTATCAACAATATAAACCAGAACCATTCCTTAATATAACAAAAACGCCTGAAGAGGAATTACGAGATAGAATTTTTGAAATTTTTTTGATTTTTAACTTACATTATTTTTTGATTAACGGAAAAAAAATTAACCTTTTTGCAAATGTTTGGAATTCTTCTTCTCCTGAAGAAAAGAAAACAAAATATCTTGAGATAGAAAAAGATTTTCAACAAATAATAAGGGTTATTTCTATTCTGGAAAGAAAAAAAATAGATAGTGAGAAAAAATCGGTTTTAAAAAAAACAGAACAAAAAGATGATTTTTTAATGCGTTATCTGAAAGATTTGAATGACCATAAAACAAAGATTCATAGCTTTTTATCTTTTCTTGAGAACCTTGAGTCTAATCTATTTTCTAAATTATTTTCTAAAAAAACAGAGTATATGCAGTCTATGCAGGTTTTTCAATGTTCTTATGCTAGCTTTTAGTAAATAACTTTCCAGAATTAATAAGTAAGATTATTCTTATGAAGAAAAAAATTTAAAAAACCCCTTTAAAAAACCCCTTTATCTAATATTTAAATAACAATACTTTCAGACAAAAAGTGTTGTATTATTTTCAATAAATCTTCAACTTTAGATGCGTTTAAAGATCTAATTTGAATTTTTGATAAAAAATACTTTTTCTTTCTTTCGTTATATATTTCTTTCAAATGTTGTAAAGTTAACTCTGTTGGAAAAAATGGCCTGTTTTCACTTGGTTTCAATCTTTGTAATATTTGTACTAAACTTAAGTTTATCCACACGCTTAAAGAGTTTTGCATTAAGTAATCCCAAGCTTTTTGATTATTAACGGTGTGATCTCCTGTTGAAACAACGCATTTTTTATGACAATGTTCTTTGATGATTTCAAATTCAACTGTTTTGAGTAGATCTGATTGCTCTGTGTCAATTAATTGTTTAACACTTAATCCTGTTTTAGTTTTTATCTCTTTATCTGTATCAATATGATATAAATCAAGTTTTTTAGCTAATTTTTTAGCTATACAAGTTTTACCAGCTCCCATAATTCCAACTAAAGATACGGATTGATAAATTCTCATGATTATAATTATATATTTTTTTTTGGAAGATTTATAGTTTATACTTTATGGTTAAAAATCATTTTGCAAGAATTTGATCAAACAAAATATTTTAGTTATCATTTAAATATATGAACAAGGTTAAATATTTAACAGCTCCTATTTTTTATGCTAATAGCACGCCTCATATCGGGCATTTATATACAGGTTTAGTATGTGATTTGTGGAAGCAAATTAATTTAGTCATGGGAGAAGATTTCTTTCTTTCTTCTGGAATGGATGAACATGGTCAAAAAGTTTTTCAAGTGGCAGTTAATAATGGTCTAAACCCAAAGGTTCATGTTGATAATATTAGTGAGTCGTTTAAAAAATTTTTTGAAAAATATAATGTTAGATATGATTATTGGGTTAGAACAACAGATGAACAGCACAAAAAAGCAACTCAAATTTTTTGGAATAAGTTAAAAGAGAATGGATATGTTTATAAACATAGATACAAGGGGTGGTATTCTATTTCAGACGAGAGTTATTTAGACGTATCTGAAGATTATGTTTCAACAAGTAAAAACATTGTGTGGAGAGAAGAGGAATGTTATTATTTTAAACTTTCCTCCTTTCAAGAAAAATTAGTTGAATATTATGAGAAACATCCAGAAACTATTTATCCTAAAATTCGATACAACGAAGCAATGGGATTTATTAAGCAGGGATTAAAAGATTTTTCAATTTCAAGACCCAAAGAAAGGCTTTCCTGGGGAATAGAGGTTCCGGATGATCCAGATCAGGTTATGTATGTTTGGATAGATGCTTTGGCTAACTATTTAACGCTGATTGGCTATCCAGATCAAAAATACTTGAATTATTGGCCAGCTACTCATGTTGTTGGTAAAGATATTTTAAAATTTCATGCAATATATTGGCCAGCATTATTAATGGCAGCAGATTTACTCCCTCCAAAAAAAGTTGTTGTACATGGTTGGTGGTTAAATGGCGATCAAAAGGTTTCTAAAAGCCTTAATAACGCAATAGACATTGATGGTTTAACAGAGGTATATGGAAGTGATGCGATAAGATATTTTTTACTTTCTAATATGACTTTAGGAGAAGATGCAAATTTTAAAGAATCTTTGTTTCACTCAACAATAAATGCAGCTTTATCAAACAAATATGGTAATATCTTATTAAGATTATTAGGAATAGCAGAAAATAAAAACATAAAAGAATTAAAGCACTGCGAATTAGATGAGTTTTTAAATAATGTTGTTAATAATACAAAAAATGAAGCAAATAATTTTGTGAAGAATATTAGTTTTTTTGATCAGTATATTCGATCTTTTTCAGCTGCCTTTGATTCTTTGAACAATTATATTAGTGAAAACACAATTTGGAAACAGGAAGGAGAGCAATTAAATAATTCTTTATATTCTTTGCTTTATTGTTTTAAGGTTTTGTCAGTTCTGTTTAGCCCGATTTTACCTGAATGTGCTAAAAAAATTGCAAAATATTTTGATGTAGATCTAAATTTCAAAGATGTAAGTGTACATAAAAACATAATAATTAAGGAGCCTATCGTTTTGTTTCCAAGAGTAATGGAATAATTTTCAAATGAAAAATTTTGAAATTATAACGTTGTTCCCAGAATTGTTTCCTGGCCCGTTAGGTGTATCTATTTTTGCAAAATCTTTAAATAAATTCTGGAGTATGAAAACTCATGATCTTAGAACCTATGGAATTGGTAATAAAAAAGTTGTTGATGATGCCGTGTTTAGTGGTTTGCCAGGCATGTTAATTAGACCAGATGTCGTTATGAATTGCATGCAAAATATTAATTTTACTGGAAAGAAGATTTTTTTATCTCCAAGAGGAACTCTTTTAACTCAAAAAAAAGTTGAAAGTTTAATTTTAGAACACGATAATTTTCTTTTG
The DNA here is from genome assembly GCF_964031065.1 of Alphaproteobacteria bacterium endosymbiont of Tiliacea citrago. Taxonomy (NCBI): domain Bacteria; kingdom Pseudomonadati; phylum Pseudomonadota; class Alphaproteobacteria; species Alphaproteobacteria bacterium endosymbiont of Tiliacea citrago. The sequence continues at coordinate 109,463 of NZ_OZ034995.1, read as the reverse complement.
TTATGTGGTAGATATGAAGGAGTAGATCAAAGAGCAATTAATTATTATGATTTTGAAGAAATAAGCATAGGTAATTATGTAATAGCTGGTGGAGAAAGTGCAGCTTTTGTTCTTTTAGAAAGTTTAATAAGAAAAATTCCAGGAGTGGTAGGAAATGATGGTTCTTTTGAAAATGAAAGTTTTGTAAACGATGAAATATCAGAAGATAGATATACAAGGCCAGCAAAATGGAGTGTGGATAATAAAATAATTGAGGTTGATCAAATTTTACTATCTGGTGATCACGCAAAAATTCAAGAATATCAAAAAAATTCAAGAAAAAAAATAAAAGATTAAACAGAAAACATTAACAGTATTTCCAAGTTTTAAATAAAATGCTATATTTTAAAAAAAGCGGAGAATCGTAGTGCATCCTTTAGTGAAAAAATTTGAAGAAAAAAAATTAAGTCAATTAAAAGATAAAATTGATATAAAAAATATAAGAGTAGGAGATACTTTAAGAGTAAAGCTTTCTGTTGAAGAAAAAGGTAAAAAATGGGTACAAACATCAGAAGGAGTTTGTATAAGAGTTATCAAAAAAGGGTTGTCATCAACATTTACAATTAGAAGAGTTGAAAAAGAGACTTCTATTTTAATGTCTTTTTCTCCAATATTTCAAGATTTACATGTTGATGTTCTGTCACGTGGAAAAGTAAGACGAGCTAAATTATACTATCTTGAAAGATGTTCTGGTAAAAAAGGTCGTTTGAAAGCGTTAACTCATGATCAAGTTAAAAAGCTTGAAAAAAACAAAATGGAGAATAAATAATGGCTAAGAAGAACAAAAAAAATTTAATAAAATTAGTTAGCACAGCTACAAAATCTGTTATAAACAAAGAAGGAAAAACAGTTGAAAAGCCAACAGGTACTTTTTTTGTAAGAAGTAAGAATCCAAAGGGATTAAAGGCTGCTATAAAAATTGAGCTTATGAAATTTGATCCAGTTGTGAATAAAAGAGTTCTTTTTAAGGAAGCTAAAATAAAATAATATGAGCTTGTCTTGTGGTTTTGTTGGTTTACCAAATGTTGGTAAATCAACTTTGTTTAATGCAATTTTAAAAAAAACAGTTGCAGCATCTGCTAATTATCCGTTTTGCACTATAGAGCCAAATATTGGTAAGGTTCCACTGGAAGATAATAGATTAGAATTACTTTCAAAAATTTCGCATAGCTCTAAAATTATTCATGCATTATTAACATGTCATGATATTGCTGGTTTAGTTAAAGGTGCTAATAAGGGAGAAGGATTAGGAAATCAGTTTTTATCTCATATTAGAGAATGCGATTTAATAATTCAAGTTTTAAGGTGTTTTGAAGATAAAGAGATAATACATGTGGAAAACTCAGTTGATCCTATCAGAGACTATGATACGATTAACTTAGAATTACAATGTTCTGATTTAGAACGCTTAGAAAAAATTTTATATCAAAAAAAAACAGATATTAACTTAAAAAATCAAGCAGAAATTGCAAAAAATTTTTTATACTCTAATTCTGCATTAAGAGATAGTCAGTGGGATAAAGATTTTGTGAATTTTTTTAACACATATGGTTTTTTAACTTACAAACCAATGCTTATAGTTGGGAATGTTTCAACATCTTCTGATGATGAATTTTTTAATAAAATAAAGCATTTAAATCCTATAAAAATATTTGCAGCAATAGAAGTAATGCTTCAAGATATAGAATCAGAAGAAGATAAAAAAAATTTTTTAATTGATTTGGGTATTCAATCGAGTGGCTTAAATGAATTGGTTAGAGCTGCGTATAATAAACTTGGTTTAATGAATTATTTCACAACAGGAAAAGAAGAAACAAGGGCTTGGGAAGTTCATAAAGGTGATACAATGCAAGATGCAGCAGGTGTAATTCATACAGATTTTTATAATCATTTTATTTCAGCTGATGTTGTTAAATTTGATGACTTTATAAAATATAATGGTTGGTCAGAAGCAAGAGAGAATGGAGTTGTTAAAACATGTGCCAAAGATTCTTTGATAGAAGATGGAGATATTTGTTTGTTTAAATCTTATAAAAAATAAGAAAAAAATTTTATGTAAAAATTTTTCAAAATAAAGAGACAAATATATTTATTTGAAGGAGTATAAAAATTCAATTTCTTAAAAAGTCTTAAAAATTTGCAATAATTTTATAAAAAACAACCAAACAACTTAGATAACTAATGGCATTATTTAAATTTTTTTAAAAGGTAAGATAATTAATTGCGTTAAGGCAACAATAAAAGAATGGCAAATTTAAAAAGAAAACCCTAAGCTTATTGCTATAAAAAACTCTAAATGATTGGTTTTTATGTTTATTTCTGTTGAAGAATCATAATCCTCTTGTTCTATTTGTTCTTTTGAAAAACCTGTTTGTGTTGCTTTAATTCCTATCGGAGCCCATTTTACTCCTGTTGTTATGGCAACTTCTAGATCAAAAAGTCTTAAAACTAAGCTAACAGATAAAGAAATAATTATCGTGTTTTTTAATAACAAACTATTTGTATTTATCAAATTTTTATTTACAAAAGAAAAAAGCTCTTTGCTTTGTCCAAAAACTTTAAGTAATCCAACCATGAGATCAACTCTTCCAGCAACAAAAAAAGAATCTAAGTCATCATTTTGTATTTGAACAAAGCCACCTATCATTAATGGTATTTTCCGCTTAAGAAATAACGAACCCTCTTGATTTGCTTGATCATCATCTTCTTTTTTTTTCTTTTTACTCTTGTTTTTTTTGCCGTTGCTTTCATTTTTTTCTTCGGTTTGTTCATCTTTAGATGGTTTTGCATTAAGCATTTTTTTTGTTTTAGGATTATATGTTATAATGTCCTCTGTATAATTTTCATTTGCAAAACAAATCCCAAATGATATTATATCCATGAATTCACCTAAATAAATAGAAAAAACGAATCCATATTTTTTGCATATTTTTTCTTTATTGTTATTTAAAATTTCAACCAAAGTTTTTACATTGTCTTCTTTGCTTTCAGGATCATGAATTAAAACTAAGGCTTGTTTGATGTGGTTGTTAAATTCACCGTTTGCTAAAGCTTTTACTTGCTCTTGAGATTCATCATCATTATCATCCTTATTGGATTTTTTTTCATCATTATTTACAGATTTATATTCAATTTCTGTACCAGCAGATTGTCTAAAAAATTTAGATAAACCAATATAAGAATGCAAAGATTTTCTAAACGTAGATTCAGAGCTTAAGTTAAATAAAAGAAAAAAAAATAAAAAGCCTTTTTTTAGCATAATAAAATACTAATTTAAAAAAATGTAAAATTTATAAATAAAAAAAAATTAAGCAGCAAGTTTTTGCAATAAACTAGAGAAAGCCTTCTGATCGTGAATAGCTAATTCCGATAAAACCTTTCTGTTTAAAGGAATATTATGCTTGTTTAAAGCATTAATAAACTGACTGTATTTCATTCCATTTTCTCTGCAAGCAGCATTAAGTCTAACAATCCAAAGAGATCTCATTTCTCCTTTTAAATTTTTTCTATGATCATAAGCATATTGAAGACCATGTTTAACCCTATTAACTGCAATGCTGTAACAATTTTTACTTCTACCAAAGTAACCCTTAGACATATTTAAAATTTTTTTATGTCTAGTGTGTTTTGTGATTCCTTTTTTGACTCTTGGCATTTGAGATTTCCTTTCTTTATTTTATTCCGTATCTAGCACAACGTTTAATCAAGTTAGTATCACAATGAGGAATTACGTGAAATCCTGATTTGAATTTTTTTAACTTTGTTGATTTTTTTCGAAGATTGTGTCTTTTTCCAATACATCTAGCAACTACGGTTCCATTTTTTTTAATCTTAAAACGTTTTTTTATTGCTGATTTTGTCTTTAACTTACCCATTACTTTAGACATTATATAAAATATTTTTAATATCATCAAGTTTTTGAAAAACAATCTATAAAATTTTATAAAAATTATATACAATGGTAGTGTAATTATTGAAGGGGAATAAATAAAAAGTGAATGATTTAACATTATTATTAGTTATTAGTTTGTTTTTTTCTCTTGGATCAAAATGGCTAGGCCAACCTTTTTTATTAGGACATATTTTAACTGGGCTTTGTTTAGGCCCGTTTTTCGGTCATGTTTCTTTTTATTCAAGATTAGCGCATTCATTAGGAGATCTTGGCCTATTAATGCTTATTTTTCATATTGGAATAAAGCTTGATTTGAACGATTTCAAAAAAATGTGGAAACAAGCTCTATTAATTTTTTTATTGCAACTGTTTTTTGGATTAATTTTAGGTTTTATTTTATTGAAGTTTTTTCATTTTAACTTAGCATATAGTTTATTGTGTGCGTTTTTATTAGTTTTAAGTAGCACAGCTGTGGTAGTTAAGTTACTTGATGAAATGGACGAGTTAGCCCCAGAAGATCAATCATTGATTGTTAGTATTTTAATTATTCAAGACTTAGCAATTGTTCCAATGTCTATTATTTTGAACGGAATAGAAAACGCCTCTTTTCTCAATATAACCTGGAAAGTTGGATTATCTATAGTTGGATTATGTGGCTTAATACAATTTCTTTCTACCTATTCAAACAAATCTCAAAAAGTTTTAAAGCCATTGAAACATATTTTTGAACTAGTAGAGGATTCTGGAAATGAAAAAGTTGATGAAAAAAAGAAAAAAGAAGCAAATCAAGAAGTGATAACCTTGGCAAGCTTAGCTATGTGTTTTTCTTTTTCTTCTTTATCAGAACTATTAGGTTTTTCTCATTCCTATGGCCCATTTTTAGCTGGATTAATTTTAGGATCATTGGGTAATAAAAAACAAATTTTAGCATTTTCAAAACCAATTGGAAGCCTGTTATTAATGTCTTTTTTTATTTTTATAGGTACAAATATTGATATTCCATATATAAAAGAAAACTATGTTTTGATAGTGATCTTAACTCTTTTAACCTTGATTGTTAGATTTTTAGTGAATTATTGTGTATTAAGGATAATGAAATTTGATAGTTTAAAAAGTTTTTTTATATCAATTGTTTTATCTCAAGCCTCAGAATTTTCTTTTTCTTTTTTAGGTATTTTATTAGTTACTAATGGTATTAACAGCTATCAATACAAATTAATAACCACATTATGTATTATTTCACTTACGTTAGGGTCTGTATTGCCATTGATAGCTCAATCAGTTAAAAGGGTGTATGATAAAGTAACAAAATGAAATCTATTGCTTATATTGTTGGAGTGCCAATTGGAAATTACAAAGATATTACATTAAGGGCTTTACAAGTTTTAAAAGAGGTTTCTTTAATATTATGCGAAGATACTCGTGAAACTCAAAAATTATTAGATGAATTTTTAATAAAAAAAGACTTAATCTCTTATGTTGGATCAAAAGACTTGTCTTTTAAGAGAGGTTATGAAGAGTTAAAAAAAAAGAACTCAATTGCGATTGTATCAGATAGGGGAATGCCGTGCATATCAGACCCAGGTTCAGATTTGATATGTTATTTTAGATCAGCAAATTTTGAAATCAAAGTAATACCAGGTGTGTCATCTGTAACATCATCATTTTCTTTAACGGGTTTGAAGGGTAATTTTAATTTTATTGGTTTTTTACCAAGAAAAGCGACAGCTATAAAACAAGAGATAGAAAACAACTTAAGAATAAAAAGTCATTTAATTTTTTTTGAATCATCTCATAGAATTCAAAAAACAATGCAGATTTTATCTGATTTTATTGAGAAAAAAATTTTTATTTTAAAAGAAATTACAAAAACATATGAAGAATTTTTTTTTGATACTCCAGAAGCTTTATCTAAAATAGATATTAAAGGAGAATTGGTTGTAATTATTCCAAATTAGGAATTTCAGCATATTCTTTAGCAAAGCTTTGCATGGTTTTATATATAATTTTTCTGAGGTAAAACATATGTCTTAATTTTTTTGTTTCATTTGCTATTAAAACAGTTAAATCATCAAAATGGTCTGGTAGATAGTGAAGTATAGGAAGAATCATAATATCTTCTAATAAATATGCATATTTTTCTATTTTGCCAAAAGTACCAAACATTAAATCGTCCAGATAGCTAATTGCGCTGAGAGACATTGCAGTCAAAGAATAAATGGCCTCGAGTGCTTTTTTTGCATTTTCTTTTAATATGCCTCTTTTTTTCATATTTAACATTTTTTTGATCAAAAAACAAACTTCTTTAAAGGTGTTTCCTTTAATTTTTTCATATTCTGATACGGCTTCATGATCATAGTCTAATTGAAAAAAATATGAAAGTTGTATTTCAGGGGTTATTTTTTTAGGTATTTTTTCTATTGCAAATTTTACTTTTTCAACAAAATCGAAAGAGAAGTTCTCTGTATTAGTACGACAAGGAATTTGTTTTAAAACATTGAAAACAGCATCTGAAAATTCTTGCGTATTATGTTCATAAGGGCGATCCAAAAACTTTTTTAAATTATTAAATGCGAGTTCTAGCTCATCTTTTTTATAAGGAGCTATAAGATTTAAAAATTCAATATCTTCTTCACTATATATAATTTCTTCTGTTGTTAATGTTTCTGGCTCTTTTTGGCTGGTTTTAGCTTCTGTTTTTTCATTTTCTGTTGTGTTTTCTAAGCTTTCTTGCGGTGTTATATCTGTGTTTTCGATTTTTGGCGAGTTTTGTAAAGATGATGATTCTAAAAAGCCTTCTGTTTTTGGTATTTTTGTATCTTGTTTTTCATTTTCATCGCGGATTCTTTTATGTGCCAAACTCTCGATTTCTTTTGTGGGAGTATTTGTTGTTGCTATTGGGGCATGTAAATTCAGACAAAACAATATTATTTTTTTATTTATTATAGTCATTATTTAATATTATGCTTTTTTTTGTTTCATGGAAATATCCATATGTTGTGCTAATGATTATTATGAAAAATCCGATAAAAAAAGAAAGATTGAAAGTTTCATTAAATAAAAAACAACTGATAAAAACCGATAATGGAAATTCTATATATTTTAATGGTTGTAATGAAGATAGGTCTGCTTTTTGACTTGCTTTTAGCATGAAAAATGGTATTAAAATTGCTAAAAAACCTATTAAAATTGCATAAAAAACATCTAAAATTGATACAAAAAAAGTGTTTTTTTGATCAAAAATCACTAAAATTAAGAAAAACATCGATGAAACTAAAGATGATCCTAATAAAATATCTGTTATTTTTTTTGTTTCTTTTTCTGATTGGTTGAAGTTTTCATATATTTCATCAATTATGGTTATTTCATTGTCTGGTTCGTTTGTTTCTGAAAACGCGCCTATTATATTGTTTAATTTTTCTAATTTTTTTCCTTCTGTGGCATTTTCTATTGTGTTTTTTATTTTGTATTTTATTGTTTCTGCTTTTGTGTTTTGTATGTAATATTTATTAAAAACGTCTATTACTGCAAAACAAATTGATGCTCCTATTATTGATAATATTGCACTTATATTTATTGTGTTTATGTTTTGATAAATAGAGAAAAAAATGCCTATCGTGTTAATAACACAAACTATAAGCCTATGTTTTAAATCTTCTTTTAATATAATTGATGAAAGAATTACCACTATAATTGGGGTGCAAAAATTTAATAAAATTACTAAGGCTAATGATAATTGTTTTAGTCCATTGGTAAAAAGCATCATTCCTATTCCGAACAATAATCCTCTTATTATGTTTTCATATGTTATTATATTTCTTTCTATTTTTATACAATATCTTATAAACGTGTAAACAAAAATTACAAAACCTATTGCTAATATTGATGTTGTTAGCTTTATGTTTTTTATACTTTTTATTGATAATATTAAAAAAGATATTATTAATATTGTTTCTTTTTTTATTGTTATTGGTCTAATTAGTGATCTTATAATTATTTTTTCTGTGTTAGATGCTATTATTATTGATAATAAGGTTAATATTATTATTGTTATGTTTGAGTTTTTATAAGAAAAAAATTGTTGATTGATTAAATTTAAGTTTGTGTATGTTATATAGAACACATAAATTATCCAAATTTTAAAAATTGGATTTTTTATAAAATTTAATATGGCTTCTATTATTATGTTTTTACTCTTTAAATCTTCTTCTGTTGGGGCTTTTTTAGAGTTGGTATCATATATTTTTTTTATACTAAATAATAGGTTTAAAACTTTAAAATTAAATAATGATCCCACTATGTTTCCTATTAGAACTAATGAATTTATTGTTGAGTGTTTTTTTTTGTATTCCTCTTTCCAGTATTCATATTCAAAAACATAGTAGTGACAATAAAGTAAAATTATTGAACTTACTGAAAATCTAATTAACATTAATAAATTTGTATCTAATGAAACAAGTTTTGATAATGTATCGCTTATTATGCAGGACAAACTACACAAGAGCATATAAAATGATGCTGAGACAAAATTATTCATATTTAAAGGTTATCTTTCTTTTTTTAAAAAGTAAAAGTGAGTTTGTTTTTTTTAAAACTTTTGTTCTCTGTTTTTTTTTTGTATAATTACTTCATGTTATTAATCCATACATTTTTTTCCGCAGATTTTATTGGAAAGTTAATCATCTTAACTTTGTTATTATCTTCTATTTATAGTATTGCGATTATATCAAAGTATGCTTATTTTTTTTATTCACATGATCAACTTGGTGATAATTTGAAACTATATTTACCTAGGATGAAAAATATTGCTCGTATCAATGCCGAGCCTTCTATGTATTTAGAGGTTTATGATGAAATTTTAGATTTGATTTTTACAACTAAAACCAGGGAAACTTTTGTTGTTGATTCTGAAAAGGTTCTTAATAAAAATATTGAGTTGATTTTTTTTAATTGGGAAAATCAGATTCTGAAGGATATTGATAATATTTCTATTTTAGGTTCTATTGCTCCTTTTGTTGGTTTGCTTGGTACTGTTCTTGGTATTATGAGCAGTTTTCAAGCTATTGCTGCTTCTAATTCTAATAGTATTACTGTTGTTGCTCCTGCTTTATCTGAAGCTTTATGTGTTACTGCTATGGGTATTTTTGTTGCTATTCCTGCTAATATTGGTGCTAATTATTTTTATGCTAAGTTGGATCGTTTAAAAAAAGATTTGTTTTTATTTAAAAGTTTCATTCTAAAATCTTTTAATTCAAATGGAGAAGCTCAGTGAGTAAAAAAAGGGCTGCTGATATCAACATTACTCCTTTGGTTGATATTTTATTAGTTTTACTTGTTATTTTTATGGTTACCACTCCTATGATGGTTCGCGAAATTTATGTTGATGTTCCTAAGGTTGTTTCTGTTGTTCAATCTAAAAATGTCATTAAATATGATCGTATTATTACTATTTCTTTAAACGATAAACAGAAAATTTTTTATAATGGGAAAGAAATTTCGTATAAAGAGCTTGTCGACACTCTTTCAAAAGAGCCTAAAGATTCTGTTGTTGCTGTTGAAGCTGGTAAGTTTTTATCTTATCAATTGGTTTATTCTTTATTGGTTAAACTTCAAGATGCTGGTTTTCAGAATGTTTCTTTAACTGGTTTTTATTAAGTTTTCTTTTATTTGTTCATTTTCATTTATTTTTTTGATTTCAATTTGAAAAAAACTCTAAAACAAAATATCATATGAATTATGAAAACTATATTAACTGGTGATAGACCTACTGGTTGTTTGCATTTGGGGCATTATATTGGCTCTTTAGAAAATCGTATTAATATGCAACATGATTTTAATACTTTTATTATGGTTGCTAATGTTCAAGCTTTAACTGATTATTATGATCGACCTGAATTGATTAAATCTCAAATTTTTCAAGTTGTTGAGGATTATTTGGCTGTTGGTATTGATCCTGATAAAAGTACTATTTTTGTTCAATCTAGTGTTAAGCCTTTGTTTGAAATGACTGTTTATTTTTTAAACTTAGTTTCTTTAGCCAGGGCTCAGCAAAATCCTACTATAAAAGATGAAATTAAACAAAGGGGCTTTAAAGAAAGCATTCCTTGTGGTTTTTTATGTTATCCAATTTCTCAGGCTGCTGATATTACTGCTTTTTTGGCTGATTTAGTACCTGTTGGTAAAGATCAGTTGCCTATGATTGAACAAACCAATGAAATTGTTGATAAGTTTAATTCTTTATATCGTTGTGATGTTCTAAAACGCTGTGAAGCGGTTTTGAGTTCTAATTCTCGTTTAATTGGTATTGATGGTAAAAATAAAGCTAGCAAATCTTTGAAAAATGCTATTTTTTTAAATGATAATGATCAGGATTTGAAAGATAAGATTTTTAGCATGTATACTGATCCTGCACATATTAAGGTGAGTGATCCTGGTAATGTTTCTGAAAACGTTGTTTTTAAATATTTGGATGCTTTTTATCATGATGTTTCTCATCTTAATGATTTAAAGGCTCATTATTCAAAAGGTGGATTAGGAGATGTTTATTTGAAAAATTTACTTTTTGATGTTTTGAAAACTTTTTTGGAGCCAATTAGAGAAAGAAGATCAAGAATTAATCAAACGGATATTATTGAAATTATTTCAGAAGGGAATAAAAAGGCTTCTTTGATTGCTAATAACACTTTGCAAAAAATGCAGCAGGTTATGTGTTTGGTTTGAGGGGAATTTGTTCTTTAGGGAAATTTAAGGATTAAGACTCTGTTAATGTTTACTATATTCTTTTGATGTAGAGATGTAGAGCTAGTCTAATTAATTAGAAGTTTTCATTCTTTTTAAGTTTATCTTTAAAATTCGGTAAATACTTTATATCTATATGTGATCTAATAAAGGAAATATCTTGTTGTTTTAAATCAATCCATTGATTTTCTGATATTTTGTCCATAAATTTTAGTAAATGTTCTGAAGCTATATTATTCATTACATCAGTAATATGAGCACTAGTTAAGATATTCCACTCATTTTGTGGTATTTTGTCCATAAATTTTAGTAAATGTTCGGAAGCTATATTCTTTATTACATCAGTAATATGAGCACTACTTAATTTATACCACTGATCTTGTGATATTTTGTCCATAAATTTTAGTAAATGTTCTGAAGCTATATTATTCATTACATCAGTAATATGAGCACTAGTTAAGATATTCCACTCATTTTGTGGTATTTTGTCCATAAATTTTAGTAAATGTTCGGAAGCTATATTCTTTATTACATCAGTAATATGAGTACTATTTAATCTCTTCCACTGATCTTGTGATATTTTATTCATAAAACTTGATAAAAAACTAGGATCTTTTATATGCATGATCCTAGCAATATCATCACCCTTTAATCTATGCCAATCATCTTTTAAGGTTTTATCCAGTAACATTGGTCGGTATTTATCATCTATTCCAATAATTATAGTAGCCATATCCTGACTGTATAAAAATCCCCACCTAATTTCTGAGATTTTATCATTGATAAAAAATGGTAAATATTCTGATTTTGTATTACAAATTATATAAGAAATATCATTGTTTTCTAAGTTATGCCACTGATTTTTTGAGATTTTATTCATAAAATCTATTAGATTTGATGAACCACTCATATTTTTCATGACCTTAACAATCATTTTACTATTTAATTTATGCCACCAAGTTAACTGCATTCTATGTACAGCAGGTGTTAAATAGTCAGCGCGGTAGGAATATATATGATCTATTGCATCATTAATAAACCTATCGTCTAATCCATTTAAAAAAAATTGTAGGTGTAGTAGATGCCTATTTTTTTTCATGAATTCGATCACACTTGTCAAAATAGAACCGTATTGGTCCAACCTTGGACAAAACTCGCTTTTTTTATGAAACGTTTCATTCAAACAATCATATCCCACTTTATTCATAAAAGCCTTTAAATATTGCGGGTCTTTTATATCCAATAGAATTTTATAAATGTGCATGTAATCCAATTTTTTCAGATAAGTATTTTCAATGAGTAGTTGTAAGTATTTAGGCTCACTTATATTTTTCATTATGTTACAAATAGAATCCCCATTTAATTTTATGTAAGAATTAGAACGGCTTAAAGAGTCCAGTATACTTGGTGTTTTTAATATCTGTTCCTCAAGAGATTCCTCTGGGGATCTTACCTTTAATAAGGTAAAAGACAAAAATATAATTTTCTTTAACATACGGCTATAATAATCTTTTTTATTAAAAAAGTCAAACGAAGTGTTTTTTATTTAGGTATTATTTGATATCGATAATATCTTCTCTTAAGGTTTTGATATGATCAATGATTCCAAATTCTTTTGCAATTTCAGGTGAAAAAAAAGTTTCTCTGTAAAACCATTTATAAATAGCATCAACAGATTGTTTTGAATGTTTTGAATATAATTCTGCTAATTTTTCTCTTAAAAAACGAACTTCGTTAGCATGATCTTCTATATGCACAGAACGACCCTCATATCCACCAGATGGTTCATGAAGCATTATTCTTGTGTTAGGCAACGAAAACCTTTTTCCTGCGGCTCCAGAACAAAGCAAAAAAGATCCGCATGAAGCTGCTAATCCCATAGCCCACGTTTGAACATCTGGCTTAACTAATTGCATTGTATCATATATAGCTAATCCTGATGTTATGCTTCCACCTGGTGAGTTTATATATAAATAAATATCTTTTTCAGGGTTTTCAGCCTCTAAAAAAAGTAATTGTGCACAAATAACATTTGCAACACTGTCATTGATTCCACCTGATAAAAAAATTATTCTGTTTTTTAGCAAATAAGAAAAAATATCGTAAGATCCTCGCTCTTTTTCTGAAACAACTGTTGGAATAATCATAAATATATCCTTTCTAAAATTTATTTTGTATTTTTTATATATCTTCAGATTCGATTATACTGTTTTTTGAATCTTCAATCTTTACCTTTTCTTCGTTTAACTCTTCAGATTCATTTATAGTGTATTCTAAATCTTTTATATTAATTTTGTATAATTCATCTAAAGAAATTTCTTGAGGGGCTAGTTTTTGTACTTTATGAATTAAATGTTCTGCAATTTTAGAAAACAAAATGTTTTCAAGCATTTCTTCTCTAGCTAATTCATTTTCTTCGTAGAATTTTTTTGTTTGTTCTATGTTATTGTTAAAAAATCTTATTTGAGAATTAATAGCATAGTTAATTTCATCTTCTTCAATTTTTATGTTTTGTTGGTGTGCAATTGTATAGTACATAAACCTAATTTTTGCATGAGCAGCTGCAATATTTGTTAAATTAGCTTCAAACTCTTTTAATGAAATTCCTAATTTGTTTTTTATAAATTCTTCTAAATTAATATCTTTTATATAATTTAAATTGTTTAAAGTTTGATCTAAAGCCTTCTTGTATTCTTTTTGTATTGCACTTAAAGGAACTTCAAATTCAGAATCTAAAATCACCTTTTTTATTGTTTCTAAAATCAAATTTTTTGATGCTAATTGTGATTCAAGTTCTAATTTAGACTTAAAAAACTCTTCTAAAGGTTTGTTTGAAACATTTAGTTTGTCTAACATTTCTTCGTGTGTAAGGGGAACAGATTCTTTTATTTCTTTAATTTTTAATCTTATTTCAATATCTTGATTTGGTTTATGTGAATATTGAAAATCAATGTTTTGACCAGTAAGGGCATTTTCAATTAATGGAATAAAAGTGTTTGAGCCTAATCTTATCGATTGTTTGTTTTTTTCTGTTTGATTCATTTTAAAATCTTCAATTTCAAGTTCTAAATCAACAAAATCTCCTTTTTCAGAAGGTCTAGAAACAGAATCACCAGCTTTTGCATTATAATTTGCATAATTTTTAATTCCATTTTGAATGTTTTCATCTGAAATTAAAGCTTTAAAGGTTTTAACGCTTATGTTTTTAAAATTTATTTTAGGTACATTAGGAACTTTTTCAATGCTCAAAACAACTTCTATATCGCTATCTAAATCAAATGTTTTGATTATATAGTTTGAAGCAAAAATATCTTCAATATTATCTTGTTTTTTTATTTTATTAAGAAGATTTGAAAGGTGCCTTTTTAAAAATTCATCTTTTTTTAATAATCTTAAAGGAACTTTACCTTGTCTAAAACCTGGCGCAGATTGGTCTTTTGCCCATTCTTTTAAAAATTCAATTGGCACAAAAACTGAATAAATTTTGTTAATTTCTGTACTGGCTTTTTCGTCTAATTTAAACGTTATTTCTCTTGGCTCTAATTTACTGACACTCATTAAAATCTCTCCTAAACACTCAATAAAATTATTATAGATAAAACAATTTTGTTTTACAATAAAAAGAGAAAATGAATAAATTATATCTTTCAATTGAAAAAAAATAATAGTAAGTGTGCGGATAGAGGGACTCGAACCCCCAGAGACAAGAACCTAAATCTTGCGTGTCTACCATTTCACCATATCCGCTTGTAAAAAATTATATTTGTATTATTAAAAAAAAACAATCAAAAAAAACACCTAATTTGGTGCGGATAAAGGGACTTGAACCCTTAAAAACAAGAATCTGAATCTTGCGTGTCTACCATTTCACCATATCCGCGTCTATTTATGATAAATTATAAGTAAATATATCGCTATATTTAATTAATTTTCTTTTAACTATCTTTTTATTTTTCTTTACCGTAAAATTTCAGTTGTGAATCCTAGTATATTATTTTTAAATGGACCAGAATGTGAAGAGAAATTAAATCTTATAAGATCAATAAAAGCAAAATTTCAAGACGATGCATGCATATATATTAATCGTAAGACAATATTAAGCATGTTAAATGCAAATTCAGATTCAGTAGAAGAGTCTTTTGAGTGGGTCCTTCAAAAGATGTTAAAAAACGCTGTGAATAACGGTGTTTTTATTTTGTTCGATGTTTTTTTACCGACTAGAAGAATGAATCAATACGCCCTTCAGTTGAAAGGACTTCCTTGTTATTGGCTTGGAGTTTTTATTGGAGAAAATAAAGAAGATTTTTCAAAAGATTTTTATGACTTTTCAGTTGTAATTGAAAAAGAATTAGTTGATCAAGCTGATCAAATTTTTGAGCATGTTTCAACAAATGATCCTTGCTGTTTTGAAGCGAATAAAGTCGTAGAGCAAAAAGCAAGAAGAAGGTTAATCAAAAGGGAAAATTTTGAAGAAGATGAAAATGGAGAGTTAAACAATTCTTTATTGGAAGATAGTCTTTCAGAAGACGGAATTGAAATTGAGAACAGTTCATTGAATTATGGTCAAGAAAACGAGGCTCAAGAAAACAATAGTCAAGAAAAAGAAGATAGGCCTTTTAGATCAGATAGAGGTTATCCTAGAAATGAGAACAGAGGAGATAGACGTTTTGATCGAGGCGGCAATAGAGGTGGAAGTCGAGGCGGCAATAGAGGCGGAAGAGATAGATTTTCAAATGATTATAAACCAAGAGAAGATGGCTCAACAATAAACACTAATTCAGATGAAAAAGGGTCAGAGGAAAAAACTGAAAGACGCTTTGAAAGAAGGTCTTTTAGTGGTGAAGATCGTCAAAGAAGATTTGGTGGTGAAAGATCAAATAGAGGAGAAAGAAGAGACAGACCTCCAAGAGAAGGGTCAGAAAGAAGCTTTGATAGAGGGGGCGATAAAAAAGACGGCGAGAGCAGCGGCGGAGAAAGAAGATTTTCCGACAGAGGTTCCGATAGAGGTTCTGATAGAGGTGGAGAAAGAAGATTTTCCGATAGAGGTTCTGATAGAGGTGGAGAAAGAAGATTTTCCGATAGAGGTTCTGATAGAGGTGGAGAAAGAAGATTTTCCGATAGAGGTTCTGATAGAGGTGGAGAAAGAAGATTTTCCGATAGAGGTTCTGACAGAGGCGGAGAAAGAAGATTTTCTGATAGAGGCTCTAACAGAGGTGGTTTTGGAAGAAGAGATGGAAGTTCTGAGCGAAGAAACGATAGTTCAAAAGATGCTACTTCAACCGGCGAAAAATCAGAAGGAAGATCTTTTAATAGAGGCAGCTCTAACAGAGGTTCTTTTGGTGGCAATAGAGATAACAAAAGAGGTTTTGGCAGAGGAGATGGAAACAAATCAGATAGAGGAGTCAATAGATCAAGAGGTTCTTTTGGTGGTGGATCTAAAGGAAGATCATCAGATAGATCATCAAAAACTCGGAAGCCTTTTTCAGGTAAGCCAAAATTAAACTGATAGCTTTATTTTCAATAAATTAATATATTTTCATTATGTTAAAAGATTCTAAGATAGAAAAATTAACTGAATCGTTGGTCACAAAAATAGATTCTTTTGGAGAGCTAATAAAAGAGTGGAATAAATTTTCTCTTGTAGCAAACTCAACTTTAACAGATTTATGGGGATGGCATTTTAATGAAGCGTTTTCAATTATACCGCTTTTAAAAGAAATTTTTTTGGATAATAATAGTAAAATTTACGATTTTGGTGCAGGAGGAGGAGTAATAGGATACCCTTTGTTTTTGTATGGGTTTAATGATGTTTATTTAATTGAAAGAAGTTCAAATAAACTGTTTTTTTTCAGAAACGTTTTAAAATACATAAATACACTAGATCATGTAAATGATTATGAAAATTCGATTGTAATTGTTAGAGGTGTAACTAAAATTTTACATTTATTAAAACAATTAAAAAACGCTAAATATTTAATTCTTTTTAAGTCACTATCAGTAAGGGAAGAGATAAAAGAAGCGTTGAATTTTTGGTCGTTTGAATTTGATTTGTTTGATAGGGTTGGTAATGCAAAAGGGTATATTGTTCTAATTTATAATATAAAAAAAGCTTAAAGATATACTCCTTAAGAATGCAAAAACTCTCCTTTAAAAACCTTTAAATCAAATTTTATTCCACAGTAACAGACTTAGCTAAATTTCTAGGTTTATCAATAGGTCTGTTTAATTTTTCAGCAAGTTTAAAAGCAATTCTCTGAAGTAAAATAGTATAGCAAAATGTAGCTTCATCATAATTCATAGGGTCTGTTTTAATAAATAAATCTTTTTTTATATAATTTTCAGAGGCAATTAGCAAAATTTTTCCATCTCTACTAATAATTTCTTGAGCTGATGATAATGTTTTTTGTAATAAAACGGGGTCTTCAGGTGCAAGAATAATAGAAATTGTCTCTTCAGTTATTTTAGCGATATAGCCATGCTTTAATTCTCCAGCTGGATAAGCAAAAACATTTAAATATGTTATTTCAGTTATTTTTAACATGCCTTCCTTTGCAACCAAACTCATTTTATTTTTTCCAAGAATGAAAATTTCCCTGTGTTTCAATATATTGTCAACTATTTTTTCAACATCAATTTTAAAAATGTTTTTTACTTTTTCTTCAATATTTTTAGGTAAAGTACCTTTAATTATTTGAAATAACTTAATAATTTGAGAAGAGAAAGATTTAGTAGAAGCAACGCTTTTTTCAGTTCCCGCGTTTAACAAAACAACTTGATCAGAGTTGTTACTAATAGGACTATTTTTTTTATTAACCAAAGCTAAAGTTTTGCTATATTTTTTAGCTTTTAATAAAGCAGAAACAGTATCAGCCGTGAATCCAGATTGAGAAATAAAAATAGTAAGCTGATGATCAAAAGTTGGCGTATCAGAAATATTCCATTCAGAAGCAATAGAAGCAGAAGCTAATATGTTTTCTTCTTCCAACCAATAAGCGCCAATTTCAGCAGCAAAAAAAGAGCTTCCACAACCAAT
The DNA here is from genome assembly GCF_964031065.1 of Alphaproteobacteria bacterium endosymbiont of Tiliacea citrago. Taxonomy (NCBI): domain Bacteria; kingdom Pseudomonadati; phylum Pseudomonadota; class Alphaproteobacteria; species Alphaproteobacteria bacterium endosymbiont of Tiliacea citrago. The sequence continues at coordinate 91,761 of NZ_OZ034995.1, read as the reverse complement.
TAATTTAACATTATGGTAAACAGAAAAATCTTTTTTCAAATTTAGAGATTTCTCGTTTTCAAAAATTTTTATCTGTTCAAGAATCTCCTCTTCAAGCCAAGTATTATGTGATTTTGTTTTTTCGTGAAAAAGATTTTCTTTAGTTGTTTTTTCAGAAAATTCTCCTTTGATAATTAAATTTTTTTTAAAGGTTTGAAAATCAGAAACAAAAGAATTACTAATAATACCATATCCATTAGAGTTTATTTCATAAGTTTTGATCGGATTTTTAACACCTTCCATGTCAGAAGCAACAGTATAGCCAAATTCAGTTTCAGATATCACAATAGGGCTAAATCCTTTTTTAAGCCAAATGATTTGATCAGATGAAAACTCTAAAATCAAAGCTGCATAAGAACCTTTAATTTTTTGATCAATAATTTGCAAGGAGTCTTCTAAACTATGTTCTTTTCTTAAGAAAACAAAGTAAGCCAATAAAATTTCAGTATCAGTTTGAGTTTGAGGTTTATAGTTAATTTCTTTGATGATTTTATCGGTATCTTCAATAATACCATTATGAACAATAGCAAAATTTCCAATTTTAATAGGATGAGTGTTAGTTAAATTAACAGAACCATGAGTAGCCCATCTTGTATGAGCTATGCCAATTGTATCCTCATTATGTAAACAAGCTTTTTCCAAGTTTATTAAAGATCCAATGCTTTTATATGTGTTAAAATTTTTTGAAAAAACAACGCCAGCAGAATCATATCCCCTATATTCCATTTGTTTTAATCCAAACATAAGATCTTCTGAGGCCTTTTTGCTTTTATTAACTACACCAACAATTCCACACATAAAAACTTCCTAATAACTAAAGTTGATTTTATCTAAAAAAATTTTATTTGCAATTAATAAAAAGGTTGCATTTACTTTATCAAATTTGTTAATCTGATTTTTAATTGGATTTTTCCATCTAAAATACTTTTTTCTTTGTTGAGCTTTAAAATTTACTATGATAAAATATACTCAATAGTTAGAACAACTAATATTTTGGGGGAAAGTTAGTGAGTTATTATATGGATGTTTTTCCATCGTTAGAAAAATTCAGGTATAACGAAGATGATTTAATTTCAGTGATTCAATCAGTGATTTTTGAGAATGTGGGGCTTATGAATGTAGATGTAGAAACAAAATTTTCTGACGATCTTAAAATGGATGAGCCGACAAAAATAGAAATATTGTTAGCAATAGAACATGCAATTGGTTTCAAGATAGACAATGTGGCATTAAGTGAAATAAATTCAATAAAAGATGCGGTTGCTTTATATAAGGAGTTATATCAGGAGGTTGAAAAAGATAAAAGGAAAAATCCCAGTTTAGCGCCTTTTCAAAGTAAAATTAGCGCGTAAATGCTTGCTATTATAGGTCCAACAGCTTCTGGAAAGTCCGAAATTATTTCAGACTTGATTTCAAAAAATTATAGTGCAGTTAACTTTGATTCTTGTCAAATGTATTCTGGCCTAGAAACTTTAAAGTCCACTCCAACAGATTTAAATGAACATTACTTATATTCCTACTTAAATCATGAGAATTCTTCTAATGTGTTCGAATGGGGAAACAAAGCGAAAGAAACAATAGAAAAAATAATTGAAAGAAAGCGTAATCCAATTTTAGTAGGAGGAACAGGTTTATATTTAAAATCTTTTATAAATGGAATAGATAATCTACCAGAAAATACTGAAATTAAAAATCAAGTGAATGAAATGCCTTTTTTAGAGATGAAAAAACAATTAGAAAAAGTTGATCCAATAATTTTAAAAGTTTATAAAGATGAGCGTAGATTAAAAAAAGCGTTGTCTTATTTTCTGTTTAACAATCAATCGATTTTAGCTGGATATCAAAAACACCGATATACTTTTTTTGAAGATAAAGTCACTGTTTTAGCATTGATACCGAAAAGAGAGGTTCTTTTAGAAAGAATAAGAAAAAGGTTAATTAGAGATTTTGATGAAATGGTAGAAGAAGTAAAAAAGTTCAAATTAAATGCAGAAGCAATTATTGGTTTTTCAGAGATAAGGCTTTTGCTTTGTGGCAATATTACGAAAAATCAATGTATAGAAAAAATTGAAATAAGAACAAGACAATATGCAAAAAGGCAAGTAACTTTTATAAAAAACTGTTTAAAAGTTGATTGCACATATGAAAATGGAGATCAATTAAAAAATTTCATGGTTGAATATGATTTAGAAAAAAAACAGTTCATTTGAGTTAATATATTTAACGTTTTTTGATCGATTTTTGCTCGTTTTTTAGTCTTTTTTAACCTTTTTTGATTGTTTTTTGTGTTTTTCTATTGTGGAATTTTTATTTTTAGATGTTTCAGGTGATTCAAAAAAAAACGCAATAATAAGAAAAATTTTGCTAAGTAAAGCTTTTTTTTGTATAGGTGTTAAAAAGAAGTGAATAAAGCTAAAAATAATTCTATAAACAGAAAAAAAATTCCAATATTTCAATGCTTTATGTGTAATTTTAAGAGTGAAATAGGTTATAATTCCAGCAATTAATGAAGCTAAAAGTAATTTTGTTGTTATTGTCTGAGTGTAAACATTTAATAAAGCTGCACCAATAGTAATAGGAATGCCCAGTATGATAGAAAACAAAAAAGACTCATGTAAATTCAGCTTAAACAATCTAAAAGCTGTAAAAGTAATGCCAAAACGACTAGCTCCAGGCAACAGAGAAAGGGGCACTATAAATGCGATAAAAAACAGCTGTTTAACAGATAATTGTTTGAATTCTTTTTCCATTGGAAGGGATAAATTAACGCATAACATTGTAAGAGCGCAAATTAAATTAACAGAGTCAGAAGGGACTAAAAGTGGCTGTTTTTTTATATAAAATCCTATTAAAACAGTTGGTAAAATAATAATTAAAATTTTAAAAAAAAAGAAAATCGATTTTTTGCAAAATGGTTTTTTAATATAGGTTTTTAAAGTTTGAAAAGCATAAAATAAAAAAGCAATACCGGTACCTAGATGCATAATTTCTATATTGTTTACATTGAAAATTCTTAAATGCATAGAAGAACTAATAGGAAAAGCCTCTAAGAGCCCTTGGAAAAAAACTTGACAAAAAAAATCAGACATATCTTTACAAATTATATGTGTTTTTTTTAAAATTTTCCATTGTTTTTAAAATTTTTTTAATATAGAATCTAAATTGATGTAATATATAGTATTAAGGAGGAAAATATGGCAAAAACTGTTATTGGAATTGATTTAGGAACTACAAACTCTTGTGTTGCCTATTCTGAAAATGGTCAGGTAAAAGTTATACCAAATAGAGTTGGATCAAACACGACTCCGTCTGTTGTTGCATTTGATAAAGATGGTGCAAGAGTTGTTGGAACTGCTGCAAAAAGACAACCTCCTTCTGAAAACATATTGTACGAAGTAAAAAGGTTGATCGGTCGTCAATTTAAGGAAGTTTCTAATATTCAAAAAAACGTTTCATACAAGATTGTTCCTTCTAATAATGGAGATGCTTGGGTTGAGGTTAAGGGAAAAGCTTATAGTCCTAGTCAAATTGGAGCTTATGTTTTGCAAGCTTTAAAAGAAGATGCTGAAGCTTATTTGGGGCATTCTGTTACAGAGGCTGTTGTTACCGTTCCAGCTTATTTTAACGATAGTCAAAGACAGGCCGTTGTTGATGCTGGTAAAATTGCCGGATTAAATGTTCTTCGAATTATAAACGAGCCTACAGCTGCAGCTTTAGCTTATGGGTTAGATAAAGATCAATCTAAAACAAGAAAAATAGCTGTTTATGACCTTGGTGGTGGTACTTTTGATGTTTCTATTTTGGAAATTTCTGGTGGTGTTTTTCAAGTTTTGTCAACTAATGGAGATACAATGCTTGGTGGAGCAGATTTTGATTCTAAATTAGTTGATTTCTTGTTAGAATCTTATAAAAAAGAGAATGGCGTTGATTTAATTGATAACTCTTCTGAAGCTAAGAAAAAAGAATCTTCTATTGCTTTTCAAAGATTAAAAGAAGCTGCAGAAAAGGCTAAAATTGAACTTTCTACTGCTTTAACAACTGATATTAGTTTGCCATTTTTAAGTTATGGAGAGAGTGGTCCAACTCATTTAAACATCAGCGTTTCTAAAGCAAAATTAGAGTCTTTATGTTCGCATTTGATTGAAAAATCTTTAAATCCTTGCAAAAAAGCTCTTGAAGATGCTGGTATTTCTAAATCTGAATTAGATGATGTTGTTTTAGTTGGTGGAATGACTAGAATGCCAAAAGTTATCGAAGAAGTTAAAAAGTTTTTTGGTTTGGATCCTCATCGTGGGGTTAATCCTGACGAAGTTGTTGCTAAAGGAGCTGCAATTCAAGGGGCAATTTTAAGAGGAGATTCAGATGTTAAAGATGTTGTTTTGCTTGATGTAACTCCATTAACATTAGGAATTGAAACAATGGGTGGAGTTATGACTCCTTTAATAGAAAAGAATACAACAATTCCAACAAAAAAGACTCAAGTATTTTCAACTGCTGCTGATAATCAGACTCAAGTACAAATTTGTGTTTATCAGGGGGAAAGACCCATGGCAAGAGATAATAAGTTTTTAGGTGAGTTTGTTTTAGATGGTATTCCAAATGCACCCAAGGGAGTTCCTCAAATTGAAATTACCTTTGATATGAATGCAAATGGTATCTTATGTGTCACTGCAAAAGATAAAGGAACTGGAAAAGAACATTCAATTAGAGTTGAATCATCAAGTGGTCTTACTGATTCAGAAATTGAAAGAATGATCAAAGATGCTGAAATGCACGCAGATGAAGATAAGAAAAAAGCAGAACTAACCACAACAAAAAACGAAGCTGAAAATTTAATATCTAGTGTGGAAAAAGGATTATCTGATCATGGTAGCAAATTAACGGAAGAAGATAAAAACTTAATTCAAGATGCTTTAAACAGATTGAAAGAAACCAAAGATTCAGATGATGTTGAAGCTATAAAAGCTGATATTGATAACCTACAAAAAAGCTCAATGAAAATTGGCGAAATTATTTACAATAACTCTAAAAACGAAAACTCTTCTGATGCTTCAACCAATGATGTTTCTAATTCTGAGTCAGGTTCAAATGAGGAAAACAATAACTAATGTCTAATAATTTTCAAGATTATTATTCTGTTCTAGGCGTTAAGAAGGAAGATTCATTAGACGATATAAAAAAAGCTTATAAGAAACTTGTTATTAAGTATCATCCTGATAAATTCACAGATGAAAAAGAAAAGGAAAAAGCTAATTCAAAGTTTCAAGAAATTCAAGAAGCTTATGATGTTCTGAAAGACGATCAAAAAAGAAAACAATATGATATGCTTGGCCATGAAAATTTTAAAAATGGAGGCGGTCATTCCGGATTTGATGGGTTTGGAGGATTTGATTTTAATGGTTCTGGTTTTGAAGATATTTTTAGTGATTTTTTTTCAGGCTTTGGGGCTGAAAGATCGAAGGTTTTTAAAGGAGAAGATTTAAGGTTTTCTTTAGAAATTTCTTTAGAAGAAGCATTTACAGGATATGAAACAAACATTCAAATACCAAGAAAGGTTGGTTGTTCTCATTGTGCTTCATCTGGTAACGATGTCACAACTCCTCCAAGTAAATGTTCTAAATGTAACGGCATGGGTAAAATTCATGTTCAACAGTTTGTTTTTAGAGTTCAACAAACTTGTGATAACTGTAATGGCTCGGGCAAGAGTTATAAAAAATGTTCTTTTTGTCGCGGAGAAGGAAGATTAAATGAAACAAGCCCAATTAATATAAAAATTCCTAAGGGTGTTGAAAATGGAATGAAAATTCAATTAAAAGGAAAGGGAAATGCTATTAAAGGCGGCGTAAACGGCGATCTTTATGTTTTTGTAACTGTTAAAAAGCATTCGATTTTTGTGGTTGATAATGCAAACTTATTATTGAAGATTCCTATTTCTATTTTTGATGCTGTTTTGGGTAAAAATGTTGACATACCAACACTGGAAAAACAAAGTTGTTTATTAACTATTCCTGCTGGAACTCAACCTGGGTCAAAACTAAGCATTTCTGGAAAGGGCATGAAAAGGTTCAATTCTGAATATAGAGGAGATATTATTGTAACAATTGAAATTGAAATTCCAACATATATATCATCTTCTGAGAAAGATCTTTGGGAAAAATTACATAAAGAATATAAAAACACCTCAAAATCTAAAACTTTTTGGGACAAATTAAAATCATATTGGGGTTGATTAGGATGGATCTGATTTTAAGCCGATCTAAACTTCTATTGCAAAAGCCATAATTTACTTGATCTTGTGAGCTTTCGGTTATTTTGAGATTAAAACAGTTTTTTTAAAAGCCAATGAAACTTTTTCTTATGAGTTGATAGTAGGCGCAAACTTCTGTTGTAATTGCTATCAAAGGAGTAATATTATATGCAACCGTCCCACTACATTTTAATATTTGAGGTTCTCTCCGATTGTTGTTTAGTTAAAGCAGCCTTTAAAGCCCTCAAACTTATTTTTTTTTGAGATTATAGGGGGCCCCCCCCCCCTTTCCCCTTTTGCAATTGCTATCAAAGGGAGTAGGTGCTGCTATATATGCGCACAAAGCCCCAGATTAGTCATTTACATGTTTAACTTTTTAAGATTAAAATAGCCTTTTTTAAAAAAGAACGTGGAAGTTTCTTGTGGAGGTGACAGTATAAAAATTCTTCTTGAAAAGCCACACCTACGCACTTTTTCACTTTGTTGTCTGAAAAGGGTCTGTTTTTTAATTAAAATCTAATATAATGCAAAAATTTTAAGTGTAAAAAACATTACAATTAATTATTAATTTGTTTTTGTAACTTTTCAACCTCTGCAAGAGCTTGAATATACTTGTTTATTTCAGATATTGCTTTTTGTACATCTAATTTAACAGAAGAACCGCTTGATTTAATCAAAGAAAACAAATTGTATATCATGTTTTTTATTAACGCTCTTTGTTTATCGTTTTTTGTGTTTGCTTTTTCTTTTAATGCTATTAACATTAGACAAGAACGATAATAGCCTTCTTTTTCAGATAGTTTTTTAATTGTTGCGTTTTCTCCTGTTGGTATAAGGTTTGTCAACTTGTTTAATCCTTTTTGACTATAAAGATGTTCTTTTACATTTTTAATAAATTCTTTTGTTTTTTTTTCATCCAAATTTGATGTTTCGTTTATTTTTTTTTGTAGTTTTTCTAATATTTTTTTTAACGTGAGTTCAACCTCTCTAAAAAAGTGTGAATTAAAATTAAAATTTTTAAAGTATGCTCTATGTGTTGGTTGAAAAGAACTGAATGGGGTTTCTTCTAAGTTTGGATCATATGCTTGTTTCTCTGTTTTTTGTTGTAGTTTTAAAAATTCTGAAATTAATGCGTTGTTTATGGGTGTAGCTTCTCTTTTTGTTGAAAGTTGTGAAGCGGGTCTTCTTGTTGAGGTTGAACTTGCTCTTGCTGTTGATGGTGTTGAGGTTGTTGCAGTATTTACTTTTGGAACTTGTATTATGGTTGAACGTTGTGGAGAGGGTCTTTTTGTTGAGGTTGAACTTGTTCTTGCTGTTGATGGAGTTGAGGTTGTTGCAGTATTTACTTTTGGAACTTGTATTATAGTTGAATGTTGTGGAGCTAGTTTTCTTGTTGAGGTTGAACTTGCTCTTCTTGTTGTTGTTCTTGAACTTGCTCTTGCTGTTGATGGTTTTGAGGTTGTTTTAGTATTTACTTGTGGAACTTGTGAAGCGTGTCTTCTTGTTGGCATTGAATTTGCTCTTGCTCTTGCTGTTGATGGAGTTGAGGTTGTTTTATTCTTTGCAGCTTGTTCTTTCTGATTAATTTGTCCTATCGGAAGAGGTTTTATAATCGGTGTTTGTGCGTTCAATTCAGAGGTAGTCGTCTCTTGTAGTTCTTGCAATATTTTTTGTATTTCATTGGAAATCTCTTGTTGTTTTTCTTCAGTTAAAGCGTTTGTGTTTTCACGTTGAGCTATAAGATAATATAAGCGATTCATTTTTTGTACTTTTTCTTGTCTTGCTTGTATAATTGCATTTTTTCGTTGTACAAATGGTTCACTTATTTTTCGAAGTAATTTTTCGTTTTTTTGTGCGGTTTGTCGCGCCTCTTCAAGTTTTTTGTGCATAGCTGTTGCTGGATGTTTAGCTATGTATTGTTGCTGACTCTGCTGATTTCTAGCTGTAGAACCTTGTGATATTTGAATTTGAGTGGTAGAAGGTGAAGCATTGGCCAGAGAAGGATTCTCATCAAAAAAAACAGAGTCATTTTCGCCGTCCTCACTTGAGCGACAAGAATGAAAAGAAATACTCTCATAGTCTACATCTTCATCATTGAAGGGGTTATGTGATTTTCCGTTGCCAAATGGAGCTGTATCTGGAGTTAATGGAGTGCTGTCAGGATCATCGTTTAATTGAGCTGTAGACCTGTGATTGGGTAGATCTAAAAAGCTAGGTTCTATCGCGCTTGTTTGGCTTTTTTTCTTTTGTTTTTCTTTCTTTTCTTTTTGACTATATCCAACCAAAGCACCTACATTAAAAATTTCGTTAAATTCTTTGCTAATCACAATTGAAATAGAGTTTTTATTGAATAAAGAAAAGACAATTGATACATTTGCAAACTTTGTTTTGTGTTTTATTTCAAGCAATAAAGAAGAGTTATCTTTTATTGTTTTTTTTGAATTTTTCCTGATAATATATCCTAAGCAGAAATTCATCTGCGCTGTTTTTAATTCTAAATTAGAATAGGCAGACAAATTGTCGTTTGAACAAAAGACGCCTGCGTTCGCCATGAAAACATTAAAAGAATATAAGTTACAAGATAAGTTTAGCCCAACGAATGGATCTGTTTTTATTGATATCATTGATAATAAAGCTAATTTTTTATTCATAAAACAAATATTATATGTTCTTGATTAAAAAATATTTAAGTGTTTATATTGTTTTTATTAACTTTATATTTTTGTTTTTTTAAGGAAACAAAAGTACTGTTTGTTATATGATATCAAAAAAACATTTATATTCTGTTTTTTTTTACAGTTGTTTCTTAGAGTCTAAGGTTTCAATTTTGTTTAATATTTATGAAGACGACATTAACTCCGTTTTATCTGGGGTGGTTTTTTCAAAATCAAGATATGAAACTTTTAAAATTGGAGGATCCATAAAATTAAACTATAAAATGAATGAGAATGTTAATCTTAATATAGGTATTTATAATTATAATTTAGAGAATTCATTTGGTTATTTTGGCTTGTCTTATAAATTTAGATGTGTTTTTGGCCAGGTGTCTTTTATTTTTGGTTCAGATGGGTATCCCAAAGTTTCCTTTGGATTAGGTTATTATGTTGGAAAAATAGGCGACGATGAAATATTAATAGATTATGATTTAGATAAAAACATTTTTAATACAGATAAAAAAAACAAAGATATAAAATATAATCCAATTATTTTGGGTTATAATAGTTACAAAGAATGTTCTGTGGCCCAAACGGAAGAACACATGGCAGAAGATCTTCGTTCAGCTGGATATTCAAGTGTGCATGAAGAATATTTTGATTACAAGGTTCCCGATGGTCCTTTATATACTAATCCTAAACAACTTAGAAAAGATGAAGAAACGTTAAGCGTCTTAAATAATAATCCCAATGAGTTTCAGCAGCAAGAAAAAACAAACATTATACGAGAGTCAAACGAAAACACTGAAGTAAGGCAAAAAAATCAAGGCGTTCAGATGGGAGGCGTTGAATATAATGCGGAATCTAGCGTGATCCCTTTAACTCGCTTTAATTTAGACCAATCTAATGCCGCTTCAACTCAAACAAGTTGGCCTTTAATACAAAGAGAATCTATAAGGTTAAGTTCATCTGAACATATGGTACCTGAATCACAAGATGATAATCCAACCGTGCCACTTGAACAATTCTATAATCCAATTATAGAACTTGAATCACAGCACAATCCAACCATGGTGCCTGAATCAAAGGATAATTCAAATACAAGTAATACTATGGTCTTTGATAGAGAAGCCCAAAATACATCATTTCCTGTTACAGATAACACAACTCAAAACGCAGTTTTATTAACTTTTCCGGAAAGCCAAAGGCAAGATGTTGGTGTTGACGAAGATTTAATAATCACAGGCACACCTGATCATTTTGCTCAGCCAGTATTACAAACTCTATTAGCTACACAAGGTATAGGCGCTCAACAACCTTCACATATTCCATTAGCTTTAAGCACTGAATTAAATTCACAAGGTCAAGCAGGTAGCGGTCAGTCTCCTTCTCAAGAGTTGTTGAGAGCTATGGTTTATAGCTCGGGTCAATCAGCCACACAAGTTCCATCAGCTTCACAATATGCAAATGCTCAACCATATTTAGAAGCTCAAAAACCTTCACAATTTCCATCAGTCAGACAAGTTCCACCAGCTTCAGGAGCTCAATTAGATTCACAAATAAACGTGCCATCAGCAGATGGCAGTAAGGCTCCTTCTCAAGAGGTTTTGAAGGCTATGGTTTATGGCTTGGTTCCATCGGCCCTACCAGCTCCATTGGTTTCATCAGTATTACAAGTTCCATCGGCCCTACCAGTACTACAAACTCGATCAGTTCTACAAGTTCCATCTGTTCCAACGGCTACACAATTTCCACCAGCTAGACAAGGGGTATGCGTTCAACAACCCGCAGTGGCCTTATCAGTTCCAGCATATAACGATCCTATAACTCCTAATCCAGCGTTGTTGAGAGCTGTTGTTGGTTCGTGTCCATCTGCTCCACAAGTCTCAGGCGCTCAACCAGCGTTACAAATTCGATCAGCTTCACAATTTCCATCGGCTTCACAATTTCCATCGGCTTTACAAGTTCCATCTGTTTCACCAGTATTACAAACTCGATCAGTTCCACAAGTTCCATCTGTCCTACCAGCTCCATCTGTTCCACCAGTATTACAAACTCGATCAGCTCCAACTGGTTTTGTTGATTCAGAAGAAGAAAGTTCAACATCGTTGCCATCAACACCTAATCAAAATGCGCCTTATGGCAGCTTTGATTCTTATTGCAGTAGTGTTAAAAACGATCGCTCTGTTTCTTCTCAATCATGTGGAACAATTACATATAGAAGAGGTACTTCAGAACAGGCAGATGAAAGTGAAAGTTTAGTTTCTTTTTCAGTGAAAAACGTTGATTATATGTCCGTTCTATCAATGGAAACAAAAGGATCACAAACAGCTCGATCAACTGTTTCTAAGGGAAGCCAAACCGAAAAAACAAACAGATTAACCGATATTCAAAGGTCGCATTTGTTAACTCCTCAACAATTAGAACAAACAATTGACTCATTAAAAGCAAGGCTTCAACAGTTAGAAGTAGAAAAGGCAAGATCATTAAAAGATAGCGATAAATCAAAGCATGAATTAAATGAAAGATTAAAAGAATCACAAGAATTAATAAGTGTTTTTAATAAAAGATTAAACGAACTAGAACAAATGAAATTAAAAGAAGAACAAAAAATTAACGAATCTTTAAAGTTGGCAGATGAAAGGGCAAAGGCGGAGATTCAACTTCGAACGAAATTAATAGAAGAAGAAGCGTTAGCGAGAGAAAAACTGTACCAAGAAAATCTTTCCTCTTTTGATAACATAGCTTTATGTCACAATATTGCCGTTGGTTTGTTAGAAAAAGAAAGGAAATTAAATATTTTAATAGAAAAAGCTGAAAAAAGAGCAGAAATTGTTAATAAAAAAACAAATAATGTTAATTTTTATCGATTATACGTTGATGAGAAAAATGTTAGACAAATAATTGAAGCGCAAGAAAAAAACGAAAGAGATAAAATAGCGACACAAAGAGAACAAGAGGACGATGAAATCGAGGATGAAATTTTTAGAAAAGCAATTGAGTATCATCAAAATAATATACTGCGCTTAACAAGTCCAAAAGAATGTATTGCTTCTAATAATAGTATGCCAACACTTTCTAAAAATACGTCCCCAACTGCGGATACAGAAGCAATATCTGAAAAGGCTACTACAAAGCTAAAAAGGATTGTAAAGAAAAAATCAAACACGCCTATAACCAAAGAAGCAAGAACTAAAAACATTGACACAAAGCAAAAAAGATCGGAACAACAAACAACAAATGCGTCTGCAACTATAGAAGCAAACGCTAAAAACACATCAACAAAGCAACAAAGGGCTTCAACTGTGGATAAAGAAGCAGGAGTTGAAACAGCAAACCAAAGCACGGCTTCATCAAATCAATTGTCACACTGGCCCAATCAAACAGATGACAAAAAAGAAGATGGGCGCTTGATTCGACCAAGTCATATAGATATTTTAAAAATTTCACCATTAGAAAACTCGTCTTATTCAAATGGATTGAGTGATTATAGCTTAACACCATTAAAAGTTGAAATAACAGAATATAGTGAAGAATACAAAAAAGCTTTAAAAACATTGGCAAATCATGGTATTTTTCAAGATTTATCAATTTTTCAAGCAAACTTCAAAGAAAGCCTTTTAAGAATTTTGAATAAGACAAAAGAACAACAAGATCAATCATTATGTGATTTTTATATTTCATCATGTAGTAACAAAGGTGGTTTTTTAAGAAATACTTTAGAAATTTCAACTCCAAAAATAGAAGAATACACAAAGAAACGTGAATTTAGTGATCAGTATATAGAAATTACAGATTTATCATATATAATGTCTTTAATAAAAACCGAAAAAGCCTTGTTTTTCAATCCAATGGCGATTGAAGCCGATTATCCTTTTAATTACAAGAGACTTGAAGAAATTTTTCCACCTATTAAAAATTACATAGAAAAGTTTGATAAAATTTTAGTTCCAATATTGTTTTCAAAACATTACACAGCAGTATATTTGACTAAAACAAAAGAAGGAGCAATAAATTTCATAAAGCTTAATTCAATTAATATACAAGAAGATAGCGTGTCTTGTGGATTTTTTGTTCCTGTATTTGCAGTTTTGGCGCATTATGATGAAATAGAGCTGTTTAATGATATAGGGAACCAATCTGAAAAGGAAAAACAACAGCTGCAACAAGACATGATAAAAGAAATTTTGAAATTGTCAGAAAAACGTTCTGGTCAAAGCTTTGGCGAAGCAGTAAAAGAGGAAATTTTAAGATTAGCAAACTTAGCAGAAGAAGCGTTCGAAGAACAATATAAAAATATTTTGGTACAGTTAGAAAAAAAAAATTTAAAAGCAAAAGAAGTAAAAGCTGAAGATCCAGCACAAGAAGAAACAACAGAACAAAATGAAGAGCTAGTACAAGAAAAAGAAGAACAAGAGGAATATACGGCGCAAGAAATAGAGATACAAAATGAAGAGCCAGCCTTTGTTGTAAAAAAAGAAACATCTGAACAAAATGAAGAGTCAGTACAAGCAACAGATGCACAAAATAAAGAGCCAGACTATGCAACAAAAGCAAAGCAACAAAGAATGAAAAAACAACTCAATACTCAGCCAGAACAAAAAAAAATGTCAATAATAAAAGAATCGGTTCCAAAAACACTAATTGCTTTAAATAACAGTATAAAAAAGATGAATTTAATGATAAAAAAAATTTGGCAAGAAAAAGAGCCAGCAACGGCAAGTTTGTATCAGTTAATTAAATTAGCAAAAAAACATGGCTTATATAAAAACATAAACATCAAGAGTTTGTATGAAAAAAACAAAGAAAAAATAGAAAGTATGCAATCAATTTTAGATACTATTGTGAACAAACTATTGTTACCAGAAAACAAACTCAAAAGTTTCAAAGTAAAAACAATAATAAATCATCTAGATGCTTTGTTTAAAAACAAAGACTCAAATAGGTTTAATATTCTACTTGATACATTAAATGTGGAGGAAGAACTTAATAAATTGTCTAAGTTACAAGAAGTAATTACTAAAATCAGGCAATTTATCAAAATAACCTTAGAAAACATTGCTAATTTTATTAAAAATAAAGATACGAATGGATTAAACTTAAATGAAGATTTAACTTATATAATTAAATCCTTGCACTTCATAACCAAATCTCAAAATATAGCTGCCATAAAGCAAAATGGAAAAACAGCATCATATGCTTTTAAAAAAACATAAGTTAAATGTACAACTATAAAAAGAAATAAGTTATTTAAAAAACAAGTTTAAAAAAACTTTTTTTTCCAATTGAAATTAAAAAAGTTCCAGATTTAAAGGAATAAGAAGAATCATTAATAATTTCCTCGTTAATTTTAACTGAATTACTTTTAATTAATCTTTTAGCCTCACTAGAGCTAATGTTTTTTAGTTCAGAAACAACGTCTGATAACTTACAGTGATTTACTTTTGTTTCAATAAGATCATTAAAATTTCGATCAACAAAAATAGAAGAAGCCTTTTTTTGAGCCTCTGCAGCCTTTTCTTCAGAGTGAACCCAGGTTGTCATATAATTAGCTAATTTTATCTTTGCTTGGTTGATATCTTTTAGCACAATATCATTAATTTCCTCAATTTCAAAATCAGAAAAACGCAGTAAACAAGTTTTTACAAGTGAATCATCAACGTTCCTCCAAAAACTCCAAAAATTGTAAACAGAACAAAGTTCTTCAGATAAATAAATAGCTCCAGCAAGAGATTTTCCCATTTTGTTTCCATTAGAATCAACAAGTAAAGGAGAAGTAACAGCAACAACATTAGTATCTTTAGAATGTTTTTTTTGAATTAAATCAACACCAGTTAAAACATTGCACCACTGATCATGGCCACCAAGCTGGGCATCACAACCTTCGTTTTCAAATAAATATAAAAAATCATACCCCTGCATCAAAGGATAAAGAATTTCCTTAATGGTTAAAGGGTTTTCATTAGCAAGACGATCAGCAAAAGTTTTAAATTTAATAACATAAGAAACAGAAAGAAAAGTAGCAACTTGATCTAAAAAATCCATAAAAGATAATTTAGAGATCCAATCATAATTATTAACAATCAAAGAGCCAGGAAGAAGTTTTTTTATTTGAGATTCAAGGATGTTAATATTTATGTTTACATCATCCTTATCCAGCTGTTTTCTGGTTGTGTTTTTACCAGAAGGATCGCCAACAGTACTAGTAGCGCCACCTAATAAAACAATAGGTTGAATACCAGCCTTGCTAAGATGTTTTAAAGCAGCTAAAGGGGTTAAGTTTCCAATTTGCAAACTTCTAGCGGTACCATCGAACCCAGCATAAATTTTTTTAACTTCAACATTTTCATTAGAAATTTGAGATAAAAGATCTCTTTCTTGTAAAATTTTTTGTAAGACGCTCATCTTGTATAAGATATCAAAAACATAAAACTTAGAACATGTAGTTTTTGTATTTTTTATTTAATACCTCTATAATTAATATAAAAAAAGATCATTTTTTAACAAAAAACAAGCGTTTTTTATCGATTTTTTATAAGTTTTTGATAAGTTTTTGATAAGTTTTTGATAAGTTTTTTATAAGTTTTTGAGCGTTTTTAACTAGAATTTATAGAAATTTTAAAGTAATTTAATCAATAACGATGAGTACAAAAAAATTTGTAAAAGATAGTTTTTTAGTAACTGTATTAGGTATATGTTCAAGAATATTAGGTTGGATAAGAGATAATTATTTGTTAGAGTTTATTGGCACAGGGGCTTTTTCGGATGCGTTCAGTTTGTCTGTTAAAATACCAACATCCTTCAGAAAGGCTTTTTCAGAGGGAGCAATAAACAGTGCCTTATTGCCTAAAATACGTGATTTTGAAGAGAAAAACGCATATAAAAGGTTACATATTTTAATAATAAATACATTTATGATTTTTTCATTTTTACTGTTTGTTTTTTATTTTGGAGAACAATTTTTTGAAGATTGGTTTTTATCGAAAGTAGCACCAGGCTTTAATTTGGAGCAAAAAGCTTATTATGGTTTATTTGTACAAACAACGAGTTTTACGTCATTTATATATTTTTGTTACAGCATTTTAGGTTCTTTATTGCAATCAAGAGGCTTTTTCTTTTGGCCTTCAATTTCGGTTATTTTGTTTAATTTTTGCTTGATATGCTTAATCAAATTCTCATTAATTTTTAACGTTTCCGTTGTGAAAATAGTCTTTTTTTATTTTTTTGCAACCATAATAATGCTTTTATCAACTATGATTCCTAGTGTAATCTATGATCTTTTTCAGGAAGACAAATCAATTAAAATAAAAATAGCAAGCTTTTTATTTGGTTTTATTTTTCTTTTTATTTTCGTATCTTTTTATATCAAATTTTTATTATTTATCGGATTTTACTGTGTTTATTTGTTCTTTGCAAATCAAAATTCTTTTTTTTCAAAACAATCTCTTGGTGATTTGCGTTCATTGTTTTATTTTTTTGCTCCAATCTTTTTAATAGCAATTTTAACACAAATTAACGATGTTATATCAATGAGATTCGCATCATTATTTGGAGTAGGTAGTATGACTCTTGTTTTAAGGTCTGGAAAAATAATGCAACTTCCAATTGCTTTCATTATACCTGTTTTTATCACTCTTTTTTCTTATTTGAATAAATTTTCGAAAGACAAAAAAACAAGTAAAACTTTAAAAAGATTATCAATGCTGTTTGTTTTTTTAATAACTTTTGCATTTATGTTAACTTGTTTTTTGTTTACAGAGGGGATTATAAAAATAATTTTTTTTAATAAAGTTTCTGCAAAAGATGTCGTTATAATGAAAAAATTAGTTAAATTATATTCAATTTCTCTTCCTGCATTATTAATGAACAGGCTGTTTCAAATGTTTTTTTTTGTTGAAAAAAGCGTGATTATTCCTGCAATTATTTCATTAAATAACTCTATTTGTTATGTTTTTTTGATGAAAATATTTATTTTTTATAGTTTTGATTTATCTTCTGTTGTTTATCCCTTTGTTTTTTGTTCTTGGATAACTTTTTTTTTGTATTTAATATTAGCTTACAAAAAAGAAATGTTATAACTTAAAATGAAAAAAAAATAAAATTTAAGTTGCGGAGGCAGGATTTGAACCTACGACCTTCAGGTTATGAACCTGACGAGCTACCAGACTGCTCTACCCCGCTGTTTTTAATTTATCATAATACAAATAAAAATAAAAGTAGCTCAAAACTTTATTTTTTTGAAAGAGTGGTGGACATAAATTTTAATTTTTTTTACTATACTTGTATGTTAGAAAGCAAAGAAAATCTGCAAAACAACAACAACCAATCTAAAAATGATAAGTTTACTTCATCATTCATCATGATTATGATGGTTTTTTTTATTTTTGGTAGTGTTTTTAGGAACTTTTATAGTGATGCTCCTTTATTTAAAATTGGTTGGACTAAATATAGCATGGCTGACTGTAAAAAATATATTGCATACGTAAAAGATTCTTCTGATTTATCAAAAGAAATGAAGTTTCAGAAAAATATTTATGAAGTTATCAAAATAGCTCAACAAAAGGCGGCTATTACATCTTTTTGTAAGAAATTAGGTTTAAAAATTTCAAATTATGATGTTAAAAAAAGCATTCAAAATGATTCTAGATTTTTAGATGGAAACATGTTTTCTAGAAACAAGTTTTTAGACTTTTTAAAAAGTTCTATGCTTTCAGAAAATGAATATTATGATTTAAAAAAGGAAGAGTTGCTTCATCTGCAATTTTGGTTTTTTATTAAAAATTCTTATTCTTTGAATGAACAATTTATTAAAGAGTTTGATAAAGCTTATTTTTCTTATCGTTACATTAAATATTCTATTGTTAATCATAAAGACGTTGTTTTAAACTATTATGAAAAAGATTTGTTAGATTTTTATGAGAAAAATAAAGAAAAATTCAAAACTTATAAACAATATACTTATGAAGGTTTTAAAATTGAAACTAAATTTTTTTCACAAGAAGACCTTAATTTTTTAGATCGCGTTATTAAAAATAATAATTTTCAAAGCATCATTAAAAATTATCCACAATATACAACAAAAGTTTCTCATGATCAATTAGTATATTTGTTTAAAGGCGGTTTAAACTATCACTCTGATAAAATTAATGCTGAAAAAGGAAATTGTTTTTATTTTGCATCTGATGGAACCTTTGCTTATGTTGTTAAAGTTGTTGACATAAAGCCTGCCAAGCAACTTTCTTTTTACGAAGTTAAAGATGTTGTTCGAAAGATTTATGAGCTGGAAAAAAAACCTTTTTGCGTGAATAAAAAAAATATTAAATGGAAAAAAACGAAATTGAACGCTGCAAACTTTTATCAAGGGGATTTGCCTTATAGGGTTTCTAAAAGAATTTTTTCTTTTCCTTTAAATTCTGTTCAAGAAATACACGAGAACGGTGTTTCTTACTTTATTATTGTTGAAAAAATACTTTCTGTTGATACAGATAAAAAGACTGGTGATTTAAAAGATTTTGTGGATAATGAGCTTTTTAAATCTATTTCTAAGTATTTATTATCTTTTGTTGAGAGCGTAAAATGAATTTTGTTTTTTTTGTTCAGGATCATTTGTTTTTATTGTTTCCTTTGTTTTGTACTTTTTTTGTTGGGGCTAGGCTTCTTTATAAAAAATCATATGATAAGTTTTTTATTATAAGCTTTATTCAAGTTTTATCTATTGTTTTGTTATTTTGCTTTAAACATTTGTTTGTTTTTAATTTTTTGCTTTCTTTTTCATGCTTTTTAATGTTTTTTATTTTTTTGTTTTTCTTTTTTGATTTAATTTCGGATTTTTTGGAAGTAAATGTTTTGTTTGAAATTTATCTTAATTTTTCTTTTTTTATTTGTTTGATTTTTTTTAGTTTTTCTAAGACTTGGATTACTTTTGATTTATTTTATTCTATTTTGGGTTTATTTATTTTTGCTGTTTTGAGATCATTTTATTTTTATTGGAAGCATTGTTTAGATATTAAGTTTAAGGAGTATAAAGTTTCAAGTTTTTTAGTGAAATGGAGTTATTTTTGGGGGTGTTCATCTCTGAATTTTCTTTTTATTATTTTGGTTTTGTTTTTTTGGGATTTTGATTATTTAATTTTATTAAATCTTTTAAAATTTTTAGAAGCCAATTCCTTTTTAAGGTTGCTTTTTGGCGTTTTTAGTTTTCCTTATTTTATATATTTTTGTGATTCTACTGTTGATTTTATTTTTTATAGAATGTTTTCTTTTTCTTCTAGTTATTCTTCTCGAGCAAAAACTTTTAAATCCATGCTTCGATGGGCTATTCGTATTGTTTTTGGTTTTATTTATTTTTCTTTAATTTATGTTAATTTATCTACTGTTTCTTGGAACTTAAGTGTTTTGGCTGGTCTTGCTTCTTTAGGGTTTAAGCCTGTTATAGATGATTTTATTAATGGGGTTTGTGTGCTTTTTGAGGACAGTGTGAATATTGGAGAATTTGTTCATGTTGCTGATGTTTCTGGAATAATCGAAGAGGTTACTTTGAGGGTGATTAAGCTTCGTAATTTTGATGGATCTTTATATGTTGTTCCTTTCAGAAAAGTTGAGGTTATAAAAAACAGATCAAAAGAGTTTGTTTATATTGTTTTTGATTTAATTTTAGACACCAGTGTTAACTCTTCAAAGGTCATTGATTGGATTGCTGATTCTTATGAAAATTTTAAAAATTCTAAGGAATCTTCTGAGTTTTTTCATTGTGTTTTGGAGGATCTTGAAATTATTGGTATTACTTCTATCACCGCTATTGGTGCTGTTTACGAATCCAGGTTGAAAATAAAACCTTTTAACACTCGTTTTATTAAGGCTTGTTACTTGAAGAGTTTAAAAGATTTAGCTGAAGAAAGAGGCGTTAATTTTGGTTTTGAGTATGCAATTTTTTCAGAAAGTAAAAAAGTTGAAGTTAAAAAATAAATGGTTTTTCAGACTCATTTAAAAATTTGGCAGGAAGATTATAATTCAGATTATTATTTATTTGATGGGGCTTTAAATTTTTTGGTTAATGTTTTATTAAACGAATCTCAGCCTGTTTTTTTTGTTGGTCCTAAAAAATCTGGAAAAAAACATTTGCTTTATAAAATATCTATGCTTAGATCTTTTTCTGTTTTTTTTTTGGATATGTTGACAGATTCTGAAATTGTTTATCAATATGATAAATTAAAAACACACTCAACTTTTGCTATCTTTGTTTCTTCTGATGTTTATAATTTTTCATCAAAAGATGTTTTTTCAAGAATGGGTTCTTTGCCGAAGTTGCAAGTAGATGAGCTTTCAAGTCGATTTTTTTTAGCTTTTTTAACTTTTAGAATAAACAAAATAGGTGTTTTTTTAGATCCTTATTTATTTAATTATTCTATTACCAGATTAAATCAAACTTATGAATCTATTGATTCTTTTATAAAATTTCTTAAAATATCAAAATCAATTTCTTTAAAAACACTTAAAACATTTTTTAATAGTTGAATAGAAATAATTTATATGCATATATATTTAATATGATGTTAAATGTTTTTTCAATGTTTTTTTTATTTTCTTTTTGTAATCTTGTTTCTAAACTTTCTGCTAATAAAGTAGAAAATTTTTATTTTTATTCACAAAACATAGAAGAATCCAAGAATATAAGGGTTTGGAGATATGTAATTCCTAGGTGTGATTTGAATGTTTTTGAATCTTTTTCAACATTAGGGTTTTATACTGAAGATGATGTAATTGTTTTGTTGCAATTTTTACTTATTAATTTTAAAAATCAAGGTGCTCAAAACTCTTTTATTAAGCAAATGGGCGTTAATTTTCTTTTACAAATTGAAAACAATTTGAAAAATGGAGTTGTTGTTACTAATGAAAATATTTTGCGCGTGAGTGAAAGCGTTGTAGAGGCATATGAGTATGTTGTTTTTAAAAACGAAAAAAATGTTGAGGAGAAGATTAAGGCTTTGTGTGCTAATAAAACAGCTGTTTTTTCGCATCTTTTTAGATATGTTGGTGAAATTTCTGTTGTGGTTTTTAAAGATCAAACTGTTCAGTTCTCTTCTTTACAAGATAGGTTTCATTCTTTGAAGGTTGGTTCTATTCTAATTTTAGAAGAAAAGGATTGTTATAAAATTTACTATATTAATTCAGAACCCACTGTTTCAAAAAGTAGGTTAGCTTTAAAAAATGAAATAAAAGAATTTCTTTCAGCTGTTGTTGATGGCTCTTACGATGTTGATGCTTCTGATATTGAAAATTAATATAAAAATATTTAATATATTTAATATATGATTTATTATTTAAAAATTTTTTTATTTTTTATTATTTTTATAAATTCTAATGGAGACGCAGAGGAGCAAAAAAATAAAGAAACAGAAACAAAAAAACAAACTGAAAAAAAAACTCAGCGAAAAAAAGCTGCTATCAGCCGTGATATGACACATGGAATGTTGTTTTTTTTGGGTAAAAGACATGAGTTGAAAAATAATTTGTACGCTTTTTTTGGTGTTAATACTGCTTTATACTCTGATATTTATCAATCTGAAATTCCAAAAGAGGAATATCAATATAGTGCTATTAGAACTGCTCATTTAGAATTTGGTGTTACTTATGAGTTTTGTCCTTTTTGGGGCGTATCTGTTTCTTTGTATTCTAAAGAATTTTTAAATGGTGGTGCTTCTAATAATAAATTTATTTCGGGGGGGCGTTTTTCTCTTTTTTATCATTATGGCTCATTATTTTTCGAAAGTGGCTTTGTTATTAAAGAAAACATGAATGGAATTTTAGGTGAAAAAAACAAGTATGGTTTTTCTTTAGTCTTTTCAATTAAATTTGTTAAAGATTCAATTTCTTTTGGTAGTATGATTTTATTATAATTTTCTTTATTGTTTTTTGTTTTTTTTTAGGGTATTATTTTTATTAGGGCTTGTAGTTCAGCGGTAGAACTCATCGCTTATAACGGTGCTGTCGTAGGTTCGATTCCTGCCAGGCCCACGTTTAATACTTTATGATATGGCCATCTAATTCTTTGTTTTTTGAACATCCTGATATTTTTGGGGTTTCTTTTGATTCTCGTTTAGTTAAAAAGGGTGATTTGTTTATTGCTTTAAAAGGTGAAAATTTTGATGGGCATGATTTTGTTGAAGAGGCTTTAAAAAACGGTGCTTCTTGTGCTTTGGTTGAAAAAAAAATATGTGAAAACAATATTGTTGTTGGTTCTTGTTTAAATTCGTTTGTTCAGATTGCAAAATATAGAAGGTCTTTGTTTAAAGGTCAAATAGTTGGCATTACTGGCAGCGTTGGTAAGAGCACTTTTCGTTATTCTTTAGTTAAATCTTTGTTTTCTCAGTTTAAGGTTGAGGCTCCTATTAAAAATTACAATACTTTAATTGGCATTTCTTATTTTTTATCTCAAATAAATTTAGAATCGGATTTTTTGATTATAGAGTTGGGAATAGAAATGATTGGAGAAATGCAAAAAATATCTTCGTTAGTTATTCCTGATTATTCTTTTTTAACTAATGTTTCGACTGCACATTCATATTATTTGGGGTCTTTGTTTTCTATTCTTAATGAAAAATCAGTTATTTTTGAACATACAAAAAAATGTGCTTTTTTTATTGA
Source organism: Alphaproteobacteria bacterium endosymbiont of Tiliacea citrago (assembly GCF_964031065.1). Lineage (NCBI taxonomy): Bacteria > Pseudomonadati > Pseudomonadota > Alphaproteobacteria > Alphaproteobacteria bacterium endosymbiont of Tiliacea citrago. Next base: position 69,177 of record NZ_OZ034995.1, on the reverse strand, counting down.
TAATATTTGGTATTCTGACTATTTGAGAAATTCTTTAAATGGGCAAGGTTTAAAGTTTAGAACCTTTAAATTTAATGAAGATTCTAGACTTCTCTTAAAAAATGCTGCATTAGAGTTATTTGATGAATTGAAGATTGATACTACCTTTGTTGTTGATGAGTTGGTTGGTCGAAGAGATGTTTTTTCTTTTGAAAAAAATGGGTATCAATTTTCTATTATTGATTCTTCTTATAATGCTAATATTTCTTCTATGATTAATGATTTGAATTTTTTTAAATCTTTCTCTAAAAACAAAAAAATTGCTATATTAGGTGATATGTTTGGATATAGCCAAAGACATCATGAGTATTTGTCTCTTTATGCTTCTTTTGTTGATGAATGCTGGTTAGTTGGTGAAAACATGCGAGCTTTATCTAAGATTTTACCAAAAAACATGTTTTTTGATTCAGTTGAGGATTTGATTAATTATGTTCATTCTTTTTTTCGAGATCCTCCTTTTGCTTGTGATATGTTTATCAAGGGCTCTAATAGGGTTGGTTTGACTAGATTGGTTCAAGAAATTCGATCTTTGTCTAAATTAGTTTTAGATGTTTAATTTTTTGTTTTTTTTTGGTTTAAAAACTTAGTACAAAGTGTTCAACTAAAGTTAAAGCTATGTTTTTTGATAATTGTTTTGTGCGGTTGAATTTGTTTTTGATTAAGCAATATAGTTTTTACAGATATGGTGATTCTATTCCTAAAGATGATAAAATTGTTACTTCTTTTGATTCCATTCGATTTCTTTCTTCGTTTTGTTCATGATTATATCCAAGTAGGTGTAACGTTCCATGCACTATTAAATGTGTTAAGTGTTTTGAATAGTCTTTTTTTAGCTCTTCGCTATCCTCTTTTATTATTTTTGGGCAAATTAATATTATCCCGATCATGTTTTTTAGAATTGGGTCTTTTGTCTCTTCGTAAGAAATTGAAATTATATCTGTAACCGAATCTTTATTCATATATTTTTTATTGTATTCTTTCATTTCTTGTTCGCTGCAAACAACTACTTCGACTATTGAATTTGAGTTTTGATTTTTTTCTTTATAAAGCGTTACTTGCACTATTTTTTTTATTAGTGTTTGATATATTTTTGATATTTTTCCTGTTACTTTTATCTTATAATTAATTGGAATATTTGGGATTGAAAACATCTTTTTATTCTACTTTATTTTGTTTTTTATAGATACTTTTTTTATCGTTATTTTTTTTTATAAAAAAAAGTTGCTTTTTGTACCATGTTTTTGTTTAGAATAATGTATACGGTTGATGAACGAAAATAATCATTGATCGTATTTATGTGTTTTTCCTAAAAATATATTCGAGATTCTTATGTTTAATTATGTTAAAAATTTTTTTAAAGTGAATAATAGTTCTGATAGTTCTATTGTTTTTTCTGATGTTAATTGTGATGTTCATGATTATTCATCTAACGTTGATTTAGTTTTAAAGAACGCTTGTATCAATAGATCTATTTCATTAATTGTTAATTCTATTACTAGTTTAAATTTTGTTGTTTTTAAAGATGGTGTTAAAGATAATTCTTCTTTTGTTTTTAACATTCTTTGCAATCCTTCTGATTCTGTTTATTTTTCAGATTTTATTGAAACTTTTGTTTGGAATTTTTTAATTTATGGTAATTCTTTTGTTCTTTTAAATAAAAATGAACTGAATTCTTTTGATTTGATTAATTTACCTTCTTCTACTTCTGTTTATTTGAATGAATCTAAAACTAAAGTGGCTGGATATACTTATTCAATTAATGAAAAAAAACAAAATTTTGTTGCTAACAATAAAGATTTACCTTTGGTCGGGCATTTTAAACGGTTTAATCCAACTAATACTTGGTATGGCTATAGTTTTATTGATCCTGTTCGCTCTTCTGCTAATCTTTATCAACAAATTGATAGGCATAATTTATCTGTTATTTCTAATGGTGGACGTCCTTCTGGGATTCTTTCGATTAGTCCTTCTAAAATGTTAACTTCTGAAGAAAAAGTTGATTTTGCTAAAAGGTTTAAAGAGCAGAATGCTGGTCCTGATAAGGCTGGGCAAATTTTTGTTTTAAATGGTGATTGTCAATGGCATCAATTATCTGGAACTGTAAAAGACATGGATTATAGTGATGCTGCTAGACGAGCTGTTCGATCTATTGCTTCTGGTCTTGGCGTTCCTGCTAATTTAGTTGGAGATCTTTCTATTTCTGGTGAAAATTCTAGAGCTAATATTGATGGGTTGTTTGAAATTTTTAATAAAAGTACTGTTATGCCTTTAGCCAATAAAATTTCTCAGTTTTTGACCAATTTTTTTAGAACTATAGATTCAAAAATTGAGATTAAGTTAGTTGATGATAATGGGAAAATCGAATAATGTTTTTAATTTTTTAAGGTGGTTTTTTAATGATTACTAAGTTTTCTGATAATCAAAGTTTAGTAAATAATGATTTTATAGCTAAAAATTTTTCAAATGATCAATTTTCCAAGCTTTTTTTGTTTTGTAAGATTGATTCTTTTTCTTGTAAAAAAGTTGGAGAAGTTGATGTTTTAAGAATTCAAGGTCTTGCTACTAGTTATAATAATTCTGATTTAACTAATGATGTGATTTCAAAAGATGCTTTTGCTTCCAATGCTGATAGTGATGGGTTTCTGAAAAAGATGCCGGCTATGTTTTTTGAGCATGATTCTAGACAGGTTCCTGGAAAATGGACAAGTGTTAAGCTAACTAAAATTGGTATTGAAGTTGAAGGTGAAATTTCTGATTCTAAAGTTATTGATTTGGTTCAACAAGATAATTTGAATGGTTTGTCGATTGGTTTTTTTATTGTTTATAGTGAGATGAGATATAATTTGGCAAAAAATAAAAATTATCGATATATTAAACAGGCTAAATTGGTTGAGATTTCTTTGGTTGCTAATCCAGCAAATAGCAAGGCTTTTTTCTCTCCGGTTAATCAAGTTTATTTTGGAGATTCTAACTGTTTTGGGTCTTCTACTGATGATAGTCCAATTTATGGATAATTTTAAATTTTTTTTGAAAGGGTTTTTTTATGCAAAATATTGCAAATAATGAAGTTGTAAGTAAAGGTTATGTTCAAGCAACTGGTTTTGAAGGTGATTCTGATGTTTTTGGTTCTTTTTTAACAAAGTGCAGTGAATCTCAGTTTAATGGGGCTATTAGCTTTCATGATATTACTTCTTTTTTTCCTCAGGTTGGAAAAAATAATGTTTTAAGAAAGTATTGTTTACATGTTTTAACTGACTCTTCTTCTGTTGAAGTTCCAAGAGTTCAAGGTATTGTTAATTCTAAAGACCATAATGCTTTGAATGCAGATATTTCTACTCCTGTTAAAATAGACCTCAGTGAGGAATATGCAAAATGGTTAATTCCTAAAAGTTTATTTCATAAAATTGAAGGTTATCAAGAGTATTTAAAAAATGTTTTTTCTGATAGTATTAATCATTTAGAAAATAAATTATTGTTTGATTATTTTAAAGATGAGGTTTTTCAAAGTGATGAAAATAAATTGAAGTCTAATTGTATTCGTGGTTTTTTATATGATAAAAAATTAACCTTTATTAATAATTTATTGTTGTTGAAAGGTTTGTTACCTTCTAGGTATTTAACTAATGCTGTTTTTTTAATGTCCAAAAAACATTTTAAGGATTTTTATTCTACAAAAGATGATTCTGGTAGGTTTGTTTATAATGGTGAGAATAAATTGTTTGGGCATGAAATTGTTTTTGTTGATGAGCTGGATGATAAAATTTTATTTGGAGATCTTAAGCAAGGATTGGTTTTGGCTGAAAAGTTATATCCTAAAATCGAAATGCATTCTAAATTTGAAAATCCCAATCAAGTTGGGTTGAGTATGCCTGTTTCTGTTGGTTTTGGGCTGATTAATAATGATGCTATTGTTGGGGTTAGCTTTACTGCAACAACAGAAGAAAATTCAAAAAAAACCGATGTTTCCGATGATTAAAACCATAAATAAATTTTATGGTTTTATTTGGTTGTTGTTTTGCACTATAATTTAAAAATGGTGCTTTGTTTTCTTTAGGGGATATATTTAATGAGAATTGTTTTGCAAAGTGTTAATGATGAGTTGCCTCTTAGTGTTTTGTTTTTTAGAAATTCTTTTGGTTTTTGTGAGTCAGATGAGTTTTTAATTAAAATTTTAAAGTTAGCAATAAATAATATTGAGGCTCGCGCTGGTATTTCTATTTTAAAAAAGGAATGGAAGGTTGTTCATAACAATTATCAAATTTTTCTTAAAAATGGGCCTGTTAATGAAGTTGTTAGTATTAAAAATTCAAAAGGTAAAAACATTGTCCCTTTAAGTACAGTTAGAAAACAAGATAATTTACTTTTAACTTTTGAAGAGGATTTAGGTTTTATTACTATTTATTACAAAACTGGATATGATTCTTGTAACTTACCTGAATGTTTAAAAAACAATATTATTTCTGAGTTTTTAAATGTATATGATAAAAATGAAAAAATTATTGAAAAAGATAAAAATAATTTTGTTCTTAATTTAAATAATTCTTCTAAAATTTTTGTTTATGGTTAATGTTTTTTATTGTTGTGAGTTAAGGTTATGATGAATTCTGATTTTTATTGCTTGTTAGAGGATTGTTCTAATAGTAATTTATTAATAAACGCTTTTGATATTCAATTTTCTTTTGTTTTAAAAAATAAATTTTATAGAAATGTTGATGGAAAAGGTTGTGTTTATAAAAGAAAAAAATATTCTTTTTTTTTAAGAGGTAAAGGAGAGCTCTCTAATTTTTTTGATGATTCTAATTTGAAATTTTTTTCATCTCGTTTTGTTTTGCAAAGTGATCTGCATTCTTTTTTTTGTTTATTAAAAGAAAATGATTCTTCTCAGGAAAATCAGAAAAGGTTTGAAGAAAGGTGGAAGCAGGCTTCAGAAGATTGCCAATGGACTATTCCTCTTGTTGAGAATAAAAAAAATTTTGGTTTTCCTATTTTAGATGTTTGTTTAGTTAAAAAATTTATTAATGAAAAAAATTGGACTTTGGAGTTGATAGAAAAATGAATTTTTATGAGTATAAGCATTATAAAATTAATGAATATAATTATGGATATAAATCTTTTGATAATGAAAATATTAAAGAACACGAAAGTTTTTGTTTAACTCCAGATGGAATATATGATGTTAGAGATAATAAAAATTTAATGGAAAGTTTTATTAATGACAATAATGATGAAAACTGGCCTAATTTTTTATTTTTTAAGCCGTTTTTTTTCTTTTCTAATAATAAATGGGAGTTGTTTGAATACGATTGTAAAAAAAAATTTGAAATTACTTCTTCAAATATTATAAAAAAAACAGAAAATAGAAAGCAAAATTTTAGCCTTCAATTAACTTTTTCCGTTTTTTGTGAAAAAAATTCTTTTAAATATCAAAATTTTAATTTACAGATAAACGACTCTGATCAAGGGGCTTTTTTGAATTCTTTAGAAAACTTTAAAACTCATTCTAATTATTTTTTTAATTTATCTGGGCCTAAGGATCTTTCAACTGATTTTGTAGTTCAAGATAATCTTTTGGTTAGGAAGGATTCTTTTGGTTTAAGCGGTAATATTATATTTTGTTTTGATATAAAATCTAAAGAAAAACTAGTTTTTTTGTTTAACAGACAACAAAGCACTTTTCTTAAAAAAATAAATTATTTTATAAAAATTCCTAGCTATACTTCTATTGAATTATATGAAAAAGATAAAGAATATTCCGTTGGAGCAATTGTTGTTTATGAAAATGCACTTTATAAATGTAAAAAAATTTCTAAAGATCAGATTTCTTTACATAATAATGAATACTGGGACATTTTTGAATCTTTTGACAAATCTTTTTTTAATTCTTCTGAAGGAAAAAAGACTTTAAGGTTATTAAAAAAACAAATTGCTTTTTTGGTTGAGCAAAAAATATCTAATGAAATTATTTTTCAGCTATCTAATATTGATTATAAAGATATTCCGAATTTAAATGATTTTTTTGAATTTGATAAAAAAAAATATAGAATTATAGAGGTTTTTCAAAAAAACATTGAAGGCGTTTGGTCTTTAACCATTAAAGGGATTGAGGTTTTACATTTAAATGATTTTGATTTTGAATCAATTATAAAAGATTTTGATGGTGATTATGCGGCTTTGGACAATTTAAATATTAATATAGTTGAAAACAATTTAGAGGTTACTTTTTTAGATCGTCTAATTACCAATCAAGAAAAAATTTTAAGGTTAGAAGTTGGAAAATAAAAATGATAAGAAAAATAAAAACACCCATTCTTAGAGATCGCGGAATAGATTTAGTTGGCCAAGTTGTTTTAGTGGATTCAGAAAACAAGTTAACATTTGCTAAAGATTTTTTATCACATTTAATAATTAAAGAAGAAGATTCAAATTTTTTTGTTTATTCTAATAATAAAAAACTAGTAAAAATAAGCTTTGTGCCAACGGGCCAAAACCTTGGTGGTTACGATTTGTGTAAGATCGACTCAATTGAAGAAATTAACAAAGAGGAGAAATTATGATTTTTAAAATATTTTCGTTGTTTAAAGGGGTTTCTATTCCAACCAGCTTTATTTTAAAGAATTTTTTTTCAATTTTAAAGTTTTCATTAAAAGCAATTGGTGGTGAAAACGATGATGTAAAAAATTTTGAAAAAATATACGGCGATAAAAGGTTGCAGCAGCAATTTTCTAAATTATTTCATAATTCTTATAATAACAGTATAGAAGCTGCTCGTTCAAGAGATGCTCAAATTATTATAAGAAATGGAAGAAATCTAAGAGCAGACATTATGTTTTATTCTTTGATTGTTTGTTTTGTTTTTTCAAGTGTTTTGGTTGTTTTTTTTAGAAATAGATTGCAGTCAGAATATGTTGCTGTTTTTTCAGCTTTAGTTGGTATCTCTGGTAGTTGTTTGCATGAAATTTTTGGTTTTGAATTTGGAAAAAACGACTTTGCTTCAAAAAACATTTATGTGTTGGATGAAAGCGATCAGCCTGAATTGTTTGAAAAAAAATATGGCAAATAAATATTAGGTTTGATAGTATTGTTGGATAATGAACATACTTGTTTTAGCTGGTGGAGTTGGGCTTGAAAGAGAAGTTAGCCTTAATTCTGCTAATAATTTTTTGAAGAACGTTTTTGATTTAAATTTTAATTTTTATTTAATAAGCGTTTCCCTATCTGGACATTTTTCTTATAATGGCGAAACAGGTGTTTTTATTTCTAGTGATGATAATTTGTTTTTTAAAACTGAAAATAAAAAAATCAAGGTTGATTATGTTTTTCCTATTGTGCATGGAAAAGGAGCTGAAAATGGAGAGTTTCAAGCTTTTTTTGAGTCTTTGTCTTTTAAAAAATTAATCGCGAACTCTCTTTTTAGTTCTTGTGTTTCTTTTGATAAAATTATTTCTAAAAAAATAGCAGAATCATTAAACATTCCCGTTGTTAATTATATAGATTTTTTTTTCTCTCCCTTAACCTTTGAAGACTGTAAAAAAAAACTTAATTCAGAAATTTTATTTTTAAAACCCTCAGATAATGGCTCTTCTTTTGGTTGTTCAATGGTTTATAATGAAAAAGAATTTATTGATTCTCTTGAAAATTTAAAAACAATTACAAAATATCCTTTAGTTGAATCTTATATGGAGGTTATAGAATGTTCTTGCTCTGTTTTGTTTCACGAGGTTTCTGATGTGATCGTAATTAATCATGGATTAAATTTTTTTTCATATAACGATAAATATGAAAAACATGTTTTTAAAACGGAATTATTGCAAAATTGTGCTTTAATAAATTTGATAAAAGACTATTCTTTTAGTTTGTTTAAAGCTATGAGATTAGATTTTTTATGTAGATTTGATTTTTTTATTTGTAAAAAAAGTAAAAAAGTTTATTTTAATGAAGTTAATTCTTTGCCTGGTTTTGGTGTTGATAGTTTGTTTTTTCATTCTTTTTCCAATAAATATAACCAAAAAGATATTTGTAAAAAGATCATTATGAATTATATTGAAGAAATTTAATTGATTTGATATAGTTTTTGTATGAAAAATTTTTTTATTTTTTTTGCATTTTTAATATTAAAAGTTGCGAATCGAACACACCTGCAAGTTCATGATTCTTTGTCTAAAGTTGATTAATTTTTATTCAAAATTAAACAAAGAAACTTTTTCATACTTTTTGTCGGTTTTTAAAAATTCAAACGTTTTATTGATCCAAAATTTTTCTTTCTCTTTGTATTCAAAAACACTTTGAGCATTTTTTTCCCCAAGAAATTTCAAACTTTTTATATTTGCATTTAAAAAATTTTCGAGAGATTTAAATTTTAAATTAATTTCTTTTGCTTTTGTTTTAGCTATATTAGGAAGTCCGATTGAAACAATGAACTGTTCTAAAGTGCAATATTTACTTTTTTCAACACTTTCAATAATTTTTGCAAAAGATTTTTCAGCAAGCCAATTTGGAGTATAAGAAATGTTATAAATGTTTTGTTTTAACATAAAAAAGTCAAAAGGATAATTTAATATGTTTTCTTTAACAAAAAATTGAATTTGAGCTTCTCCTAAATTTTTTATATTTAATCCGTTTTTATTTGCAAAATAAATCAATCTATTTAATTTTTGTTGGAAACAATTCCATGAATTTGGGCAAAAATCTTCAATTAATTTGGTGTTGCAAGATGGGCATAAAACAGGAATTTGTGTTAAATTATTTGACTTTTCAATAATTTCCGTAATTTTAGGAATCACTTCTCCAGCCATTTCTATTTTTACGATATCTCCAATTGCAAAATTTTTTTTCATTAAATCATTTAAATTATTTAAAGTCGCCTTAGAAATTGATCTATTGTTGATAAAAGTGGGAGTGAGAGTTGCCACAGGCGTAATTTTCCCTAATCTTCCAACTTGAAAGTCTATCTGTGTAATTTCAGAAATATTAAAAGAATTTGAAAATTTTATAGCAAAAGCAAATTTAGGAGCTTTAGCAGTTGATCCTAATACATTTTGTTTTTCTTTTGAATCAACTTTAAAAACAACTCCATCAATTTCATGAGATAAATTATTTTTTAATAAATTTATTTCTTCAAAATATTGATAACAATCTTGAATATTATAACAAACTTTGTAAGGTTCAATACAATTTAAATGCATTTTATAAAAAATTTCTCTTAACTGAATATAAGAATTCCAAATTAAACTATTTGAATATAAATTATGAGGTGCAAAATTTAATAAAGCTAGTTTTGAATCTGGGTTTTTTTTCATTAAAATTCCAGCCGCTGCGTTTCTAGGATTTTCAAACTCTTTTTTATTAAAATAAGCTTCAAACCTAATTTCTAAATGTTCTGTTAAATAAATTTTATTAGGAATATTTAAGAAAGGAATTAAGTGAGATATGTTTTCACCTAAAAAACCATTTCCTCTGGTTTTTAAGCAAATAATTTTTTGATTTTCATATGTTGCAATAACACTAACTCCATCAATTTTTAATTCTGCAACCATAGGGAATGGATCAATTTGTTTTTCTATTTTTTTTATAAACCCATCTATTGAATTTTTTCCAAAATCATGATTCAAGGAAAGAATGGGAAATAAATGAGAAGAAGGTTCAAGGGCTTTTGAACCTACGTTTTCAGATATTTTTATTTTTTCATTTTGTTCTAAAATTTCCAATTTTTTTTTATAAAAATCATAAACAAAATCATCGACAATAGGAGAGCCTTTTTCATAAGCTTCATTAAATTTTAAAATTTTAAGCCTTAAATCTTTTAAAGAATTCATCATTTTAAATATTAATTAAAAAAAGAAGTAAATTAAAGACTATAAAAAAATATATTTGTGTTTTTTTTCATTTTAAAATATAATCAGAAACATGCGGACGTGGCTCAGGGGTAGAGCACAACCTTGCCAAGGTTGGGGTCGAGGGTTCGAATCCCTTCGTCCGCTCCATTTAATTTTGCTTAAAATTCATTTTCAGTTCAATTTAATAATCATTATTTTTCAAGAGATATCCATTTTTGATCATTTTCAAAAAATAATTGTTTTAATCACCCTAAAATAACTAAATACCTTGATGTTTTGCTTAAAAATTTATATTAATTTCTATAAAAAAAATCAGCTATGTGTTTAATAATATAAGAAAAAATCAGCTTTGTAAAAGATTCAAAAATTGATCTATACAAACTTCAACATCATTAAATTTAATGGACTGTTTGTTTATAACGTTGTTTTTTAAAATTTGTTCAAAAGTTAATTTAAAGCATTGTTCATTTTCTAAATAAGCAATTTCTGTTTTTTTAAAGAGACTGTTTTAGGTATAATGTTTTGTTCAAAATATAATATTTTCAAAAAAGAAGGAAAATTAAAACAACGCCTTAAGAAAGATTAGTTTGGCTCATAACAATCAGCTTCATCATACCCCAAAAATCTAATACAAATTTAAAAGAATTATCGCTACATTCTAACAAGATGTCAAAACAATATACATAAATTTTCGATTGAGAAAATTTTAATAGTTTTTCTATGTGATTATAAACTTCAAACCTATATAAAGCAAATTTTTCCAAAATAGAAAGGCATGGTTCTAAAGACTTAAAGTCACAAAGATAGAAAGAGTTTTACAAATGAAGAAGAGAAGAAGTAATATTAAGTTCAACTTTTTTTCTTTCATTAGAGCCTTTGATGAAAGTACAAAAAACAGATATTTCCTCTTTAGGAAAGGCTTAGGAGAGTCTTTTAGATAGTTTTTCTTGAAATTGTAATTCTTCAGGTGTTTTTTTAAATCTGAAATACTCTATAATAATCAAAAAAAAACAAAATCATAATGGTCAATCCTTTATATAAAAAGATCAAATTATAAAAATAATAAACATAGTCTTGAATAAAAAACATAACAAATAAAGTATAATTTGATTTATAAAAAGAAGTCAAAAAGTGTAATTTTATAAAAAATTAAAAATGGTGGGTATAATAGGGATCGAACCTATGACCCTTACGACGTCAACGTAATGCTCTACCGCTGAGCTATATACCCATACTAATTCTCTTAAAAAATAAAAAAAAAAGCAACGTCAACTGTTGGATTATAGATAAAAATATGTTTTTTTTATTAAAGTCTTGTGCTTTTTTTGTTTAAACGTTACTTTTTTTCTTTTGCAGATTAAAAAGAGGAGTAAAAACATGAAAAAAGATTTATAAAAAATTTTTTTCTAGCTAAAAACAAGTAATTAAGATTTTTATGTGGTTTATCACGCAAATATATTTTTATATATTAAATTTTAACCAATGTAACAAAAATTCTTCGATTTCAGCGTTAAAAACAACCTTATCAAAATTCGGAATTTCAAAATTGGTGCGATGATCTTTAACCATTTGATAAGGCTGTTGAACATAAGACCTAATCTGAGAACCCCAAGAAACCTCTTTTTTTTCTCCACTTAAATTCTCTTTCTCTTTTTTTAGCTCTTCAGACTTTTTTTGATAAAGCCTAGATTTCAACATTTTAAAAGCCTCTTCTTTGTTTTTGTGCTGAGATCTATCATTTTGGCACTGAACAACAATTCCAGTAGGCAAATGTGTAATTCTAATAGCACTATCAGTTTTATTAACATGTTGCCCACCAGCACCAGAAGCTCGATAAGTATCAATTTTAATTTCTTTTTCATCTATAACAACATTAATTTTATCATCAATTTCAGGGATAACAGAAACAGAAGCAAAACTAGTGTGACGTTGTTTTTTTTTATCATAAGGAGAAATACGCACTAACCGATGCACACCAGTTTCTCCTTTCAGCCAACCAAAAGGAAACAATTTTTCCTTGGGTGAAATTTTAATGGTACCATTTTTAATGCCGCCATCGTCAGAACTGACAAGGTCTATAATTATGACATTAAAAAATTGAGAAGAATATTTATTATACATTTCCCAAAGCATTCGAGCCCAGTCCTCAGATTCTAAACCACCAGATCCACAATGGACAGTCAAAAAACAGGCGGATTTATCAGAGTCCTCCTTAAATAAGGTGTTTGTATAAATTTTATCCAAAGTAATAGCCAATTGGTCTAAATCAAGCTCAACTAAAGAGAGCATTTCATCATCTAAATCACTGTTTATAGTTTCTTTCAATTGCTCAAAATTGTGTTCAATTTTTTCTATATTTTCATATTCGTCTTTTAACAGATTAAATTCAATAACAACTTCACGAGCTTTTTCAGGATTATCCCATAAATCAGGAGATTCAGCTAAAGGTTTTAATTTTAAATATTTATTAACAACATCGCGCTGGTCAAAAAGACCTCTTCCACACCAGGAGTTGATGTGCTAAGTCTTCCAGCTTATTTCTAATTTCGCAAATATCAGCCATGAAAAAATATTATTGAATAATAAGTTATATAGCAATGTTTAAAAAAAATTACTATCATAAAAAACATGATTGATTACGTAAAATCGATATATTTTTTAGCTTTTAATTCAGGTTTATATTCAGGGTTTAGTAAATTCACAATAAGCTTGTGGTTAAAGGAAGCCGGAGCAACACCATTAATTTTAAATATTTTCACAACAACAATGTTTCCATCAGTATGTTGTGTGTTTTGGATGCCGTTTTTAGAAAAATATAATATTATAGAAAAAATAAAATGTGGAAATAAAAAAAAATTAATAATGCTTTTTGAGTTTTTAATTGCAATATCAACACTATCGTTTTGTTTGTTTAATATAAAAGAATTAAACTATATCTCTAGCATTTTTTTAATAATAATATTAATAATTTATGCCTCATTAATATCAACAAGAGATGCATTAAGCATAGGATATAAAATGGAATTTATGAAAAAAGAAAATGTAATAAATTATGATGGAATAATATCTTCTTTTTACCAAGCCGGCATGTTAACAGGAACTGTTTTTTTTTATAAACTTTCAGATTATTTAATGTGGAAAAATGTTTTTTTATTAATGTTCATATATATGATAATAAATTTTTTAATAGATGCCATAATTCAAAATTCTTCAGATATTTTTGAAAAAAAAATGAGTTTAAAAGAACAATACACAGCTCCATTCAAATCGTTATTAATAATAAATAAAGGAATAGTCTTGCCATTAATGTTTTTTTTATTGTTTTATAACCTTCCAGATAGAATGTTAGTAGGAAATTTAAATTATTATTTTTTAGACTCAGGAATATCGAAAGATAAATTCATAGCACTAAGATTAATTGGAGGAATTTGCAGCGTAATAATTGGTTTTTTCACAGTTTATTTGACTAAATTTTTAGGCTTAGAAAAAATGCTTCTAGTGAGCACGTGCTTGTATTCTTTAATTCCATTTTTAATCCTTTTAAACATAGAATTCAATATTTTTATAAATTATAACGAATTTTTTTTGATAATTTTGTTTTTTTTAGATAAACTTTTTAAATCATTTCAAGGTAATACATTTTTTTCATATCAAATGCAATTTTGCGAACAAGGAATGTCAAGCACACAAAGATCTTTGTTTATGTTTTTAGAAAGAGGGTTTTGCAGCGCAATAATAGCACCAATACTAGGATTAGTACTAAAATATTACGGATACAAAACATTTTTCAGTATAGTTTCATTTTCTTTAATTTTGTCAATATATTCATTGTTTTGGTTAAAATCAGCAAATGCAAAAAAAAGAAATTAAATAATAAGCTGTAAAATGTTATTAACAGTGTTGTCCACAGTATCAGGGGCTAAAACTTTATCAAAAAAAACAGATTCTTTTGCGCTTTGCTCATAAATATTTAACAACCTCTTTTCAATCTCTTTTTCAGAGCTGTTTCTAAGATTCAACCTTTTTTTCAACTCTTCTTTGTTTGGAGGCATTAAATAAACTCCAATTAAATTATGTTTAAAATGTTTTTTTAAAGCTAAAAAACCTTCAATAGATAGAGTCATAACAATATTATGAGAAGACAAAGTTTCTTCTAGATCTTTTTTAGAGGTACCATAATAATTATCGAAAATTTTATCATATTCTAAGAAAAAACCATCTTTAATTTTATTTTCAAAATCGTTTTTAGAAATGAAATGATAATGAAGGCTGTTTTTTTCATTTTCTCTTGGAAGTCTGGTGCAATAGGAAGTAGACCCTTTAAAGTTGTGTTTTTTTTTCAAAATTTCAGCAAAAGTGCTTTTTCCAACGGCAGAAACACCAGTTAGTATAATAAGTTTGTTATTGCTCGTAATCATAATAATTTTTTATTCCTTTTATATTTGTGTTTTTTTTTAAGTAAAAGCAAATTTTTATCTATGTTTTTTGATATTTGCTTTAACTTTTGGGCATTTTTTTCTTTTATTTCTTGTATATGTTCCCAATATAGTAAATAGTTTGAATTTCTTCTTCCTTTATTGCAATTTATTATTGTAAATAAAAAACAATGTCTTTTTTGTCATGTTTACTCCTTGTATTAATTGATTTATTCTGTTTATCCTATATCAAAAAAAAAAACGACGCAATAGGCAAAATGAAATATTTGTTAATATGTTTAAGCAGCAAAAAAAGCAATTTTTTATAATTCTTGAAAAAAAACAAAATTAAGTGTTAAATAATATTCATGAAAAAAAGAATTCAAAAATTTTCTTCAACATCCTCTTTAAAAAATGAAAAAGCAAAAATTTTAGCTCAAGAAGCGGACATAAACATGAAAAATGAAATAGGTGTGGAAAATATAGAATTTTTTGAAAAACTAAAAGACAAAGGAGTAAAACTTCCATTGTTGCCACTAAAGGATATGTCTCCATTTCCATACATGGTAATGTCAATTTTCGTCGGAAGGGAAAAATCGGTAAAAGCGGTAGAAGCGGCAAACTCATCAAGCGGAGAGTTGTTTTTGGTGGCTCAAAAACAATCAGAGACAGAAGAGGTTGAAAAAGAAGATGTAGAAGAATATGGTGTGGTTGCAGAAATCAAGCAAATAGTGCTTTTGCAGGATAGAACCTTAAAAGTTCTTTTTGAGTGCAAATATGTAGCATCATTATTATCAATGGAAGATTCAGAAGAATGTGGGATAGAAGCATCGGTTCAAGAGAGCTATAAGGTGTATTCAATTTCATCAGAAGAAGAAAGAGAAGCGTTAAAAAAAACATTAAAAGAATCTTTTGAAAAGTTTCTAAAACTATCAAAAGCATTTGATATAAGTATGATTAGCTTTGTTAACGGAATAGAGGACTCTTTTGAATTTGCCTATTATATAGCGGAAAGACTAAGCTTATCTGCATTAGAAAATCAAAAAATATTATCAATCAGAGATGAACATGAGCTTTTAGATTATCTAATAATCAAGGCAGAATCTTTAATGAAAATAATTGAAATAGAAAGAAAAATAAAAAGCAGGTTAAAAAATCAAATTGAAAAAAATCAAAAAGATTATTATCTAACAGAGCAAATGAAGGCAATCCAAAAGGAATTAGGAGAAGGAGAAGATTATAAAGAAGATTTAAACAAAATAGAAAAAAAAATAAACGAAGTAAAGCTGTCAGATCACGCAAAAGAAACAGCGCTATCAGAATTTAAAAAATTAAAATATATGAGCCAATTTTCAGCAGAATTTTCAGTGATAAAAAATTATTTGGACTTTTTATTGGCTTTACCATGGAAAATTCACTCAGAATCAAATAAACATTTAGAAGAAATAAAATCAATATTAAACGAAAGTCATTATGGAATTCAAGATGTTAAAGATAGAGTATATGAATTGATTTTGCAAAAAAACAGAGTGAAAGATCAAAAAAAATCAACAGTACTATGTTTTTATGGGGCCCCAGGAATAGGAAAAACAAGCTTTGCATACGCAATAGGTAAAGCAATGGGACTAAAAACAGTAAGCATTCCATTAGGCGGAGTAAAAGATGAATCAGCATTAAGAGGACACAGAAGAACATATATAGGTTCAATGCCAGGTAAAATATTACAAGCAATGAAAGACGCAGGAACATCTAACCTAGTAATAGTATTAGACGAAATAGGCTCAATGGGATCAGACTGGAGAGGAAGCCCAGAAGACGTTTTGTTAGAAATATTAGATCCAATTCAAAACAAAAACTTTCAAGATAATTATCTGGGAACGGGTTTTGATCTTTCTGGTGTGATTTTCGTAGCAACAACAAACTATATAGACAGAATTAAACCAGCATTATTAGATAGATTAGAAGTAATACACTTAACCGGTTACACACAAGAAGAAAAAGAACTAATTGCAAATAATTATATAATACCAAAATTACTAGAAGAATATGGGTTAACAAAAGAAGAGTTCCAAATAGATAAAGAAAAACTAAACAAAGTAATAAGGAATTATACATACGAATCAGGTGTAAGAGGGTTAGAAAAACAACTATCGAAATTAATAAGAAAAGCAATGTGCAGAATAGAAGAAAAGAAAGAAGAAAAAGTAGAAATTGACGATGAAAAAATTAAAACTTTTTTAAAAAAACCAGTTTATTTACCAGAAGAAAAAAAAGAAAGTCGAATAGGCGTTGTAAATGGATTGGCCTATGTTTCAAGCAGAGAAGGACAAGAAGGAGAGGTTCTAACAATAGAATCAATATTAGTTCCAGGAGAAGGAAAAGTTGAATTTACAGGCAACCTTGGTAACATGATGAAAGAATCAATTCAAATAGCATATAAGAAACTTTTGTCAAAATCAGAGGAGTATGGATTAAACTTAGAAGAGTTAAAGAAAAAAAATATGTATATAAACTTTCCATCTGGAGGAACACCTAAAGACGGTCCATCAGCAGGTGTAGCAATTTTTTGCTCAATATTTTCAACACTAAAAAACAAGAAGTTTCCAACTGATATAGCAATGACAGGAGAAATAAGCTTGTATGATGCATTAAAAGTAGGAGGAATAAAAGAGAAGTTATTGGCAGCGTACAGAAACGGAATAAAAAAAGTCTTTATTCCGAATGATAACAAAGTAGATTTAGAAGATATATCAGAAATTATATTAAAAGATATAGAAGTAATTTTAATAAAAAGACCCGAAGAAGTGTTAGAAAATTTGGGGTTATTAAAATAAATGTGCAACCACATAGCTTTAATTTTAGATGGCAATCGAAGATGGGGGAAAAAAAACAAAAAATCTTTGACAGAAGCATATAAAAAAGGAGCAGAAGTTTTACAAGAAATAGTTTTGGAATTAATAAAATTAAAAATTCCAATGGCAACAATGTACGGATTTTCATTTGAAAATTGGAACAGATCTCTTTATGAAATTTCAGTAATAATGGTTGCATTTATGTCTTTTTTAGAAGAAAACATAGAGTTTTTCACGAAAAACAATATAAAAATAAAATTTATAGGAGATTTAAGTTTTTTTGATGAAAAAGTTAAGTCGATATTATTTGAATTAGAATATTTAACAAATAAAAATACAGAAATATTGATTCAGCTAGCAGTAAGTTATAGTGGTCGTAATGAAATTTTAGAAGCAATGGGAAAAAGCCAAAGAGAAAACCTTGCCTTTGAAGATTGCTTATATATGAAAAACTCACCAGATTTACTAATTAGAACAGGTGGATGCCGAAGGTTAAGTAATTTTCTTCTTTGGCAAATCGCTTATACTGAATTATTCTTTTTAGATAAGCTTTGGCCAGAATTTTGCAAAGAAGATTTGCACAATATATTGCAAGAATATAAATCAACATCTAAAAATAATGGCGTTTAGATTGTTTAAATAAAAAATCTTTCAAATTTTGCTCGTTTTTTAACGTTTTTTAAGCTTTTTTTAATGTTTTTTGATCATTTTTGAGACTTTTTTTATGTGTTTTTAAAGAAGTTGTGATCAAAAATAATAATTGTTAATATAAAAATAATGAATAAAATAGTATTTATTGTTTTAATGTTTCAAGCTTTTTTTTTGATATCAAAAGAAATAATGGTTGACTCAGTAGAAGAGCTGATTACAATATTAAAACAAGAAAAAAACGAAAAAACCTTAATAATAATAGATATTATTGATATTGCAATAGAGCACAAAAGCAAATTTTTACATCAAGAAAATAAAGCAAGATTAGTTAAAATTTTAAGAGAAAAAGCAGCTCCACATAAAATAAAAAGCTTCTTAGAGGAAAAAGAGTCGGAAGGTATAAAAGAGTTGAGTTGTTTTTTTGATTTTTATGAAAACTCTAAAAATATCTTGTTAATAACAGACAAAAGGGAATACGCTCCATCAAAAAACCATGGAAAAATGGAATTAAATTACGATTCATATAAAAAAGGCGTGCTTTTTTATCGGGCTAATTTTTGGCTAAAAATACTAGAATCAATGTTAAAAAGGTACGAGATTGTAATTTTTGTTTCGTCAAATAAGAATAAAATTAAGCAATTTCAAGCAAAATTCAAATCAAACGGATACGCAATATTGTGCAAAAATAAAAGAGAAAAATTAAGAAATTTAGAGTTAGAGAATGTTTCTTTATAACACAAAACTATAATTTAAATTTAAGAGACATGATTTTTGGTGTTTTTTATCATTTTTGTTTTATCTTTAAGCTGAGTCTGAAAAAGACGCCTCAGCTAAAGCGTCACCATAGACAAAATGAAATAAAAATATATGTGTGGATCCTGAAGCCAAAGTTGCGTGTCGAGAATTTTGGCATAATAGCGTTAAATTAAAAATTTATTTTTTATAGACATAGAGACAAAGAAGCTTCGCCAAATAAAATCCATGGTGAAACCTATGTGGGAAATAGAAATGTTTGAAAAAAATTAAAGCGCTCTTTATTTGCAAAAAAATCAATAATATAGAGTCATAATGTTTTTGAAAATTTCAAAGAGTGTTTGAAGTGTAGACAGTAACAGCATTTTTGATTTGAATTTAATAATATGCAAAACCGTCGTTAAAACTACGATGGGGATAAAAAAATTTTTTTAATAAGCAATAAAATTTGATGTGCAAATCAATATAAAATATCACCAAAAGGAGGGGGGTTCCCTTTTTTTTTTTTGAGTTATAAAATGGAACCATGAATAAAAATAAGTATATAAAATTATTAGGATTACTTCTCGCAAACTTGAGTGTACACTCACATGAAGATCAGACTCCACCAGTGCAAGATGGTTCAAACGGCGCGTCAGCTAGCGCAACACCAGCGCAAGAGGGTGCAACAGGAGCAGATGCAAATAACATAACCACAGTTGAGGGTATGGATAGACTTACTTCTGCTCAAGGTGGGACTGTTTTGACTAATCTGCAACAACCACTAGATCAACAAGCTGCTGTAAATCGACAAGAGTCTCCAGCTCCAGAGTCTTCAGATCAACCTGAAACATCTGCTGCTGATACAGCTGATACAGAAGCTTCAGCTCCAACTGGTTCTGATACAACTGTTCAAGAAGCTGTTCAAGAAGCTGTTGAAAAAGCTGCAGAAAAAGCTAAAGCTGCAGAAAAAGCTAAAGCTGATCAAGAAGCTGCTGCTCAAAAAGCCGGAGAAGAAGCTGCTCAACCTGCTCCAGTTGCTGCTCCAGTTGCTGCTCCAGTTCAACCTGGTACACCTGCTTCAGCTACTACAGTTACTCCAGCTACTGAAGAAGAGGAAAAGAATGATTTTTTGAAACAAAACATATCCTTTGTTTGGGGTGCTAAATATTCAATTGCTGAAAATTTTTCAGTTTTGTATTATGTAAACAGCTCTGTTGAGCTTCAAAATTCTTTGCTTGCTATTACTTATGGCGTGAACAATCAATTTGAGGTTGGTCTTGGTTTGGTATTCGCACATGCTAATGGAGATTTGTATAAAAACATGAAGTTTAAAAAAGATGATAAAGATGAAAAAGATGGATATGCTGCTGGTTTCGGCGTTTGTGCTTCTTTGAGACATAATCAAATGATTCTTTTGTTTTCCGCTTCATATGCGTTTTGGAAAGAAGATAAACGAAGTGTACTGCTTACTTTATCGGCCGGTTACAATCATCAAATAAATGATAATATAGATCTTTTTGTTGGTTTGGGAGCTCAAAAGTCTATCAAACAAGATGACAATAACTAATATATAAAAATTTCATGCTTTTTTAGCATAATATTTTTATGTTTTTTAAAAAAATTTTTTTGTTTTTTTGTTTAAGTATTTATTCTCAAGATTTATCTGATGTTAAATTTTCAGACATACAAGAAATAATAAAAATTGTGGGAAAAGAAGAAAAAAGCTTTAATAATCACTATATTGAGGATTATCTTTTGAATTGTTCATCTGATTTTGAAAATCTAGATCAACAAATTTTATTTTCAAATGAAAAAACTATAAAATTCAACGACTCTATCTATGAAATTTTTTTAATTTTAACTAAATTTTTTTATTTAATTCGTTTTTATGCTCCAAATTTTGATTCTGTTTTGATAAATGAGCTATCTTTTTTACGTCGTGAATTAAGCTTTGTTTTAAAAGACTTTCAAAAAACCGAAGATTATTTTTTTAAAGCTTTAATTGCGCTGGAAGATGTTTCTTTTTTAAAAGAATTTTATAAAAATTTTGATGAAAGTAAGGGTAAAGATAATGATTTTGATATTTTAGAATTTTATTCTGATTTAAATAACCCATTAAATAAAATTTTTTTAATGGTTAATAAATATTTTTCTGATTTTTTTTGTGAAATTTTATATTTATATTCATCTGAAAAAAACGTGAGTTTTTGTAATATTTTGAACATCTTGAAGCTTGATTACTCTCAAAATATTTATTCTTATAGTTTTCAAAAAAATGCTAATTATTTGAATGCGTTGCAAGATCAGACTATCGTTATTGATTTTTATGTAAAACAGTTAAAATATTTTTTATATAATTTAATGTTTTTATCAAATTTAAAAAATAAAGAGGAAAAAGTAGAAAATGAGTTTTTTAAAAATTTACAAAATCTTTTTGACACTTACTATTTTGCAATTGCCTTTGTTGGACAATATTTGTATTCTAATAATTTAGATGAATTTTTGGGAATAAGACGAGCGGGGAATTTTTTTCAAATTAATAAAAATTTAAATGCTGAGGAAAAGAAAGATGCAATAATTTTTTTTGAAAAGCTAAATGATTATTTTTATAATCAGAAAAAGCAGGGTGATGTCTTTGATTTTGATCAATTTATTAATTTTGTACAAGAAAAGAGCAGTTTAATTGATTTTCCACAAGAATTAGAATTTATTTTTAGGTTTGTTTTTTTGTCTAATTCTTATTTTAAAGAAAACACCGATGAAAAAAAACAGAGTTTTTTTTTAGAAGATGATTTAAGTGAAGGTTGTTCTAGTTTTTGTGAAAGTTCCCACAATAATCAAGTTTTAAATCTGACAAAAAATAAAGCTAAAAAAAATCAGTCTTTAGAAAATAATAGTTTAGACAACTTTAAAAATTTTAATTTAAATATTTTTTTTGGTCATGATAAATTCTGTTTTGAGTTTTTAAACAAACAGTTTGTTTTTGGTTTTGGATTTAAATCAAGCGTTGAAAACATTTTATTTGGAGGCTCTGTTTCTTTTTGTTTTAATAGTTTAATATTGTCAATTCATTATTTTTTTAATAGTGTAATTTTATTTTCTTTTTGTTTCAATGTATATAAAAATTATAGTTTTGTTTTCTCTTTTTCTAATGAAAAACTTTACTTGGGAATTAGTTATTTTTTTGTTTATGAAGAAACGCGTGTAAACCTTGATTTGAATTATTCTTTTTAAAAAAAAATAAATCTTTTTTTGTTATTATGTCTATATGTCTATTTTAAGCAAAATGAAAAAAATATTTTTATGTTTTTTCTTTTTATTTTTTATTGTTTTTGAGTCTGGTAATAGTTTCCATTTAGAGGCTAAAAAGAAATCTGCTTCTAAAAAGAAGAAGAAGGCCAAAGAAAAGAAAGCCAAAGAAAAGAAGGCTAAGGAAAAGAAGGCCAAAGAAAAGAAGGCCAAAGAAAAGAAGGCCAAAGAAAAGAACGCCAAAGAAAAGAAGGCCAAAGAAAAGAAGGCCAAGGAAAAGAAGGCCAAAGAAAAGAAAGCCAAAGAAAAGAAGGCCAAAGAAAAGAAGGCCAAGGAAAAGAAGGCCAAAGAAAAGAAAGCCAAAGAAAAGAAAGCCAAAGAAAAGAAGGCCAAGGAAAAGAAGGCCAAAGAAAAGAAGGCCAAGGAAAAGAAAGCCAAGGAAAAAAATCAAAATATCAAAAAGAAAAATGCTAAAACGTCCGTTTCTAAAAAAAATAATGGCAATCAAGAAAATAAAGATAAGAAAAATAGTGCAAGTGATTTTAATGAAAACGAAGAAGAGGAGATAGATGATGAATTGGTGGTTCAAAATAATAAAAAAACAACTCAAACAAATAAAAAGACAAAGACTAATAGAAACCTCAAAAGTAAACCACGATCTAAAAAAACAGATGGTCCAAAAAAGAAAACAAAAAAAAACAAATTAGAAAATAAAAAAAATTTAAATAGTAATAGCAAAATTAAAAACCAAAAAAAACACACAGAACCAAGTGAAAAAAATAATGAAAACAAATCAGAAGTAGATAAAAAAGCTCTTTTAAACAAAAAACCCCAAAATGGCAAAAAAAACAAAAGGAACACAAAACATTCTAAAAAAGAAGATGAAAAAAATATAAAAAAGGAAGGGGTTGATGAGAAAAAAAGTAAAAACAACAAATCTCAAAAAAAAATGAATCAAAACAGGACAAAGAATAAAAAAAATCGAGAGCTTAAGCAAGATGATGAAAAAGAAGAGGTAGAAGAAAACTGTGAAAACTTACATATAAATGATGATTTAGATTTAGATGAATTTTCTACAAAAAAATCTTTGCATAAAAAAAACAAAAGGCATGCAAAGAGTTCCAAAAAAGAATATAGAAAAAATAAAAAAAATCGAGAGCTTAAGCAAGATGATGAAAAAGAAGAGGTAGAAGAAAACTATGAAAACTTACAGACAAATGATGATTTGGATTTAGATGAAGTTCCTACAAAAAAACCTTTGCATAAAAAAAACAAAAGAAACAAAAAGCGTTCTAGGCCAATTGAACAAGATGAAGAATTTATTGAACAAACTGTATCTAAAAATAAAGTGAACTTTGTTAATAGATCAAATTATCATCAAAAATCGAAAGAAAACGAATCTTCTGATTTTAATAGCATTGAAAATGATAATGATGTTTTAAGTTATGATGAAGAGGATAATGAAGAAACTCAAAAAAACAACCCCAGCTACACTTATAGTCAACAAGATGCGAAAATCCCTCTTAATAAAGCTGAAAAATATATACCAAGTTGGAAGAAAAAGCCCAAAGAGTACAACGAAAAAAGTGTGAAAAAAGAGTATGATATAGCGCAAGTTTATGTTCCAAGTTGGAAAAACAATTAATAATTTGATATAATAAAGGTCGTGCTTTGTAAAAACGCTATATTGTTATTTTTTTTTGTTAATATTGCTAGTCCGTCTCTTGAAGACATGTTACCTGCCCTTGTTAGGGTTTGGTACTTAAATAGATCTAGTGTAAATCAGCAAATTAAAAAATTTAAAGAGCCGGTTTTTGAATTTTGTATTCCATATTTAATGTTTTTTTTCACTCCTATTAAATTTTTTAAAAAAGATGGAGATAAATATAATTTTCATTATGTTTTAAATCAAGAAAATGAGTATTCTTATTTTGATTTTATCGAAGTTGACAAAAATTTTAATGTCTTTTTTTTGAACAAAAACAAAAAAGTTGAAAATATTAGTCCAGAGCTTATTGAAATATATAAAAAATTAATAAAAGACTTTTCTAATATGAATTTATTTGTCTTGATGTTTACTTCTGCATATTGCACAGTAATGAAAGAAAAAACTAAAAAAAAATATATTAAAGATGGAGATTTTTTTAATTTTTTTAATTTTTTTAAAGCAAAAGAGCAAAAGAGCTTTGATGATATAATTAGTTTGATAGAAGGGAAGGGAGAGTCTATGGATAAAAAAGTAATATGGGAGAATATAAAACAAGGTATTAAAATTTTTTCTTTTTTTTATAGTAATTTTTGTTTAAACGCACCACCTAATGCAAATCAACAAGAATCAGCAACTTTGGAGTTTAGTGAATTAGATAAAAATTTTATAGATTATTTTTTACATGGGCTCTTTCAAGAGTGTGCTCCATTAAAAAATGCTTGTGTTGATTGTGTTAACACAGCGTCAGAAGTTTTAACTCAGATAGAAAAAAAAGTGAATGAATCTGCGGATAAAGTTACAGAGAATTTAAAAAGCGCTGCTGAGCCATTGAGCGAGCTCTTGGTTGATTTAAAGGGATTAGTACCAAAAGTGAGTGAAACCATGCAAACAGCTCAAAATATTATGGATCAAATTGGAAGTTGTGTAAATGAAAAAGGTCCAATAATTGAAGAAGCTCTTAATAATGCCGACAAAGCAAATCAGTTTCTTGAAGGATTAAGATTAAAAGTAGGTGGTTTTTACTGTGTTGCCACTGAGACGCGTTTTCCATTTCATGTTTCTTTAAGTCTTGATTGGGCTTGTCTATCTAAAGAAAAATTAGTGAGTGTGGTTGTTGGTGTTGGTTTTTCCATTAAGAAAGAAAGCTTTTCAATTTTGGAGAGTTTTTATTTAGACTCTATCTTTATTTCTGGTTTGTGTTACGAATTGATCATAGGTCAGAAGGATTTAAATTTTAATGGTTTGTCTTGTTTCTTTTTTCCTTCTTTTTTTGGCTTGAGGCGTTTTAAAGTTTTTTGTGCTATTAGGTTATCAGATCACATTCGTTTTTCTTTTGGTGCTGCCTATATTTATGAAAGGCCTACTCTATAAAATTTTTCTTGAATAAAAAGAGGCTTGTTTTTTTTTATAAAATTTATTAGCCTTTATAAAGAGGTCAATTTATGAATAATAAAATAAAAAACATATTGTTAACACTTCCTTTTTTTGCTTTCTCAGAAGATAAAAAGGCTGATATTTCTCCAAGTAATTTTGCTTGGGCAGCTGGTGCTTATGCAGGTTATCTTTATGGATTAGAATCATTTTCAGTCGGTGCTTTTTTGGGAGCTGAATATTCATTTGCTAAAAAAATTAATGCGTTTATCGGTGCTACAGTAGTTGTGCCTATGAATTATGGTGCTATAACAGGATTTAGATTTATGGGTGGTGCTTTATTGGGTCAAAAACAAAAATTCGACGAAACAAAAAATGCTGATTATAAAAAACTAAATGAAGCTGCTATTGGTTATCTTAAAGGTGGTTTTGGTATTTTGGCAGTAGATACAGCTTACTATTTCTCAGTTGGTATTCAAGTTAAATGCTTAGAAACCAGCGTCATTACTAGAGCATTTACATACAGCATTGTTCTTATGCCTAAAGCTGAAGTAATTGATTGTGTAGAAGTTGGAGCATTGTTTTCTGTTGGATACCATAAAGCAGCTAAAGCTAAAGATATAAGCGATAAAACTGTTTCCGATATTATTAATAAGGTTTATGTTTTGGATAATGCTGAAAAAATTTCTGCTTCTGATTTAACAGAAGATCAAAAAAAAGCTAATGAAAAGAGCAGAAAAGTTTATGAGGCAATTTCAGTGAATTCGTTTAATCTTGTTGAGATAGCAAATGAAGTAATAGAAAAAGCTAAAAAAGGTGAAACAGCAGAAATATCTGAAGGTGCATCTTCTAACGGATCTTCTCAAGAAGCCGCAGCTTAATAAATAATGATAGTTAACTTATTATTTTTAAAAAAATGATATTTTTTTATTATGAGATTCAAATTTTTCATATTTTTTTTGTTTTTTTTTTCAAACTCTAAAATTTTATTTTATACAAATGCAGATTTGGGAATGAGTTTTTTAGACTATAATAATTTTAAGCTTGGTTTTTCTTTAGGGATTAAAAGCTTTGATGAAAAATTTAATTTTAAAAAAAAATTATATTCTTTTGGTGCTTTTTTTGATATTTTAGATTTTTTTTCTATTAAATCTTTTTATGTTGGCTCTAATGTTTTGTTGGAAATACATGATTTGCAAAAAATAAAGTATATTGGGCTGAACTGTTTGGTTTCTTTTAGAACCTGGGATTTTCCAATTAATATTGGTGTTATTTGTACATATTCAAAATTTAGGCCTAATTTGTCTTTTGGCGCTATCGTTTCTTTTAATTATTATATAAAAAAAATGAATATAAATTTAGGTTCAGCTTTATTATATTCTAAAACAAAAAATTTTAATGAAATTTTTAGTTTTTCTATTCCAGAATACTCTTTTTTGAACGAATTGGATCAAGATTTATTAAATATAATAATCAAAAACAAAAACAATCTGCAAGATAATGACGAATATTTTGAGGAAAACACAAAACTTTTTAAAATTGAAAAAGATTTACATGAAACAATACAAAAAATTCAAAAAATAGCTAATTCAAAAAAAATTGAAAAACAAAATTGCAAAAAACAGTTAATTTTAATGAAAGATTTTGAAAAACAAATTAATTTATTGATAACCTCATTAAAAACATTATATAAAATTGCTGTAAACACTAATTTAGTTTTTGATTTTTTTTCTACAAATCAAATTAATAATCTTGAAAAGTATTTAGAAAAAGTTCGAAACAAAATTGAAAATGCAAATGATGATTTTGCAAATTTTAACTATTCGTTTGAAGAGGAATGCTTGAAAAATTATAAATCAGATAATATTGAAAAATATTTAAAAAATAAAATATTAGAAGCTTTTTTGATCTTTTCTTATTATATTGAAATTAAAGCTTCTTTTTTGCCGAATGAAGAGGAAGAAAAATCTAATAGTGTTTTATTTAAGTTAAAGGGTTTTTTGTTTAAATAAAAAATTAATAAAGAAGAAATAGTTTTTTAAATTCATAAGTTATTCATTTTTTTTTATTAATATATTTTTTATGAAAAAAACATTTATTATTTTTTTTTTATTTTTTAATTTAAACTCTTTTAATGTTTTTTGGGGTTCTGGGAGATATTATTTGTTTGACTATAAGCGTTCTAATAATGTTTTTTTACAATTACATTGCAATACTTATGGTGCTATAGATATTAGTTTAGGTGGAATACATTTTTTAAATAAAATTTTTTGTGAATTATCTTGTAGTTTTCGTAAAAAAAATTTTTTTGCTTTTTTAGGTTTGAAATATAAAAATTATATGTTTAGAGCTGGATTGATAAACAAGTCTTTTTCTTTGGGAGTATCTTATTTTTATAAACATTGTGAATTAGAGCTTATTGGCTCTTATAAGTCTTTTATTAAGCTTGGTAAAAAAAATATATTGCCTATAGAAAAAAATAAAATAAAGAAAAATAAAAAGATGAAAGAATATGATCTTGATAATGAGTTGATGTTTGATGACAATATATCTTTACATAGCGAAACAGATCATATTTTACAAGATTTAAATTCATATCATGGCTCTGAACTAAATAAGGGAAGATGCCAACTAAGCACGTCGCTTTGTGAGGGCCAAGGCAATAAGGGAAAGTTGTTTAGTGATGGTGTGGCTTTGAAAAAACAACCGTCTACACAACAACAG
The DNA here is from genome assembly GCF_964031065.1 of Alphaproteobacteria bacterium endosymbiont of Tiliacea citrago. NCBI lineage: Bacteria > Pseudomonadati > Pseudomonadota > Alphaproteobacteria > Alphaproteobacteria bacterium endosymbiont of Tiliacea citrago. The sequence goes on along the minus strand of NZ_OZ034995.1, from coordinate 41,600 downwards.
CCTTTTTCTTCCAGTGAAAATGAAAGTAAAAGAAAAAAAAACAATGAAAGGCGCGATGTTTTTTTATACGGTAGAAATTCAAAGATAAAAAACTCTCTGTGCCCTATTGCAGAGCTAGAGCTGAGAATGAAAAAAATAAGTGCGCCAGATCTAAATAAAAACAAAAAAAATTTCAGGCTTTTAAATGCTTTTATAAGTAATCAATATATTAAATTAAACGATTTTTTTTTAAAAGAAAAAGAGCAACAGCTTAAAGGAGTTCAAGCTTTTTTAGCTTCATTGAGATGTAAAAATTTTAATAAAGATAGCTTAAAAAAACCCTGTGTAAAATGTTTGGTACCTGTAGATGAATGTTTTGCATATGTAGATGAATCTTTATCTGGTTGCAGAAAATTTGTAGAATCTTTGCAATTCATTCGTCGCCCTAAGAAAGAAAAATTAGAAGAGTTTATTGAGGCTTATAGAAAAGAGCATCAAAAGCAAAAAATGGATTTGTTCTTATCTGTTGCAGATAAGCTAAAATATTCATCATATTCTCAATATGAAAATAAAACACAATTTTTGTTTGATTTATATGCTTTTGAAATTTTTGATTTGATGAAGATTGAGGTTAAATCTAACGATATAAGTTTAGGCGCAATTTTAAAATCAAACCAAAACGCTGATAACATTAAGTCTATATATGATTTGAAAAATTTAAATTTTGCTAGCTTTCATGAAAAACTAGAAAAAGCTGCAGAGAAAAACAAATTTGCCAATATGTGGTTAAATGAGTTCCAACAGTGTTTAAAGAAAAAATCAAAAAATACAGAGGCTAATAAAACTTTGTTTTATAAAAAAGTTTTAGACAAATGTAAAATTTTTTTAATATTAAATAATTTTATTGAACTTCAAAAAGGAAAAAAAATAAACGTGAATTTTGTATTGAACAATGAAATTATAAACGCCATTTTAGATTCCTCTTTAGACATACTAACCATTTGTAATTCTCAAGAAAATTTATATAAAAAATTTAATGATCTTATCATAACCAACCAAGGTTTAACCAATAAAAAACTTTTTAAACGTAATTTGCAAAAAGAAAACTTTAATTTTAATGAATCTTATTTAAAGTCAGCATTTAAAACACATTTAAAATCAGATACAATAAAATCTCTTAATAAAAACAGAGAGCATTTTAACACCTTACAACTATATTTATCTACATATAATTTATTAACACAGACAAAAAACAATTATATAAAAGAAGAATTACAAAAATCTGTTAAAGCTGATGAAATAAAAAAAGAAAATGAGCTTATTGCAAAAAAAGCAGCGGAGAATGATAAAGAGGTATCTGAAGTTTTAGGCTCAAAATATCAAAGAAGGTTGAATGATCATCACAAAACTTTAAATGAATTTTTAGATGGGGTTCAAAAAAGAACCATATCACCACAATTAAATAGAAAACTACCTATAAATGAGTATTGTGGAACTCTTTTATATAGAAGTGAAAAAATGCCTGAAAATTTGAAAAAAATTGCATCAGGTTTTATATATCAAGGCTTTGACATAGAAGATTTTTTTATTAATTGTTTGGAAAAAGATAGTTTTGTTTCATATAACCATAATCAAAATTCTTCAGATGAATTAAAAAATTATTCTTCAATTTTTAGTTTTCAATATATTTATTCAAAAGCTTTAAAAAATATTGAAAAATATCGAATGAACTTTATGGAGCGTTATGATATAAAAAATTTAAAAAACATAAAAACTATAATAAAAAAAACAAAAACACTTTTAAGTAAAGAGTTGAAGAATAAACAAAAATTATTTCAAGATAAAAACATTAGCGTTTTTGCGTTTTTTCAAAATTTAGATTATATAAAATTTCAAATTGAAATGATTCAAAATATTATGAAAAATAAAGATCAATATGCAAATTATAAAACGTTAATTAACAACATAATAATTTATCCCAATATGTTGAATTTTGTATCAGATTGGCCATTTATTATAGATAAAGTTAAAAAACATTCTCTTGGAGAAAAGCAGACTGTTTTAATTGAAGCGAACCATGAGATTCTAAAAAATAAAAGCAATAAATTGATTAAATATTATGAAAAAAAACATGTAGATGCCAATTATTTATATTATGGGCGTGATTTTGTTGTTAAAAACAATCAAGATCTTTTGCTTAGCTCTTTATCTAAATTAGGAGCTTCTTTTGATTCTTTTGAAAGCTATAAAAATTCTGTAACTTTTTTTAATCAAAGTCTTGCATCTTTATATGAAAATTATTGTGAATTATTAAATCAAAAAAACAATCTTTTCTTATTAAATTATTTTTTAGATAGTTTTAAAAATTCCAAGACGCCTTTTCTTGATGCTTTAAAAAATTTGGTTGAAAATTTTGATGGAAATAAAAAACAACTTTTAAACTTAATTCTTCTTGCTGAATTTTGCGGAATATCCGTTGAAAACATCAAAAAAATTTATGATTTGATGTCTGAATTTAATATTGATAATTTAGATAACATATCTAAGAAAGTTAGATTTATGAAAAGTGAAATTCAGATTGTGAAAGAAGAGTTTATTAGCTATATTAACAGCTATATAAAGCATAATCATTCTGCTTCTTATGAAAAAATTAAATCCGATTTGTTAAAAGTTGAATCAACCTTGAAAAGCAGGGTGTTTTTTGAAATTTTTGTTTCTTTAAATGATTTGTTTACCAAATTTAAAGGTAAAATATCTGATTTTAGCGTTAAAAATATTGAAATTTTTTCATCTATTATTACGAAGTGCAAACTAGAGAACAGTTATGAAAACGATGTTTTTTGTGTTGAGTTATCAAACTTTCTTTCGGCAGTGGGGCAGTATTTAAATAAACACAAAATAAAAAAATGGTTTTAGTTTTTTTGCGTTAAATGTTCAGTATGGTTGAGGGTTGTGATTGTTTTTTTGCATTAATTAAGTATGGTCGATAGATATGGTTAAAAACAGCATATAAAAATTTTTTTCACGCTAAGTCAAACTGTTTTTATGTTTTAAAATTATAAATCTGGTCTAATTGGTGCTAAAATAAACAAACTTCCATTGTTTTCGATTTTTTTTATGTTGATTGGAGAAAAAGGATCGGTAATTTCAAAAATAATTTTGCCATCAATGTTATTTAGCATTTCTTCTAAAAATTTACCGTCAAATAATATTTTTAATGTTTTGCCCGTATACTCTCCAACTAATATATCCTCTCCTTCAGATATAGCGTTTTCTGCGGATATTTTTGAATTTTCTTTTTCTTTAAATTTTAATATTAAAGTGTGTTGGTGTTGATTAGAAACAACCATGATTCTCGTGATTATTTCAAGTATTTCTTGCGCATTGCAGACAAAACTAGCATTGAAAATTTTTTTATCAGATAAAAGTTTTTCGTAATTCGGAAAATTCCCATTGATACATAAAGATTTCCAGGTTGTTTTTAAGTTGTTTGTTTTTCCAATTATTTTTACACTTGTTCCAACATAAAAATTTATCTCTGTGGATCCAAAATCTTCTAAAAGTTTAATTAATTCAGTGATGGATTTTTTACCTAATATGATTTTTTTTGTATAAAAATAATTATCAAAAATTTTGAAAATAGCCAGTCTAAGGCTATCTGTTGAGCATAAGTTTAATACGTTGTTGCAAAAATCAAAACAAACTCCTGTGAGAGATGGTCTTGCTTCTTCTAGTGATGCGGCCCATTTTACGGTCTTTAGCCCTTCTAATAAGATGTCTGCTTTTATTTTACAGTTGTTTTCGTATTCATTTGGCCATTCTGGAAATTCTGATGTAATTTGTTTTGAAAACTTGAATTCCGCATTGTCAATTAAAATTTTGTAAAATTCGAATGTTTCTTTTATCATGAAACTTTCACTTTTACTTTTTTTTAATATTTCATATAAGGTAATTCCATTTATGAAAAGGCTCGAGTTTTCGAATGATCCTTCCATTGTTTGCTCTAAATATCTTTGTCCATCTGTTGAAATTATTTTTAATTCTTTATCATTTGTTATTAACTTAATTGAGGAAAAGATCGGATTTATCGCTTTTTTATCTAGGTTTGATTGATGATTCGCAAGAATATTCAAAAAAACTTGTCTATTAAACTGCATATATTTATTTTAGGGGAAATCTTATTCTATATCAACAAGGTTTGATACTAAATTTTATAAAAAATGTGTTTAAAAAGGCTTAAAAATCATTAAAAAACAGTTAAAAAGCGTTGAAAAATGATCAAAATTTGATGTTTTTTACATTTTATTCAAAAAAAATTTGTAGAATTCACAGAGAGTGTTTAAATTAAAGTTGCAACAAGAAAAAGGGATATATATTTAAAATTATTCATTTATTTTATCCCTCTTGATTCTCTATATGTTCTGCTTTCAGCAATTACTTTTTTTGAATTTTCATTCAAACTTCTAAATTTCTCTGATTCCAGGTTTGCTCTTATCATTGTGTTCTTTGAACTAGCTTGACATGCGTCTAGCCATTTCATTCTTAAAGCATGCTTTTCTCTCTCAAGTGTTCTAACTTTTTGTCTTAATTCTTTAATTTCTTGGGTTAGGATTTCTTCTTGAGTTAGAGGGGGACTCTTTTCATCTTCTGAGCCATCTGGAGATACGCCTTGATCGGAGGACGTTGGCTTAGATGGGGCAATAGAAGGTGCCTTTGATGGAACGACGGATGGGATAGTTGAAGGGGTGTTAGAAGGTGACTTTGATGGAATAACGGAGGGTATTGTTGAATTTGGAGCGGAAGAAGGACCGGAAGATATATTTGTTGGTGCGGTAACCTTTTTTTCGTCTGGGTTAGAACCTGCATAAAAATTAGATAAAAAATTCATATTAGATGATCTTTCGGAAAGATTGCAAACAACAGTAGGAGGATAATCGCTAGACTTGTTGTTAACAGATGACTCTGTAGATACAGGATCTGATTTAGGTGGGCTCATTAGCCATAGTCCTGATAATACTAATATATTTTTCTTCATACTGTGATTTTAATATTTATTGTTATTGATTATTAGGAAAATAAACAAATGCTCTTTTTTTTTACGGAGTTTGCGTGTTTATTGAATAAATTTGGTTATATCTCAGTTATTTTATAGTGTTTATTAGGAATTTTTATTGAAATGATTTTGGTCGTATTAGCAATATAGTGTATAGTACATTTTTATTACTAAAACGGTTCCTAAAACTATTAAGCCTAATCCTGCCCAGCCTGCGGCTGTTCTTGGGAGAAATGGTTGTTGTTTGAGTTCTGTGTTTTCTTTTTCTATTCTTTTATTTTCTGATTTTAAGTTTACATTTTCTGCGGTTAATTTATTGTTTAGTTGTTCATAATTAAAAATATTTTTAGTGCTATTAGCTAATCGCTCATCTAGCAGACTATTTCTTGTTTTAAGTTCCTGAACTTTTTCTGATAAAGTTTGGATATGTGTTTGAATTTCAGCTGACTGAATTTTTTGTTCATCATTTAACCTGGAATCGATATTTGAAAAAAAATCTGTAGGATTCACAGTGGGTGTTGCACTTAAAGTTGCAACAAGAAAAAGGGATATATATTTAAAATTATTCATTTATTTTATCCCTCTTGCTTTTCTATATGCTATGCTGTCAGCAAGTACTTGTTCTGAGTATGCAATCTGCTTGTTAGATCGTTCTAGTGCCTGATCCGACATTCTTATTGTTGCATCTATTCTAGCGCAATGTTCATCTATTTCAGCGAAATAATTATCTACCAATTGTTTCCTTAGCATCCTGTTTTCCTTTCTTAGTTTTTGAACCTCAGAACCTTCATCTTCTGAGCCATCTGGAGAAACGCCTTGATCGGAGCGCATAGGCTGCAAAGAGGGGGAAGTTTTGGGGGTAACTTCCGGAGCTGCAGTTTGCTGCTTGGGTGGGCTCATTAACCACAATCCTAATAATCCTAATATATTCTTCTTCATACTGTGATTTTAATATTTATTGATTATTAGGAAAACAAACAAATGCTCTTTTTTTTTACGGAGTTTCCGTGTTTATTGAATAAATGTGATTATATTTGAGTTGTTTATTAGAAATTCTGTGGTTATTTCGAAGTTGTCTATGAATTTTGGTGTGCTTCCTGTTTCTAAGTAAATTGAGGTTTCTCCTTTTTTTAATTCTTTTGTATTGTTGGTTTTTATGAATATTTTTTTGAATTTTTTTAAGTATTTTTTTTCTTCTGTGATTTTTTTTATTATGAATCTATTTGGTAATTTTTCTATTTCTAGAAACAGGAATTCTGATTTGTTTTCGTATTGTTCATTTGCAAATAGTTTTTGTAGTCCGTTTTTTTCAAAAAATTCATAGGCGAAGATTTTTTTATTATCTTTTGTGTTTTTGATGATTGGTTTTATTCCAAATGCGTAAACTATGCCTGTATGTTTTATATTATGGATTGAATTTGTTATTCCTAATTTTTCTGAGTTTATATCAAACATTTCTTGTGAAAATATATAGCCTAATTTATCAAATTCTTCTTTTGCTATTTCTATATTTGTTAATGGGTGGATTTCTTCTTCAAAATCATCAAATAAAGACATTGTATTATTTATTTTTTCTTGTGATTCGTTTAGTTGCTTTGCTCTTTGGGTTTTTATAGTTTCTTCTTTGTTTAAGTCGTCAAATGCTCCTGCTAAAATTAAGTTTTCTATTGCTCTTTTGTTTGGGGTTGTTCTTTTTATAAAATCTTTTACTGATTTGAATGCTCCGTTTTTTTCTCTTTCTTTTATTATTGTTATTGCTGTTTCTCCTACTCCTTTTACTTTTGTTAGTCCGAAATAAATTGAGTCTTCTATTATATCAAAATTGATGTTTGATTTGTTTATATCTGGTTTATTTACTTTTATTTTAAAGTTTATTGCTTCTTGGATAATTTCTGATAATTTTTCTAAATTTATTTCATATATCATTGCTGAACATAAAAATTCGATTGTGTGGTAATATTTTAAATATGCTGTTTGATAGGTTATCATGCTATAACAGGTTGCGTGCGCTTTGTTGAACCCGTAACTTGCGAAGCTTGATAGGTTTTCGAAAAATTGTTCTGCTTTTTCTTCTGTTCCTTTGCATATTTTTAGAACTCCTGATACGAATTGTTTTTTATTTTTTTCCATTTCTACTGGATTTTTTTTACCCATGGCTCTTCTTAATATATCTGCTTCTTTTAATGAATATCCTGCTAGTTGCTTTGCTATTGCTAAGACTTGCTCTTGATATACGGTTACTCCGTAGGTTTCTTTTAAAATTGGTTCTAGTTCTTGGTATTCATATGCTATTGAATTGGTTCCGTTTTTTGAGGCTATGAATTTTGGTATTTCTGCCATTGGACCTGGCCTATATAGTGATGTTGTTGCGATTATATCTTCAAAACGGGTTGGTTTTATTTCTTTTAGTACTTGTCTCATTCCTGGGCTATCTAATTGAAAAATTGAGTTTGTTTTTCCTTCCTCTAACATTTTAAATATGTGTTGATCTTTTAATTTTAAGTTTTCTAAATCTATTTCTATATTTTTTCTTTTTAAAAATTCTAATGTTTGTGTTAGTGTTGAAAGCATTGCTAGGCCTAAAATATCGAATTTTACTAAACCAACTGACTCTGTTTCTTTCATATCGAATTGCGTTATTGGCATTTCTACGTTTGGATCTTTATACAGTGGACATGTGTTTGATATTTGTTTATCTGTTATTATTATTCCTGCTGCGTGCATTGATGAATGTCTTGGCAGGCCTTCTACGTTTTCTGCTAATTGAAACAGCTGCTCGTTTTCATTGTTTATTAATTCTTTTAATACTCCATTTTTTCTTAATTCTTTTAATGTTGGGGCGACTCCTTGGAATGGCGCTGGGAGTTTTTTGCATAAATCGTCTATCATTCCGTATGGTAACTGAAGTACTCTTCCTATATCTCTTAAGGCGGCTCTGTATTGTAATGATCCAAATGTTATTATATGTGCGACGTTTTCCTCTCCGAAGCGTTCTTTTATGAAGTTTATTACCTTGTATCTATTTTGTTGGCAGAAATCTATATCGAAATCGGGTAGTGATACTCTATCTGGGTTTAAAAATCTCTCAAACATTAAGTCAAATTGCATTGGGTTTATGCTTGTTATTTCTAATGAGTAGGCTACTAATGATCCTGCTCCGGATCCTCTTCCTGGTCCTACCATTATTCCATTTTTTTTGCTCCATTGTACTATTTCTGAGACTATTAAGAAATATTCAGCGAATTCCATTTTGTTTATAACTTCTATTTCATATTCTAATCTTTTTTTATATTCTTCTTTTAATTCCTCATGATATTTTTCCTCTATGTTTAACATCATGTTTTCTTGAAATCGTTTTTCAAAGCCTTTTTGTGCTTTTTCTAAAAATAATTGTTTCGGGTTTTCACATTTAATTTTGGGCATTTTTGGTGCGTGTTCTTTTATTTGAAAATTGCATTTTTTTGCTAAAATTTCTGTGTTTTCTATTGCCCATGGTATATCTTGAAAATCTTTTTTGTATTCTTCTTGGGATTTTAGATACTCATCTTCATAAACTCTTTCTCTATCTTCATTTTGTACAAATGTATTGTTTTTTATGCACCATAAACAATCTGTTTCTAATATTTTTTCTTTTTCTTTAAAATAACATTTTGGTGCTGCTATTATTGGTAGATCTAATTTTTTTGCTATATTTAATAATTCTTGTTCGTCTTTTGCATCTCTTTCTTGTCTTGATATTGCTATTCCTATTTCGTTATTTCTTGATAAAAAAGATATTTCTTCTTCTGATATTGATAAATCACATAATATATAGCAGTTTTTTAATTTTATATCTTGAATGTTTAGTTTTCCTTCTTCATGCAAATAGCTTTTTGTTAAAAGATTGGAAAGTTCTATGTATCCTTCTTCGTTTAGGCTATAACACCAGATGTATCCTTCATTTACTTTGATTGCTGAACCTGTTATTGTTTTGATTTTATTTTTTGTTAATTGTTGTGTCCATTTAAAAAGACCGAACATTGAATTGTTGTTTGATATTCCTATATATGGAATGTTTTCTTTTTTGCAATATTGTGTTGCTTCTTCGTATGTTATTGAACTTTCTAAAAGTGAGTGAGCTGAAAAAACTCTTAATGGTACTAACATGTTAGAACGCCATCTTCTATTGATAGTTTTATGTTGCAAAAATTTTCCCAAATTGAGTCATGGCTTGATACTAGGAATCCTATGTTAAATTTTTTATGGATATGTTCAAATATTGCTAGAATTTTTTTTGTATTTTCTAAGTCTAAATTTCCTGTTGGTTCGTCTGCTATTATAAATTCTGCTCCGGATGCTAATGCTCTTGCTACTGCTACTCTTTGTTTTTCTCCTCCTGAAATTTCATCTGGATAATGATTTATTAAGTGCTGAATTCCCAATAAATTAATTATTTCTGTGTATTTTGTTGATAAATTGTTTATTTGCAATGGAAGCTCTATATTTTCTTTTACTGTAAAATCATTTAAAAGCTTGAAATCTTGAAAAATCATTCCTACTTTATAGTTTGATTCCACTTTTCCGTATGATGGTTTGATTATTGATCCCACTATATTTAATAAGGTTGTTTTTCCTACTCCTGATGGGCCTACTACTAAGTATTTGTTTTTTTCAAATTTATAAGATACTCCTCTTAAAACATTATTGTTTCCGAAGTTGTGTGATACACTCGTTAGATTTATCATTATTTTAATTATTTTATAAAATATAAAAAAATTCAATATAAATGGATCTTATTAATTTTATATTTCCTTTTTGCTTTGACAATCTAGATTAAATTTTCTTTTTTTAGTATTTGTGAGGTATGTCGTGGACAAGTTTTATTGCTTTTAGGTATTTTAGATCTTATAAAAAAGATAAATTTGTTAATTTAGCTACTAAAATTTCTATTGTTACTTCAACTATTGCTGTTGCTTTTTTGATTATTTCTTTTTCTATTTTTAGAGGTTATAAAGATGCTTTGATTGAAAAAATTACCAAAAGTTCTGGTCATGTGGTTATTACAGATTCTGAGCCTTTTGACTATAAAGAGTTAGAGCCCATTTTGAATAAGGTTAAAACAGAAAAAATTGTTGAAGCTAGTGGATTAATTACTTGTGGGCCAACTTCTACATCTGTTTATTTATATGCTTCATCTTGTGCTTCTTTAAAAAACATTGATTCTACTCATATTCCAATTTCTGTTAGTAAGAATTTAGCTGATTTGATGCACTATAAGCCTACTGATATTATTACTATTATTGTTCCTATTGTTGCTCCTGCTCCATTTTTTATTTTGCCCGAAAGCGTTACTTGTGAAATCGTTAAAATTCAAAAGTTTGAGTCTGAAGATCTTAGTCAAAACGGTGTTTTAATGAATTTAGTTGATCTTCAAGGGGTTTTAGGGTGTGTTGGCAAAATTCAAAAAGTTAAATGTTTTTTTGATTTAAAAAGTGCTGATCATCAATATCAAATGCTTAATAAGGCTGTTAGCAAAAAATTTGTTTTTCATTGGAAAGATTTGAATGAGTTTGTTTTGAAGGTTATGAAGTCTGAGCAGAATGTTTTTATGTTGCTTTTATTTATGCTTATCATTTTAGCTTCTTTGTTGTATCTTTTGGCTATTGGGATGTTTATTAATTCTAAAAAGAACGATATCACTATTTTAAAAATTTTAGGGGCTACTAATAGAAATATTTCTTCTGTTTTTTTTAAATATTCTTTAATTATTGCTTTGACAAACGTTTTTGTTGGTTCTATTTTGGGTGTTTTGATTGGGTATAATATTAATAATTTGGTTAAGTTTTTAGAGCGTTTTTTTAAAATTACTTTATTTGCAGAAGATGTTTACTTGATTAATTATATTCCTATTCAATTTCACTTAATGGATTTTTTAGCTATTGTTTTTTCTACTTTTTTTATTTCAATTATTAGTGGTTTTTGGATTTCTAGGAAAATTAGTTCTTCTTCTAGTCTTTAGATTTCGTTGTTAATATTAACAGTATCATGCTAACTTTCATTTTTACTATTTGTTGTTTTAAAACTTCTATTATTTTCATCAAAAAATTAATTGAAAATTGCTCTAATTTTATTTCTTGATTTTCTTCTATTATTTGTTTTACAATTTTTTTTGCATCTTTTGGATCATTTTCTTTTTTGTTTTCTAAATTTGCTTCATTGCTTTGTTTTTTTTCTATTATTTCTTCTATTTTTTTTATTAGTTCTTCCATTTTTGTTACTGTTTCTTTTTGGTCTTTAACTTTTTTTTCTAGTTGGCTATTAGAAAAAAGTGCTGCGTTTGTAAATGTTTGTTTGTTTACTATTTGCAAAAGAAATAATTTAAAAAATATTTGTGTTATTCGTGTTCTGTTGGACATTTTATAAATAATATCATTTTTTTTACTGATCGTAAATAGAAGGATGACAGTTTGTATTTTTTTTATTAAGTTTTATTTAACAATTTATCTATTACTTCTTTTAATTTTTTTAAGGTGAATGGTTTTTCTACGTACGTTATTTCTTGCGGTAATTGATCGTTAATACTTTTTAAATCGTATCCTGAAACTAGGCATATTTTTATGTTTTTATTTTTGTTTAGTGTTTCTTTTGCTAATTGAATTCCTCCTATTTCTGGCAGGACTACATCTGAAATTAAACAGTCAAAGTTCATTTCTTTTATTGCCTCTAATGCTGATTTGCCATCACTGTATCCATGAACTATATATTTACTTTCTAAGGCTTTTTTGACTAGATTTCTAATTGGTTCTTCGTCTTCTACTAATATTATTGTTTTTTTCTCTTGGTTTGATTCTTGCTCTTTATTGTTTTTTTCGGCGTCTTTTTCTATGTCTTTTAAGTTTAATTTTGATGTTTCTTTTTCAATTAATGGTATTAAAATCGAAAAAGACGTTCCTTTGTTTGATGTTGTGACTTTTATTGTTCCTCCTGCATGTTCTATTATTTTTAAACAGGATGAAAGTCCTAGACCTGTTCCTTTTAATTTTGTTGTGAAAAATGGATGGAAAATTTTTTTGATTAAATTTGGTGGAATTCCTGGCCCACTATCTGTTATATCTATTACGTAATACTTTCCAGGGGAAAGTGTTTTTTCGTTTTCTGTTTTTAATCTGGTGCTTAATAAAATTTCATTTGTAGTAATTTTGAAAAATCCACCTTTGGGCATTGCGTCTTGACTGTTTATAACCATGTTTAGCAATATTCTTTCTAATTGTGTTTCTGAAAGTCTTATTGATCCATTTGTGTTTGCCGTTATTTCTAGTTGTATTTTACTTCCCAATATTTTTCTAAACATATTTTCCATTTTTTTTATTTGTACTTTTGGTTCTATTTGACTTTTTTCAATTGGTTTTTCTCTTATAAAGTTCAATAATTCTTCTGATAAGTTTTTTGCTTGTTTTACATTTTCATTTATTTGCTCTAAATTTTCATCTTGGGGTAGTTTTTCTTCTAGTAATTCTGTGTATCCACAAATACATGTTAGTAAGTTGTTAAAATCGTGAATTATGCTTGATGTTAGTTGTCCTAAAATTTGTAAGTGTTGGCTTTCTTGTGCTTTGTTTTTTAGTTTTATATATTCAATTCTATTTTCTATAAAAATAATAAATTTGGTTTTATATGGAGTTATCCAAATTTTTGATGGATACACACCTTCAGCAGAGTATAAAATAATTTCATGGTTTTTGTTATGTTTTGAAATTTCCATTAAATTTTTTAATTCATTGATATTATTTTTATATTGAGACTTATGTATTAGCTCTTTAAAGTGATCGTTTTCATCTTCTATTTCAAAATTACTTGTTAAAATTGCTATTGGAAAAGGCAGGTCTAACCACCATTTGAAATCTGCTTTGTTGCTTGGTGAGAGCGTTACGCCTGTTTCTTCATCTAATTGCGTATTTGTTGCTATCCATTCGTTTTTTTTTCTTGAAATTTTTATGTGTTTTAGCAAAAAAGTTGGGTTTAATTTATTAATTGAATCATGTTTTAAAATTTCAGGAAAATGAATATTGAAGTTTTTATTAAACCACACAATTGCCTTTGATTTATTGTTAATTATAAAGGCTGGTTGATTATTATCTTCGAACAGCTCTATGAAAAGTTCTTTTTTTTTGTTTTTATTAAAAAACACGTAAAACAGCATTATTGTTATACTTACTAAAAAAAACAGTAAAAGTTTTATGTTCATACTTTATATAATATACATTTTTTTTTCTATATAAAATATTAACGTTTCTTTTTTAAAATTGTTATATAGTTTTTTTTTGTATATAATTGCTATGATATGAGTTTCGTTTCAAAAGGTTTGGGGGTGGTCTTTTTATCTGTTTTTTTGTTCTTCTTTTATTTTGCGTTTTTGGATTTTTATAAAAATGATTGTGCTATTAAACTTATTTCTCAACATCTTTTGAGTTTGAGGTCTGAAAAAAGTTATTTAGAGGGTAATGTTAATAGTTTTAGAGGGCCAGAAATTGATCGGGACTTACTTGAAACTCAGGCTCGAGATATGCTTGCTTCTTTGAACCCTAAAGAAATTGTGTTTTTTTGGAAAGAATCTGCTGGAGAAAATATAGATATTTATAATTTTTAATTAAAAATTTTTTTATAGATTCTTTTTATAGATTTTGATATAGTTTAGAGATTATTACAGGAGGAAAATTAAATGTTTATCATGGTTGACCTCGATAATACTTTTTTTAAATTAAATATAAATTGGTTTTTATTTTTTTATATTTTAAAAAAAGACTTTTTTTTTGCTTTAAAAATTATGTTTTTTTATTTGTTTAAGGGGAGGGCTCGTTGTAAGCGGCTACTTTCTTCTTATATCGATTTGTTTAATTTAGATGTTTTTGTGAATGGTAAAGTTTTAGAGTTTTTGGAGTTACAGCGAAAAGATTCTAAAATTGTGTTGGCTACTGGTTCAAATGAGTATATTGCTTCTAAAGTTGTTGAAAAATTCTCTGTTTTCGAAGGTTATATTGCTTCTGATGATATTTTTAATTGTGTTGGTGAAAATAAATTGAAAAAAATATTAGAGTATACCAATAATTTGCCTTTTTTTTATATTGGGGATAGTTATGTTGATATTCCTGTTTGGGAAGCTTCTAGTAAAATAGGGGTTGTTAATCCTTCGTTAACATTAATTAAAAAAATTCAAAAACTTGGCAAAGAATATGTTGTTTTTTATGATTAGTTGAAAAATGCGATAAAAAAAATGGTTGTGTTTTTCTTTTTGATTTGTTGATTCATTGTAAAATAGTGGTATGAAAAAGAGTGTTTTTTTATTGTTGTTAGGGTGTTTGAATAGTCCGCCCAAATCTGATGCTGTATCTTTAGATTCATCGGATAGCAATTCCTCTGATAATTATCCTGCTACTCTTACTTGTCGTTTTTCTGAGAGAGAATCTGATGTTGGTTTTTTGACTACTTTTTATGCTGATCCTAATATGGTGGGTGGAAAAAAAGCTACTGCACCTTCGGATGTTACTTCTGTTGATATGGCTGTGTCTGAGGGGAAAAAAACTTCTAGTGGTTTTCCTTCATGTGTGGAAACATCTGATGGTAATTCTTATATTAATCTTGCTTCGTATAAAAAACCCGCTTTTAATCTTGAAGAGGTTGAAAGGGCGTGTAATGCAGGACTTGTGCGAGGTGCGTTTAATATGTTAGACAATTGGGTTCATTATGAAAATGAAAGGTTGGAAAATACATATCCACAATATGGAGAATATATGAAAGCTCAGAGAGCAAGTAAAGTTGCAAGTTCTACCGTTGCAAGTTCTATCAAAAGGAAAAGTAGTATGAAAAAATCTGCTATTGATCAATCTCATATACAAGAATTTTTAAACTATATTAGGTCAACTTTTGTGTATTTTGAAAAGGAGTTGCAAAAAAATAGTGGCTCAACTCAGGTTAATGTAGGGGTAAAGGCTGAAAAGGAATCTTTAGAGAAAAAGCTTGAGGAAAAATTGGAAAGGCTTGAAAAAGAGTTTCAAAAAAACGGCGGTTTAACGCAAGTTAATTCGGAGTTAAAGGCTGAAAATGAGCGCTTGAAAGAGGAGTTCAAGGCTGAAAAGGAATCTTTAGATGAAAGAATAGAGGATTTGTTGAAAATAACAAAATTGGCAATAGAGCAGCGTGATGCAGTCTCCAAATATTATTTATGTAAAATGCAGAAATAAGAGATTGGACTATTTTTTTGTTTATTAGCTCTATCACAGTTTGTATATGAGTTAATTTTTGTTATAATTTACCTATGTTTAAGTTAATCAGTGATTATCTTCCAGCTGGTGATCAGCCTTCTGCTATTAAAGAAATTACTGATAATATAAAAAATGGTGTTCAGACGCAAACTTTGCTTGGTGTTACTGGTTCTGGTAAGACTTTTACTATGGCGAATATTATACAGGAGCTTAATTTGCCTGCTTTAATTATGGCGCCTAATAAGATTTTGTCTGCTCAGCTTTATGAGGAATTTAAGGCTTTTTTCCCTGAAAATGCTGTTGAATATTTTGTTTCTTATTATGATTATTATCGTCCTGAAGCTTATCTTCCTCATCAAGGGTTATATCTTGAAAAAGAGGCGAGTATTAATGAGACGATTGATCAATTGCGGCACAAGGCGACTCGCAGTTTGATTGAGCGCAAAGATGTTATTATTGTTGCTAGTGTTTCTTGTTTATATGGTATTGGTTCTTATGAAGCTTATACAGATGCTGCTTTTAAACTTTCATTGGGGGATAAAATTAGTTCTGCAAATTTAACTAGGCGGTTAAATTCTATTTGTTATGAAGTTTCTGCTGATATTCTTAGAGGAAAGGTCAAGGCTCAAGGTGAATTTATTTGGATTGGGCCTTCTCATCTTATGGATACTGTTTGGCGAATTAAAATAACGAACAATAAGGTTGTTTCTATCACAGAAATGGATCCTTTAAATCGAAGTTGTATATTAGAGCGAGAATTTGTTACTATTTTTCCTAATTCTCATCATATTATGCAGGAGGCTAGTTTGAGTTCTGCTATTCACAACATTGAAAAGGATTTATCTGTTCAGTTATCCTCTTTAATTGAAGATGGTAAGTTAGCTGAGGCTCAAAGATTAGAGGAAAAGGTTCGATATGATCTTTCTTTATTGAGAAGCTCTCATTCTTGTCCTGGAATTGAGAATTATTCTCGTTATTTTACTGGCAGAAAACAGGGAGAGCATCCGCCTACTTTGTATGAGTATTTTCCTCGTCCTTTTCTTTTGTTTGTGGACGAAAGCCATATTTCTATTCCTCAAATAGATGGTATGAGTAAGGGGGATTCTGTTAGAAAAGAATCTTTGGTTCAATATGGATTTAGGCTTCCTTCTGCAAAAGATAATCGGCCTATGAAGTTTGATGAGTGGGATAAAATGAGATCTTTAACTGTTTTTGTTTCTGCTACTCCTGGTGAATATGAAAAGCAAAACACTAATTTTGTGAGGCAAATTATACGTCCAACTGGATTGTTAGACCCTGTTTGTGAGGTTAAAACAACTCAAAATCAAGTTGAAGATTCAATTGCTGAAGCTAAAAAAGTTATATCAAATGGGGATCGGGTTTTGATGTTGACTTTGACTAAAAAAACGGCTGAAAACTTATCTTCTTATTTATCTAAAAATGGATTGAGTGTTGCTTATTTACATGGAGAACTAACTACTTTAGAGAGAATAGAAAAATTATATCAATTTAGAACCGGTGAGATTGATATTATTGTTGGTGTTAATTTATTAAGAGAAGGAATTGATGTTCCGGAATGTGCTTTAATTTGTATTTTTGAGGCAGATTTTGAGGGATTTTTAAGAACGGAACGATCGTTGATTCAAATGATTGGTCGAGCGGCTAGGCATTTGGAAGGAAGAGTGATTTTATATGCAGACAAAGAAACTAATGCAATGAAAGCGGCTTTAGAAGAGACGGCAAATCGAAGAGAGTTACAAATTAAGTTTAACAAAGACAATGGCATTATTCCTCAGAAGTTAAATAAAAAAATTAGCGAGGCATTTACTCCATTTTTGACTAAATTAGAACAAAAAACGGACTTAATTCATTTAAAAGCTAAAGATAGAGCTAAAATGTTAAAGCAAATTGATAAAGAGTTGAAAAAATTGATAAAGGAGCAAAAATTTGAGGAAGCGGCTAAAGTGAGGGATAAAAGAAATGCCTTATTGAGTTTGGAATTGGTTTAGTGAAGGAGTTTTAATTTCCATAAGAAAAAACATTATATTTTATAATCGCAATATGTTGATGATCACAAAATGAAAATTTTTGCGTCTGCTTCTTCTAGAGTCATGTTTCTGACTTGTAGATCTGCTCTTGTATATTAAATATGATCCATTAATACACTTAAAAAATTCAAATAATAATCAACACACACAGACAAAAAAACATCAGCATGTAATTAAAATTATTTGATATTTTTTATAAAGTTCAAAATTAATGATGTTTTCTTTTGTTTTGTGTTTATAAGTATTGTTATTCGCGTCAAAATCACTGGATGGGTTAAGTTCAATTATATCGCAAGCTTTCATGTGCTCTCCTTTAATATCTATATTATAGCAACTTACTTTTAAAAATTTTATTTTCATTTTTTTCATATAAAAATCAATTTTTTTTTATTATTTTTTTATTTTCTGCCTTTCTTTTTTTTCTATTTGTATTATAACACAATAAGCAAATCAACGTAATACTTGTTTTTTATAATATATTTATTCTTATGAAAAAATGAGATAATGTTATATCTAATGGCAAGCGTTTTTAATTGGATGGAAAAAAATTGGCCCTTTACATCAGATTCAGATTTTATTTGTAAGACGGAAATTTCAGGTGCAACTTGTCCTGTTATAAAAATGCAAATTAATTCCAGTTTATCAGCCCCTTTTGAGATTGTTTTGCTTGTTTTAACCAGCGGTACTTTAAAATCTACTATTACTGAGGCTCAAAACGATATTACCGTTAGTTTTTTATATAATAACAGTGATCTTGCTAAGAATTTTCAAGCTAAAATCATTTCTTTTGTTTATAAAGGAGAATCTTTTGTTTTATCTTCTTCTAATTCTACGTCTTCTACGCCTAAAAACGTTTATGAAGTTGTTTTAAGGCCAGATTCTTGGAATGCTCAGCAGAAAATTAAGACTTGTATCTTTCATAAAAAAAATAAATCTGAAGTTGTAAAAGAGGTTTTAAAGCCATATAATACAACTGCTTCTTTAAATGATGATTTTAATTTAAAAACTAAAGAGGTTGTTACTCAATATAAAGAAACTGATTTTGATTTTGCTTTAAGGTTGATGGAGGAAGAGGGGCATTTTTGTTTTTATAATTTTTCATCAACTGCACCTTTGTTTACTGTGAAAAATTCACAAGCTGTTTCAACTGGTTTATCTATTACAACAGCTAATTCTTTACAATTAGTTTCGGATATTCATGATAACTTTAATTTTAATCAAATTATAGATTTAAAATTAATTACAGATACGATTTCTAAGGTTTCTGATGAAAAAGGGCTGGTTTTAAAGAAAACTAAAATAGATTCTTTACAAAAAGTTGCAGAATTAACAGAAAGTAATACTGAATATACAAAATTTTCTTGTGAGACCACTTCTTATAAATTGTTTGCAGGAGATTATTTTACTATCTCTCAAGATTCAAATTCTAAGTCGTTAATTTCTCCTTTGTCAAATACGCAATCTTTTTTTATAGAAAAATCAACCCTAAAATTAAGATATAAAGAAACAGTTGGCTGGTATATTAGAAATGAATTAGAGGGGTTTGTTATCAATGGAGGCACACCTACTTATAGACTAGAAAGAAAAACTAAAACTCCTGTTGTTACAGATTCTAAAAAAGCATATGTTTGTGGAGTTACCAAAAATAGTTTATATGTAAATTCCGAAGGTGGTGTTAAGGTAAGGTTTACTTGGATTCCTTTTCAAGAAGGAACGACCGCTGAAAAAGAACGTGCCTTATCAAATGCTAAATTAGCTCAAGAGGCTTATATTCAATCTCGGGAAAGCTTAGCTTCTTCAATTAGTAGTGGTAGTGAATCGGCACCTGGTTTTATCGGTGATCAAATTGATTCTGCTGTGTCGGGTTTAGTTAAAGATTCTACTTCGTCTACTGCAAACGATGTTTCTTCATCTGTTACATCAAACATATCTAATGGCTCTTCATCTGCTAGTTCTGCTGTTGGATCACAATCTTCAGTTGCTGGTTCTGCTATAGATTCAGCATCTTCAGCTGCTACTTCTGCTGTTAATAATGCATCTTCAGCAATTACATCTGCAGTAGCTGGTTTGTTAGGGGGCGTGGCAAGTTCAATTGCAAAAACAGCTGTTAGTTCTTATTTATCTGGTTTATCTTCAAAATATTCAGATGGTGCAGAGCAAGATAAAATGTTTACAAATGTGGATGATTTTTTGCAAGATAGCACGGCTATTTGGAGCATTAATAATTCGGATACAAGGGCTTTATCGGGATGGATACCTATATCTAATTGGGGGGCTTCTGGAAATTCTTCTGGTAATTATCAATATCCAAGAGTTGGACAAATTGTGTCTGTTGCCTTTGTTGAAGGCAATCCGGATTATCCAATCGTTATCAGCTCTTCGTATTCTGATTTATTTGATGAATATGCTTCTAGCGTTGAATCAAATTTACCAGATATTCCGTATGCAAAAGTTTCGCAATCAAACGCTTTAACTGAATCAAAAAATTCATTAACTGATAATTCTTTGTTTGATCAAGTTACTGGTGCAGCTAAAGAAGCGTTAAAAAGCTTGGAAAATGAAGTTTCTTCTTTGACTAGTTCTAATTTTTTAGATATATTGGAGGGCACAGCTGTTCCTGATTTAGTTCCATATGCTTGTCGTGAAGTAAGCGCTTTGGGGAAAATAAAAAACACATCTGCTTTTGAGACTAATGATATTCAAAAAGCATCTGGTAATATGATAATGAAATCCTTTGCTTATGATGAAAGTTTAAGGACAAACAGAGCAGGTTGGAATGAAATTTCATTTTTTAACGAAAGATACAATGAAGCCTTAAGAATTTCTTCTTCTAATTATTTATTTTTACATTCAAGAAATATTGCTCATATTATTGCTCCAAAATTGTTAAAAGAACAATTGGGTACAAGAATGACAACTCTTAGCGGAAATAAACATGAAATTATTTCTGGAACTTCTAATTATTATTTAGGTGGAAATGGAATTACGTTTTATCCAGGTTCAATGGCGAGATCTTCTATCGAGTATAACGATGGAATGACCGTTGAAAGATTATCAATGGAAGTAGCACAAAAATTCATGAGCAAAATACAAGGTCTGCCTGGTTGCGAGCAGGTCATAGGAACTTTTGCTAATCATGCTCTTATGGCATATATTTCTTTTTGTGGAGACTGGTTTTCGCTTTTAATATTAGGATGTTATACTTTAACAACTTTGGTTGGTTCAATTACTATGAGTTGTATTGGTGGACCTTATTCAGTGTTTGCTAATTCAGTTGCATTTTCAGTTTTGGGTCTTTTTAATATAAATGTTATGGGAATGTTTTTGGTAACTTCATTTTCTCGTATAAATTTGATATCTAAAGGTACAATTGTTTTAGATTCGATAAATAGCATTCGTTTATCTGCTGGTAATAATATTAGATTAAAGGCAGGAGCAAAAGTTGAGTTAAATGCTGTTGGAAAGGTTGAAATAAAATCTATTAAAGACGTTTCTATTGAGGCAGCACAAAAAGTATCTATTAAAGCAGGCGAAGTTTCTATTATGGCTCTAAGAAAATTTAGTGTTATATCTGCTCAAGTCTCTATTATTGGAGCTAGTACCGTTTCAGTTCAAGGAGCAACTGTTAAACTTAGCGGGGCAATTGTTAATTTAGGTTAATTATTTTCATTACAGTTTCTTTGTCTGAATAAGGAATTTTTTCGCTTTTGATCGACATATAAGGCTCGTGTCCTTTGCCAAGAACTAAAACTATGCTTTGTGAATTATGTTTTGAAATTTCATATGCTTTTAAAATAGCTTTTTCTCTATATAGTTCAATTATTGCTTTTGAGCAAATTTTTTGAGCTTTTAAAGCAATTTCCATAGGATCACAAAATTTAGGATTGTCAGTTGTTAAAAAAACTATATCAGCATTATCTTGTAAAAATTCAGAAACCTCTGTTAATCTTGTCCAATCAGAATTGCCTCCAAACCCCATAACAACAATAATTTTATTTACGCTATCATTTTTAATTGCGTTGAAAATATTTTTCACTCCATCCAAAGTGTGAGCATAATCTATTATAATATTTCCATACTTATTTAACCGACCATCAGCTGGTTCTAAGTTTTGAATAAAACCAACAAAAGACTCAATAGGGAAAAATTCTTTTAGAGCAATCATAGCACTTAAAACATTTTCTGCATTAAATTTACCAACTAATTTCACAGTAATTTCATAAATTTTTTCATCAAATTGATAAACAAAGACGGATTTTTCATTTTCATATTTAATTTCAACTAATTGTTCTCCATACTTAGGAAATTTGTTTTGGTTCACTGAATTATGAATAAAAAATTTGTTTGATTTTTCTCCCAGCTTCATTTTCGCGTTTAAATAATTATCCATCGTTTTATGATAATCCATGTGCTCTTTAGTTAAGTTGGTAAATACGGCAACGTTAGAGCGAACATTAGAAACTCTACATTCTTCAATTCCAATGCTGGTACTTTCAATAATAGCGAATCCATTAGTATGTTTTAATGCAAAATCATTTAAAACTTTATGAATAAGTGCAGCATCTGGAGTTGAATTTGGGGAGTTGAAAATTTTTATATTGTTTTCATAAATGCCAATTGTGTTAATTAAAACATTAGGAACTTTCATTGCTGTTAAAATTTGAGAAATATAATGACACGTACTGGTTTTTCCATTTGTTCCTGTTACCGATATAATATTTTTTGGTAAATTAGGATATTTTTTAAAGCAAAAATTAGACCAAGCTAAATTGGGTTTTTCTACTAAAGTTTTTTTCACCTCGAATTTAGCATATAAACTCAATGTTTCGGTTGTCCCGAAAACTTCTTTGATGATTTTTTTTTCTATTAATTCTATAATTTCATCGTTGATAAATGGCCTTCTAATTAATAAGGCATAGTTTTTATTAAAGTCAGAAATATCTTTTGTATGTTTTATAATTATAAACTTAGAAATTAGAGAATTCATTTAAAAATGGTAACAAAAAGTTGAAAAATTAGATATATTATTAGTGAAATACATTGCTGTAAAACTTCCAAAGAACAAAGGAAAAGAAACAAACGCTGATACAAGAGCCAACCACCAAGGTTTTGGTCCATCCGCTCATTTTGCATTCTTTATCTATACGCTTATGCAAAATTTGGCTATCAGATGTAGCGCTTTGTTGATTCTTTTGTATAGTTGTATTTAATTCTTCAAGGTTTTCATTAATTCTTTGATTTTCAGCATTGATAGTCATTAAATTTTTTTCAATTTCTGCTAATGAAGCGTTTAATTGAGAATTAAGATCAATTTCTTCTTTTTTTGGTCCCGCACAAGTGCTTAAAGAACACAACAACAAAATATATTTCATTCCTAACATATATTTATTTTTCATAACTAAGTCAACCTCTCTCTATTTTAATCCATTTTTCTTTCTTTAGGATCTAGTGGTAAATACTCTTCTTCATTAAATTCTTTTACACAGCCATCCCCCCTAAGATGAAAATGCTTCTGTAAAAATTTAGGAACATCATTTTTAGTTCTATCATAATTAAGATTCTCGTAACATATGACCAAAAAAGCATCATTTCTTCTCATTCTTTGTAGATATCCTAACTTTTTTTTATAGTTTTCAGACTGTTTTGTATATTCATCCGGTGCATAATACCCATCTTTATCAGCCTTGGGAGGAGCCATCAATCCGCTCCCCATGCTTGCGAACATCGCAATTAATAACATCTTCTTATTCATATGAAAGTATTTTAACCTAAGAGTCATTAAAAAGCTATACATCTAAAGCGAAAATTATTTTGATTTGTAAAAATATTTGCGCGATCGAAAAAATATTATAAAGTGCTAATTGATAAATTAATTTCTCTCTGAGTCAGTAATTTAAATTTTCTTATTATTAGCCTGTCAAAAGCCAACTTTTTTTAATTGCATATCTCTTTGTTATAAAATAATGGAGTTAAAAAATACACTTTAAATTCTATAGAACTTAAAGTTTTTTGTAATTGTTCAGAATTTTGTTTTAAATATCATCAAATTATTTTGGTCCCGCACAAGTGCTTACATAACAGAACAAGAAGAAGAAGAAGAAGTCGGATCTTGACCATTTAGAATCATTTTAAGCTCCCTTTCAGCTTCTGCATCAGCCTGTTGGCTTGGGCTTTGTCCCGCACAAGTGCTTAAAGAACATAACAATAAAACATATTTCATTCCTAACATATATTTATTTTTCATAACTAACCTCTCTATTTTAGAGATATATTTATTTTTCATAACTAAGTCAACCCCTTTCTATTTTAATCTATTTTTCTTTCTTTAGGATCTACGACTAGATACTCTTCTTCATTAAATTCTTTGATATAGCCATCTAGCCTAAGATAGTGCAATTTCACTAAAGTTCTAGGAACCATCAGGGTTAGTTTCTTCATTATATTGAGGGTTACTATATCTTACTATAAGTAGATCAACTTTCTTTTTCATTCTTTTTATAGTCGATAGTGTTTCTCCATAGGAGTTATACCGCTTTGTAATATTCATCAGGTGAACGAAACCCATTTGGATCAATATTAAGCGGAGCCATCAACCCGCTTCCCACGCTTGCGAACATCTCAATTAATAACATCTTCTTATTCACATGAAAGTGTTTTAACCTAAGAGTCATTAAAAAGCTATGCTCTAAAGCGAAAAATTTAGATGAAAATTTGTTATTTTTAATAAAAAAAATGCGTGTTTTTTATTAAAAAATAGGGTAAAATGTGGTTTCATGATAAAAAAAGATGGCATAATTTTATTTAAAAAAAAAGTTTCTGCTAATTTTTGTTTATGTAAAATCTTATTTTCAGATTCAGTAATTGCAAGTGTTTTAGTAAAAATCAATGATTCAAAAATTTTTTTAAGTGTTGGTCATCAAGTATTTGGAGCCTTATACACAAAAGATCAAGCAACGTATTTTTCAATAGAATCAATTGAATCGTTTATTGCAACTAGTTTTTGGGATGATCAAAATAAATTATTAATAATAAGTAAAATTAATCAATATATTATAGAGTTTGTTCCAGAAAATTTAATTATAGATCAAATATACGAACAATATATTTTATGCGTAAAATTAATTTTAAAAAAAGATACAAATGTTTGTGAGAAATTTAAAAACTGGGTGCGAAATCAAATTAAATGATTTTAATTAAAAAGGAATTTCGTCGGATTCTTCGGAAGCAAATTCAAAATTAGAAAAATCACAATCTGTTTCAGAATTATGAGAAGTTGGCTTTTTTGCTTCATGGTTTTCCTGACCATTTTTATTTCTTCTAAGCAAAATTGAAATTTGACCAGAAAAAGAATCAATAACGATAGAAGTTGCTCTTTGTTCAACTCCAGATTGATTAACCCATTTTTCATACCTTATCTTGCCAGACACAAGAACCAAGGCTCCAACTAAAGTTTCCTTTTGTTGTTCTAGTATTTCGCATAATTTTGGATTGTTATATATTACAATTCTATGCCATTCAGTCTTTTCTTTTTTTTCACTCGTAGTTTTATCTGTCCATCTATCTGTGGTTGCTAGTGAAAATTTAAGAATTGGTTTACCTTCGTTTGTTTTTGCAACTTCTGGCTCTTTTCCTATTCTTCCTATTAATCTTACTTCATTTAAGCTTGACACGAAATAATACCTCTTAAACCCATTATAGTCTATTAAAAAAAAAAAACAAAGTTGATTATTTAAAAAATAAGTATTAATCTTATTGGGTGAGTTTTATCCAGAATTCCTTAACAAGAAGAACCGTAGTACAAGCAATATACAGAAATCATTTTTTAGAAGCTGAGGAGTTTTTTTTAGAAGATGATTTTATTTTAGAAAAAACAGGAAATCAAGATTTATATATAAAATTAATGAAAAAATGTTTTTTTTTATGGCCTTTTTATAAGAATTTTTTTAAATTTTTATGTTTTGAAGAGGAGCAGAGAACACTGATAGAAGTTTCCATACTGAAAACTTTTATATCTGAGCTATTAATACAAGAAACTGATAATAATATTTTGTTTAAGGAGTATTTAAATATTGCTAATGCTTTTTGCAACGAAGAGGTGTCTGTTTTAAAAGTGTGCTTTAATAAATGTGTAGAGGAAAACATAAAATCAAAAGAAGAAGATTTTATTCATCTTGACTAAAGACAAAATGTGTGAGATCTTTTAATAAAAAAGAGGAGTATTTATTTAATTATGCCAACTATGATGCAATTAATTAGAGGAGCTAGAAAAAAAACTAAAAAAAAGTGTGGAACACTTGCTTTGGCTGGATCTCCGCAAAGAAAAGGTGTGTGTATTCAAGTGAAAACAATGACGCCTAAAAAACCTAACTCAGCTTTGCGAAAAGTTGCTAGGGTTAAGCTAAGCAGTGGATACGAAGTTATAGCTTTTATCCCTGGTGAAAAACACACTTTACAGGCTCACTCTGTTGTTCTATTAAAAAAAGCGCAAATTCCTGATTTAATTGGTGTGCGTTATGCAGTTATTAGAGGTTGTTACGATGCCACAGGTGTTCAAGGGCGTAAACAAGGTCGTTCCAAATATGGTGCAAAGAAATAAAGGGTAAAACATGTCTAGAAGAAAAAAAACTACAAAAAGAGAATTAGAAGTAGATTACAAATATGGTAAAAAGCTTGTTACAAAGTTAATTAATTACGTAATGAGAGATGGAAAAAAAGATGTTGCTAGAAATATAGTATATAGAGCTTTGGACTTAGTTCAGGATAAAACCAAATTAAATCCAGCTGAAATTTTTGAAGAGGCTGTTAATAATTCTCGTCCATATATGCAAGTAAAATCCAGAAGAGTTGGAGGAGCAACTTATCCAGTTCCAATGGAAGTTTCTCAAGATAAGTCAATTGCGTTTGCTTTAAAATGGATGGTTGAAGGTGTTGAAGAAAGGCCTTTGAAGGATGCTGTAAAAGATTTAGCTCAAATTATTATTGATTCGCATAACAACACAGGTTTTGTTGTGAAAAAAAGAGATGAAATGCATCGCCAAGCAGAAGCTAACAAGGCTTTTGCTCATTTTAGATGGTAAATTATAATGAAAAATCAAAGTATATATAGAAACATTGGAATTATTGCTCACATAGATGCAGGAAAAACAACAACAACCGAAAGAATTTTGTTTTATACGGGAAAAAGTAGAAGCATTGGAGAGGTTCATGATGGAACAGCAACAATGGATTGGATGGAACAAGAGCAGGAAAGAGGAATAACAATCACTTCTGCTGCAACAACTTGTTTTTGGACAAGTGATAGAGTTTCAGATAAATATAAAAATATTCAACATAGAATTAATATAATAGATACACCAGGTCACGTAGATTTTACAGTTGAAGTAGAACGCTCTTTAAGGGTGTTAGACGGAGCGGTTGTGGTTTTTGATGGAGTCGCTGGAGTTGAATCTCAAACACAAACAGTTTGGAATCAAGCGAATAGATATAAAGTGCCTCGTATTTGTTTTGTGAATAAATTAGATAGAATGGGAGCTTCCTTTTCTCGTTGTGCAGATATGATAAGAAATCGTTTAGGCTGTGCAGGAATAGAGCTTACTTTACCTATTGGATCAGAATCAGAATTTATTGGTCTTGTCGACTTAGTAAAAATGAAAGCTTATATCTGGCGTGGAGATGAAAATGGGGCAATTTTTGATGAAACAGATATCCCAAATAATATGTTGGATCTTGCTCAAGAAAAAAGACATTTTTTACTAGAAACAGTTTCTATGGAAGATGACGAAATGATGAACAAATATCTTGAAACTGGTGATCTTTCAGAAGACGAACTAAAGCATTGTATAAGAAAAGGAACTCTTGATTTTAACATTGTTCCAATTTTGTGTGGTTCTGCGTTTAAAAACAAAGGCGTTCAAATGCTTTTAGATGCCGTAATTGATTATCTTCCATCTCCTGAAGATGTTCCTCCAATTTCTGCAAGTAATAAAAAAGGAGAAGAAATTTCGAATTTTGCATGTGATATGGAACATCCGTTTGCTGGATTGGTTTTCAAATTAATGACAGATCCATTCGTGGGGGCTCTATCCTTTGTAAGAGTGTATTCCGGCAGAATAGCCAAAGGTGATAAAGTTTTAGTTGCTTCGACAGGTAAAAAAATCAGAATTGGTCGTTTGTTAGAAATGCATGCAAACGAAAGAAAAGATATAGAAGAAGCAACCGCAGGTGATATAATTGCGGTGCCAGGTTTAGAGGTTATGACGGGTGAAACAATTTCAGATGAAAAATATGATATTGTTTTAGAAAAAATGGTATTTCCAGCACCTGTTGTAGCTCTTTCAATCGAGCCAGAAAGTAAAGCAGATCAAGAAAATCTTTCAAAAGCATTATCTAAATTAACAAAAGAAGATCCTTCTTTTGTTGTTGATAGAAACGAAGAAACTGGTCAAACTATTATAAAAGGAATGGGTGAGCTTCACTTAGAAATTTTAGTGGATAGAATGAAGAGAGAATTTAAGGTTAATGCTAAAGTAGGAGATCCTCAAGTTGCTTATAGAGAAACAATTCGCCAAAAAGCTGAAATTGAATATATTCATAAAAAGCAAAGCGGTGGAGCAGGACAATTTGCAAAAGTTGTAATGATTTTTGAACCTCTTACAGATGAATTAGTCGAATCCTTATCAAAAGCATCAAATGCAAAAGTTATTAAAGATGAGAAAGATAATGCCGTAGTTCGTTATATTTTTGTAAACAACATTAAAGGAGGTGTAATTCCTAGCGAATATATCCCTGGTGTAGAAAAAGGAATTGAATATTCGATAGCAAGAGGAGCATTAGCAGGTTTTCCTGTTTATGGTTTTGTTGTTTATTTAAACGATGGATTGCATCATGATGTTGATTCTAGCGTATTAGCCTTTGAATTGGCAGCAAGAGCAGCTTTTAGAGAATCTATGAAAAAAGCAAAAGTTTGTTTATTAGAGCCTGTTATGAAGGTAGACGTAACAACACCACAAGATTATAAAGGAAACGTTGATGGTGATATAAGCAGAAGAAGAGGAATTTTAGGTTGCACAGACACATTACCAAATGGTTCTTTTATTATTTCAGCAGAAGTTCCTTTATCAGAAATGTTTGGGTATGCAAATGATTTAAGGTCTTTAACAAAAGGCGAAGCTTCTTTTACAATGGAATTTTGTAAATACATTATAGTTAACCAATCAAACGAATTTGCTATTTTAAAAAAATTAGGATTAAGTTCTGATGAAAAGAAGTAACTTTAAAAAAGATATAAACTGTGTTAACATCACAAACATCAAAACCAAATTAAAAAAAGGAAGGAATTTTTATGGAAGTTGAAAAGAAGGCAAATTTGGAGTCTTTTAACAAAATATCAATAGAAGAGTTGTTTGCGGCAGGTTTTCAATATGGACATAAATCAATAAAATCTAGTCCAAAAATGAAAAAATTTGTCCATTCAATAAAATGGGGTATATCAGTTATAGATTTATGTCAAACATCGGTTATGTTTGCTCAAGCTTTAGATTATTTATTTAAAGTAGTTAAAAAAGGCGGATCAGTTTTGTTTTTGGGAACAAAATATCAATCAAGAGATCTGGTTCAAAAATATGCAAAAGAATGTGGACAATACTATATAAACAAAAGATGGTTAGGTGGAAGCATTACAAACTATCATAACACAATTTTGACACAAATAAAAAAACTAGAAGAAATTGAAAGATTAGAAGAGCTGGGAATTTTAGCAAAATATGGAAAAAAAGAGCAAGTTAAAATTGCAGAAAAAAAAGAAAAATTGTTATCTTTAGTAGAAGGCGCAAGAACAATGCCTAAGCTTCCAGATTTATTAATAGTTGTTGACGCTAAAAAAGAACATATTGCATTATCAGAAGCAAAAATAGCAGGAATTCCAACCATAGTTTTAGCAGATACAGACACTCCAGATCCTTCAATTTCTTCTCATATTATTCCAGGTAACGACGATGGATTTGATTCCGTAGATTTCTTTTTAAGCAAGTGTAAATCTGTAATCTTAGAAGCCCTCTCACAAGTTGAGGAAGAGCCAAAGGATAAAGTTTTTATAGTAAATAATAAAGAGGAAAAGCAACAATGAAAGAATTAATAAAACAAATAAGGGCATTAACAGGAGCAGGTTTTTCCGAGTGCAAAAAAGCAGCAGAAGAATCAAATGGTAACTTGGAATCTGCCTTAGAAATTTTAAAGAAAAAAGGAATAGAGAGAGCTGCAAAAAAAGTAGGAAACGAAGTAGAACACGGTTCTGTTATAATAAAAAGAAAAGAGAATAAAATAATAGTATTAAATTTCAGAGCTCAAACAGATTTTGCAGTAAAAAGCGATGCTTTTTGTTCTTTTGTTGATAACGAAGCGAATATTTTTTTAAATGCTTCTGAAGAGTCTTTGAATCAAACTGTGAATGATAGTAATGAATCTTATCAAGATAGATTATCTTTTTTCATCTCTACTTTAGGAGAAAATGTAGTTCTATCTTCAGAAAAAAAATTCATTGAAACTGAGGAACAAAAATATGTGTACTATTTACATAATAAAGTAAATTCAAATTTTGATAATATCGCATTGTTAGGAGTCGTTTTAGCTTTTAATAAAGAAGCAGATGATGAAATTTGTTTAAAAATTGTAAAGCATGTGGCTGCAGCAGATGCAATTGTTTTATCTGAAAATGAAATAACAAATGAAATGAAAATAAATAATTCTGATATTGAAAATGGAGTTTTATTAAATCAACAATTTTTTTATGACAATAGCGTAACTATCAAAGAATTAATAGAAAAAAACAATATTTTCATTAAAGATTTTAACGTTTTTAATTCATAAAACATAAAAAAACATGAACTTTTTCAAATTATATAATAATTTTTGTGATGAAAAATAATAAATTAACTTAATTCAATAAAAAAACATTAAAAAACAAAAAATAAGAGACGAAGTTAAATAATAGATAGATCTTTTATTTTTATTATATTTATAATAATATCTTCATATTGGCGAGTATAGCTCAGTCGGTTAGAGCGCTAGGTTGTGGTTCTAGAGGTCATCGGTTCGATCCCGGTTACTCGCCCCATTTAATAGATTGAAAATTTTTAAAAATCATGTTATTCGTATAATATATATGTCAGAAAAAGTTTTAATGAGCAATGGAGTCGCCCTTTGGTTAGCAAGAAACACTAAACTATCTTTAGAACAAATTGCAGAATTTTGTAATATGCACCCATTACAAATTTATCATTTAAGAGAAAATACAGAATCAATAAATGGAATAATTGAATGTAATCCTATTGATGTCTCAATGTTAACGCAATCTGAAATTGATAGATGCGAAAAGAATGCAACAGCAAGTTTAACAAGTGTTTTAAGCGGTCAAAAACATCGGCAAAGCTCTAAAAAATCAGGATGTTTAGATGGAATACTTTGGATGATAAGACACTATCCAGAATTAGATATAACTTCAATAGCAAAAATATTAAAATGCTCCACAACAATTGTAAAGTCCGTTAAAAACGAAACATGTAGAAATATGAATGAATTGCTGCCAAAAAACCCAGTGTCATTAGGTCTTTGTACTCAAACAGAACTAGATGAATTTTTAGTAAAATATATTTAATAAATGTTAAATGAAAAAATAGAATCTTTAAGCGGAATTGGAAAACAAAGATCTTTTTTCTTAAACAAACTAAATTTACATAATAAAAGAGATGTTTTATTTTATTTACCTAATAACTATTTATCAATTCAAAACGAATTCAAAGAAGGATTAGTTGCAATAAGATGCATGTTACAAAAAAAAATTAAAATTAATTCTAAAATTTACAAAATATTTTTCAAAATACTAAGCGATCAAGATTATATTTTATGTGTGAATTTTTTTAATATAAAGTTTTTCAATATTTTCAAAAATAATCAAACTTATGTTTTATATGGAGAAATAAAAAAAAAGGATAATCAGTATCAAATGGACAATCCATCCATTTTTAATGTATCAAATGAAATAATTCCAATATATAAGGGTTTATCAAGTTATTTTTTTAATAAACTAGTGTTTCAAATTATTGAAAAATTAGAAGATGAAGAAATTATATATAACAATTTAACATTAAAAAAAATTTTCACCAATTTACACAAAGGAATAGAAGTGAGTAACTCGTTATTAGCTATAAAATATTTAGAAGCATCATTTTTAAACAAGACATTCAACAATTCAAATAACTCAAAAAAAAATGAAAGCAAAATTTTTTTATCAGAGGTATTAGCAACATTTAAATATAAACTAAGCATAAGTCAATTAAATGTGTGCAAAAAAATAGAAGAAAAATTAAACAATGAAAAGCCATTAAAACATTTTATATATGGTGAAGTGGGAGCAGGTAAAACGATTGTATCAATAATATCAATGATGATGATAATTCAAGCGGGTTATAACGCAGTATTATTAGCTCCAACACTATCATTAGCAAACCAACACTATGAAGACATAATAAACCTTTACCCAGATTTAAAAAACGAAATTTTGTTATTAACAAGCACAATAAAAAAAAGAAAACAGAAAACAGAAGAATTAAAAAACGGAAAATATAAAATAATAATAGGAACACACGCATTAATTTTTTTAGATGAAATTCCAAATTTAGGTTTAATAGTAATAGATGAAATACACAAATTTGGAGTCCTCCAAAGAGGAAAACTATTAGAAAAAGCAACAAAAAAAAATATTTTAATGTTAACAGCAACACCAATTCCAAGAAGTTTAAGTATGATGTTAAGTAAATTTATGGATTACGATACGCTAGAAAGTTTCAGAAAAAAAATAACACAAACAATTTGGATAAAAGAAGAAGACTTATATTTGATAGTTGAAAAATTAAAAATTAAAAAAGCATATTGGGTGATGCCAAATATTGAAGAAAACGAAAAAAACAAAGGAATAGAAGCAAGAAAAACGTATTTAGAAGAAAAAATTCCGAATATCTATATGTTACATGGAAAAATGAAAGATAATGAAAAAATAGAAACAATTAACAAGTTTAAAGAAGAAAAAGAAGGAGTATTAATTGCGACAACAATAGTAGAAGTAGGAATAAATATTCCAGACGCAGATTTAATTATAATTGAAAATGCAGAAAATTTTGGACTATCACAACTGCACCAGTTAAGAGGAAGAGTAGGAAGAAGCGGACAAGAATCGTGTTGTATTTTAATCAGTAAATTCAAAACAAAAAAAATAAAATATATGCAAATGTATGATAATGGACACGATATATCGCAAAAAGATTTAGAAATAAGAGGAAGTGGAAAAATAACAGGATATATTCAACACGGATGTAATTCTTTTTATTTTTTAACAGAAGAAGATATAGAAATTTTAAATAAAGCAATAAAAGAAGATAAAAAATTCAAAGCTTTTGAAATTTTTGCAACAGTGGATATAAATTGTTAAAAAGTGTTTGAAACACTAAACATTAATTAATTATTCAATTATACTTTGTGAAATTTTGTAAAGTTTTAGCAAACTGATCCAAAGCTCTTTTTTTTTAGAAGAAACACGTAAAGCATAAGAAGGATGATAAATAGGAAAGACATTCCCAATATCAAGCTTTAAAAGGGTTCCTTGAGTGTTAGTAATGGTGCTAAGAACACCAAGAGCTTTAAGGGCCGTGGTTCCAACGGTAACAATAATTTTAGGATCAATAATTTTAATGTGTTCAATAATAAAAGGCTTCATACAAGCAATTTCATCGTTTGTAGGAGTTCTATTATAAGGCGGACGCCAAGAAACAATGTTAGTAATATAAAAATCAAAAATATTAGCCTCTTTTAAAAACAAACGCAATAATTGCCCGCTTTTACCAACAAAAGGCTTTTGTAATTTATCTTCTTCCTCACCAGGAGCCTCTCCAATAAACATAATATCAGAATCAATATTCCCATCATCAAAAACAAAATTATTATCTTGATTAGCAAAAATCAGAGATCTATCAAGTCTTTTTTTTTCTTTTAATGTATTTAATAAAGATCGTTTTTGATTTTGAGCCTCACAATTATTTGATATATCAAATTTTTCATTATTGTTTTTAATCCCTTGATAACTTTCAAAATCTTTCAAAGAATTTTTAGGCCAATAAAAATCAAAAGACATTAGATTTATCCTTAATAGATAAAAGAGCAAAGCTAAAAGTTCCAATAAATAAAAGTATGTGCAGAATATATTTTTCAATAGAATTAGAAAAAACAGGCATTAAAATAAGAACAATAGAAGTAGTAAAATTTAAAGCAAATCCGCTTAATCTGGCCCTAGAATTTTTACAAAAATTCATAGGTAAATAACAATATAAAGTACCATAACAAAAAGCCATCATAACGCCAAAATATATATCTGCAATAAAAAATTTAGCAAAATTTTCAAAAATATAATGAAAAATGAAAAATGAAAAAATCATCATTAAAGCAGAGGACTTCAAAAAGAACATAGGACCAAATTTATCAGCAATTTTGCCAACAAAAGGAGTAATAATGTTGATTGTAAGAAGAGTGGTAAAAATCCCTTTTTGAATAAGCGTCTCATTGTATTGTAAAATTAGTCTCTTATAATTAGGTAAAAAAACATGAAAATATTGAAAAGGAATAACGTCCAATAAAACCAAAAAACAAGTTCTAAAAAACTCAAAAGTTTCGTTATTATAGATTTTATTTTCTTCATAATTAATAACTTTTTTTAAAGAAGATTCTTTGTTAATAAGCCAAAAAATAGGTAAAGAGAATATAATAGTAAAAAAATAAGCAACTCTCCAAGCAAAAAGATTGTAAAAAGATTGATCAAATCGATAAAAAAAAGAGTGAAAAGTGTTAGCTAAAAAAAAACCGCAAAAGATAGAAAAAGAGGTTAAACTGGAAATAAAGAATTTTTGATTAGATTGTTCAATTGAATAAACACTAGTAGCATAATTTCCGCCAACAGCTATTCCTTGAATAAATTTGATAATAAAAAATAAGAATAAAGAAAAATATCCAATAGATTGAAAACTAGGTAAAAAAACAATAAAAAAACTACAAAAAATCATCAAAAAAAAAGATACTTTAGCAGCCTGTAATCGATCATAATTATCGCTAAATTTTCCAATTAAATAAGCGCCAATAGGCTTGCCAAGACAAGAACAAGTGATCAGCAACAATTCGGTTTTGAAAGCAAGTTCTTTTTGAAAATTA
This sequence comes from Alphaproteobacteria bacterium endosymbiont of Tiliacea citrago, assembly GCF_964031065.1. Classification (NCBI taxonomy): domain Bacteria; kingdom Pseudomonadati; phylum Pseudomonadota; class Alphaproteobacteria; species Alphaproteobacteria bacterium endosymbiont of Tiliacea citrago. The sequence goes on along the minus strand of NZ_OZ034995.1, from coordinate 7,035 downwards.
GGAAAAAAACTATAATAAATAGCATGAGAAAAAGCAATAGTAACAGCGGTATCATACCATTCAACAAAAGCAATCAAAACGCCTAATAAATTCATCCTTAACATGTTAAATGAAAAACTAATTTTTGTGTATATAGATTATAATTTTCTTTGGGTTTGTTTTAAAATTCGTTCAAAATGTGAAGAATCAATCGTTTTTTTAAGCCATAAACCAAAGTTCTTTTTTGAAGAAATTGTTTTCAGGGAATGATAAGCAAATAAACGATTTTGCACCAATTCTTTATGTAAATAAAAAAGAAATAATTGTTTTTTCAGTAAATTATATGTTTTTTTCCATTTTCTTTTTGTTTTTTTATTTTTTGCTAAACTAAACAATTTAAAAGCTAAATTAAAATTGTAAATTAAATTTTTGTGAGAGTTTTTTTTATGAAAAGTTATTGTTTTAAATTTTTTCTTATGTGTTTTTTTGTTATGAAGTTCTAATAATTGATTAAGGCTAGTAGCATTTTTTTTATAAAAATCACAAATGTTTTTTTTCAATTTTTTTTTAATTTTTGGAGAGATCTCTTGAGATTTAGAGCTAAAAAACAACCCATCAACTCTTATGTTTAAAAACAGAGACCCCGAATCAATTTCTTCCATACTGGGATTTTGATTAAAAATTAATTTTTTAATAGAAGCTTCACTAGCAGGATTAGATGTATTTTTAATAGGAATTTGCCTAATAACTTGTGTTTCAAGAAAAAAATAAATAAGTAAAAAAAATTTTTTTTTCATTTATGAAAAATAATATAAAAATAGTATCAATAAAACATTAAATTTTATTAGGGTTTTAAAAATAAAAGATAAAATATAAAATAAAAAACGTAAAAGAAAGCTTGGAAAAGAAAGAAAAATGAAAATCATTTCAATTGCAAATCAAAAAGGCGGAGTGGCAAAAACAACATCAGCAATAAATATATCTTATTATTTAGCCGAATTAGGCTATAAAACATTGCTAATTGATTTTGATCCACAAGCAAGTGCAAGTTCAGGATTAGGCTTTCGCAAAGTAGAAAAATCGATATACGAACTTTTATATGGACATTCATATAAGGATGTAGAAGTAACAACAAATAATAAAAATCTCTATGTAATACCAAGCAACCAAAATTTAGCAGCGTTTGAATTTGAAGCAATGTTGGTAGATAGAAAAGAAAGTAAACTAAAGGACGTTCTAACCTCAATAAAAGAATTTGATTTCGTAATAGTTGATTGCCCTCCATCATTAGGGTTATTAACAATTAATGCATTAGTTGCATCAGAATACATATTAATTCCGGTTCAAACAGAATTTTTTGCCCTAGAAGGCTTAAGTTTACTTTTAGAAACAGCAGCAAAAGTAAAAAAGCGTTGGAATATGAAACTAGAAGTGATGGGCATAATCTTAACAATGTGTGATAAAAGAAATATGCATCATAGAGAAGTTATTGCAGATATTAAACATCATTTTGGAGCAAAAGTATTTCAACAAGAAGTAAGAAGAAATATAAGACTAGCAGAAGCAGCATCTTTTGGAAAAAGCATTTGTGAATATGATAAAAAATCGATAGGAGCACAGATATATAAAGAAATTGTCTTTGAATTATTAAAAAAAGTAGGGTATTAATATAAATAATGGAAAAAGATAACAAAAGGTTGGGATTAGGCTTAGATGCGTTATTTGGATCAGAAAAAGAATCAAAGGAAGATTTTGTAGAAAAAATTTCTATAGATTTAATTCAAATAGCAAAATGGCAACCAAGAAAAATTTTTGAAGAAGAGGGGCTTTTAGAATTATCAGCTTCAATAAAAGAATATGGAGTTTTGCAACCAATAATTTTAAGAAAACTTGAAGATCATTATGAAATAATAGCGGGAGAACGCAGGTTTAGAGCATCCAAAATGGCAGGTTTGCATTTCATACCAGCAATAATAGTGGATTTTGACGATAAAAAATCGCTAGAAGTAAGCATGATAGAAAATTTACAAAGAAAAGATCTAAGTCCAATAGAAAAAGCGGAAGGATTTGAATTTTTAATTGAAAAATTAAAGATGACTCAAGAAGAATTATCAGAAAAATTAGGATTTAGCAGGTCCTATATAACAAATTTTTTAAGATTAAACGGTTTAAGTGATAAAATAAAAGAAAAAATTCAATCAGGCAAAATTTCAGTAGGTCATGCAAAAGTTTTAGCAAATAAAAAAAATTCAGAAGAATTAGCAAAAAAAATAATAGAAGAAAAGCTAACGGTGCGCCAATTAGAAGATTTAATCGTAACAACATCAAAACCAACCTCACATTCAGAAGAAATAAAGAAATTTGAACAAATGTTATTAGAATCATTAAATGCAAAAAAAGTTGAAATATTAATTTCGAAGAATGCAGGAAAAATCATAATAGATTTTGAAAACTTAGAAAATTTAGACGAAATAATATCAAAAATTTATTTTTAAGAAAAAAAACAAAGAAAACTTTGGTAATTAATAAATATTAAGATAAGATACAAATATGTTTTTGCAGTATAATTTTCATTTGCACGAAGCTAAGAATAAAAATTTAATAGAAGGCTATTTAAATAAAATCAAAATTATTTTAAATAAAGAATTAACAGAAGAAAATTTTTATGAAATTAAAATTTATGGTATAGAGGCGTTTTTTTATGCAAGTTTAAAGACGTTAAGCGAGGCGCACCTATTTGAAGGATGGAAAAAAATGAGCCATTTATGGACAATAATAAATCAAAAAAAGATTAAAGAAGAAGAAAAAGATAGAAAGCATTTAGATAATTTAAAAAAAGCAATCAAAAATAACGATTATTTCAAAATAGCAACATCTTTTGATCATCTTTTAAAAAAAAACAAAGATGCAGAGGCGATTTCCAAAGAGTATGTAGAGACTATTAAGGATATTTTTCCATTTTTACTTTATAAAATGTAAATCAAAAAACTATGAATTTGGACTTTAAAAAAACAGTTAAAAACTAATAAAAAAACATATCATTTTTTCACTAAATTATAGCATTTTTAAGCCTTTTTTTATCATTTTTGAGGTAAAATTATATTGATTTTATAAACTGTATTGATAATTTTTAAATAATAAAATTAAATATAAGTTATGCATATTAATCTAGTTATTTTTCTTTTAAGCCTATGTTCTAATGCTTTTTTAATCAAATATTTATTAAAAAACAAATGTTTTCAACCTCAAAGATCAGAAAAAATTAAAATTCCTACGTTTGGAGGGATATCCTTTTTACTAGTAATGTTTTTATTATTTTTTTTTAAAAAGGTTGGATTTTCGTTTTTTGCATATGTTTTTTTCTCAGGGACAATAGGCTTTTTAGACGATTTTTTAAAAGTGTCAAAAAAAACAACTGATGGATTAAGCTCATCTCTAAAAATTAAATTAGAATTTTTAGGGGCCTTTCTGTTTTTGTTGTTTGAAAACTATCATAAAGCTTATTTGATTTATCCTGTGATTTCATTGTTTTTTTGCGCTTTTTTTTTAGTTAGTATGATAAACGCAGTAAATCTTTCTGATGGAATGGATGGATTATCTTCGATTTTAAGTGTTTTTTGTTTTCTTTTTTTATACTTAAAAACCGGAGATAGTTTATATTTAAATTTTATTTTTATGCTTTTAGGGTTTCTTGTTTTTAATTTTCCACCAGCAAAAATTTATATGGGAGATGTTGGAGCTTTAAGTTTAGGCTCAATTCTTGGAGTTTTATTTTTTAGAAACAATTTAGAATGGTCGGTTTTACTAGTTGGAATTGTTTTTTGTATACAAGCAATAAGTTCATTGATTCAAATTGTGTCAATAAGGATGTTTTCAAAAAGAATTTTTTTATTAGCTCCATTTCATCATCATTTACTATTAAAAAATTGGACTAAACTGCAGGTAATGTTGCTTTTTTATTTTATAACTTTTTTGGGTCTTTTGTTTTCTTTGTACATATTTTGATAACTTGTTATAAAGATGTTTTGTTTATATTATATATTTGTATGAAACTTATACTTGGAATTGGCGTGGTTGGCAAAGCTTCCATTGAATATTTTTCCAAAGAATGTTTGTGTTTTTATGATGATATCTTAAAGGAATACACCAATAAAGCGGGCGTTCAAATACCATTTTTTGAAAACTGGGATGAAGTAGACACAGTAATTGTTAGCCCTGGTTTTTCAACTGATCATCCCATGATTTTAGAAGCAATTAAACGAAATATTGATATTGAATCTGATATTTCTGTATTTTTAAAAAACGAAGAAATGATTGGGGTTAAAATTGGTATAACTGGTACAAATGGAAAGTCAACACTGTGTGCGTTGTTAAAATATATTTTAGGAGATTTAGCAGAAATTGGTGGAAATTTTGGCATGTCTCCTTTAGAATTTAAAAAAAATTGTTATTATCTTTTAGAGCTTTCTTCCTATCAACTTCATTGGCTAAAAGAGGAATCTTTAAAATTATTAGATATTGGTGTAATAACAAATATTGGCAATCATCATATCAAATATCATAAAACTAAATCTGAATATGTAAGGGTTAAAAACAAAATTTTAAATGCACACAAATCTTTTTATAATTTTGAAATTGATGAAAATTTGCAATATCCTAAAAATAAAATTTTTGAGCAAAATCAATACAAGTTAGCTTTGAATATTATCGTTGAAATTTTGAAAGTTTTGAACTTAGACCAAGAAAAAGCATTGAAAAAATTGGAATCTTATTCTCCGCTGAAATATCGTCAGCAAGTTATATCGGATTCTCCTTTTATAGTAAATGATAGTAAGGCCACCAACTATGAATCTATGTTTTGCGCTTTAGATAACATGAGAAAAGACTTTGTGTTAATTAATCAAATCTATGATTATAGTTTCAACGAAGAGGGTTTTGATATTCATTCTAATCCTTTTTTACAAAAAATATTTATTTTAAGTAATCAAGAAATTGTAAATTTAAAGCTTCCTTTTTTTGTATCTAATGATTTTGAGCAAGTTGTAAAAGAGGCTTTTAGATATTCAAAGGAAAAAGATCTTGGTCTTTTATTTTCGCCTGGTTTTCAAAGCTTTGAATTTTTTAAAAATTTTGAAAAAAGAGGAGAGGTTTTTGATGAAATAATAAAATTTTTATTAGAGGGAAAAAATGATTTTTAATGCCTACGATTTTACTTTAAAATGGGGGTATTGGGGCCTTACTTTAGCCTCGGCAATAAAAAGTGAGGCGGTTGTAATTTGTATTTCTTCTTTATCTAAAGAAATGAATTTTAATTTGTTTTATATTTTAATTTTGAGCCTTATAGGGTCTTTTATTGGAACAGTGTTTTTATTTTTGATAGGAAGAGGTTTTAAACAAAGGCTTTTAAAATTTAATTTTTTTCAAAAAAAGGTTGAATATTTAAATTCAAAAATAGATAACTATGGTTCATATTTTATCATTTTTTTCAGATTTATTTATGGTATAAAATTGATATCACCAATAATTTTAGGCTTTTCAAAAATTTCTATGAAAACTTTTTTTTTGTTTAATTTATTGGGATCTTTTTTATGGTCTTTTTTGATGGTTTTAATCGGTTGGTGTCTTAGTTTATTTTGTTTTGCATTTTCTTTTAAGTTGCTTATATTTGTTTATTTTTTAACAATAATTATTCCATTTTTAATTGGTTTTTTTATCAAATTATTTTTTAAAGGTTCTTAATTTTTTAATGATTTTATATTGAATTGTGTTATGTTTATATTCAAATTTAAGAGATGAAAGATCTTAAACTTTCTATTTCCTCTGCAAACTCTGAGTTAGTTTGAATTAATTCTTTAGCTTTGTTTTCTGCATATATCATGCTTGTATGATCTTTACCGCCTAATAATTTTGCTATTTGAACGTAAGAAATTCCTGTTGCTTCTTTTAATAGAAAAACCACTTTTTGTCTTGCTCTTGCTAAATCGCGATTTCTTCCATTGCTTTTTAGTTTTTCAAGGCTAAAATTTGTTTTATTGCATAAAATAGATAAAATTTCTTGCGCTGTTTTGGGTCTGTTTTCATAAACATTATTTAAAATGGTGTGAACCAAATCAGAAGTAATCGGTTTTTTCATCCATTCAGCATATTTTGTAACTCTTACAAACGCTCCTTCTAATTCTCTGATACTGGAATGTATTTTTTGAGCTATAAGACCTAAAATATCAGATTCAATATGTAAATTTAATTTATTTGCTTTGGCTTGTAAAATACTAACTTTTAATTCATAAGTAGCAGGGTGAATATCAACAACCAGCCCCCAACCGAGTCTGGATTTTAACCTGGCTTCAACCCCTGGCAATGTGTGCGGAGGTTGATCAGCTGAAATAATTAACTGTTTTTTTTGTTCTAATAAAGCGTTAAAAGTATGAAAAAATTCTTCTTGCGTTGCATCTTTTTTTCCTAAAAATTGAAAATCATCAATAAGTAAAGCATCAATTGATCTAAATTCATCTTTAAAACTCATAATTGTTTTTGTTCTTAGTGAATTTATAAATTGATTCATAAATTGTTCTGAAGATAGATACATAATTTTTTTTTTAGGGAAATGTTTTTTTTTATAATTAGCAATAGAATGCATCAAGTGAGTTTTTCCAAGACCAACATTGCCATAAATAAACAAAGGGTTAAATATAATATCTTCGTTTTCTGCAATTCTTTTTGCTGCTTCATAAGCCATTTCATTTGAATTAGCAATAATAAAATTTTCAAATGTAAAATCGTTATTTAAGCTTGAATCAATTAATAAAGAATCAATTTCTTGTGCGGATAACTCTGTTGCTGTTTGTAATTTTATTTCAAAGCCTAAAGATTCAGAAAGTTCATTGATTAAGGTGCTATAGTGGCTGTTTACCCAATCTAAGGTGAATTTGTTTGGGAAAATTAAAAAATAGCCATCATTGTAAGAAATAGAAATTTTTGAAAACCAATCTCTAAAATTGTTTTCTCCAATTTTTTTTTTAATAAAATCTGAAATAGATTTCAATAAATCTTCATACA